>JAFGIS010000660.1 GCA_016929495.1 Polyangiaceae bacterium | reverse complement strand
TCTACCCGAAGCTCACCGAATGGCTGCTCGACGAGTCGTCGGTGGTGGGGCCGCCCTTCTACAACCGCTGGATGGGCCCGATTGGACTGCTCGTCTTCGCCCTGATGGGGTTGGCTCCCCTGTTCGGATGGCGCAAGACCAGCGGGACATCGTTGCGCAAGGCCGCCGCCGCGCCGCTGGCGGGCGCTGTCTTGGCCGGAGTGCTGCACGGCCTGTTCGGAGCGCGCCTCGGCTATCCTCCGATCGTCGCGTCCGAGGAACCCTACCCGGGCGTGCTCGGTCGCACTCTGGAGGCGCTGCAGTCGGTTCTGCCGTGGATCACCGTCGTGTTGGTGGCGGTCAACCTCGTCGTCGTCGTCCAGGAGTTCGTTTTCGGGATCCTGGCGCGCCGCTCCGCGGCTGCCCGGCGCGATGAACGTGAGTCCGCAGCGGTGTCGCTCGTTCGGTTGGTGGACAAGAACCGCCGTCGTTACGGCGGGTACATCGTGCATCTGGGGATCGTCGCGATGTACCTGGGGTTCCTGGGCACCGCCTGGACGCTCAATGGTGAAACGAGCCTCGCGCCCGGAGCCAAGTACGACCTCGGCAAGTACTCCATCACGTACCGGCAAAGCTACACTTGTCCGGGCAGCCCTGCGTGCACCCGGGCCCAGCAGGGGGACATCACCAAACAGATGCTGTTCGCACAGCTCCTGGTGCACAAGGCGGGGCGTTCACTCGGCACGGTCACCCCGGCCAAATTCGCCTACCAGCGGATGCCGGATTCGCCGACGACCGAAATCGGGCTGCTTCGCGGTTGGGACGAGGACCTGTACGTGGCCCTGGGTAGCGTGGATGCTTCGTCTGGACGCGCAACCTTCCAGGTCCACATCAACCCGCTGGTGACCTGGATCTGGGTTGGCCTGTTCGTCGTGATCGCGGGCGCTTCCATCTCTCTCTGGCCCGAGGCAACGGCAACGCGGCTGGGAGCGTGGGCCGTGGCCCGCGTGGCCGGCGCTGCGACGGCAAGCGCGGCACTGGCGCTGTGGCTCGGCGCATCGTCGACTTCGTCGGGCTCGCCGACGTCGACGATGGCGGCGTCGAGGGCGCCCGCGTCGGGCAGCCCGGGGGAGCTTCGGGCTGGGCAGCCGGCACACGGGCTGGTGCTTGCGCCACTCGCCGGACTGCTGCTGGGCGGGATCGGTGCGCGTCGATTCTCGCAGGCGAGGCGCTGGAATCGGAATGATTGACACCGTGCGTCAGCGCCGCTGGGCCGCAATCGCTGCGGTGGTTGCAGGCGGGGGTGTGCTCATCGGTGTGGCAGCGCGCTACGGGCTGCCGTTGGCCTTGCTGCTGACCGCCGGCGGACTACTGGTGCTGGTGGTCTGGCTGCTTTGGACGAGCCTGCTCAGTTTGGGCGGTGAGACCGAGCTCACCTTGGAGGAGGCCCTCCATCTCGCAGCCCCACGCGCCGCGGAAGAACACAAGCGCGCCGTGCTGCGAACGCTCAAGGACCTGGAGTACGAACGCCGCGTGGGCAAACTGAGCGAGGACGACTACGCCGTGTTGTCAGCACGCTACCGAGAGGAAGCCAAGGCTCTTTTGCTCGAGGTCGATCGGAACCTGGAGGCTGCGCGTCGGGCCGCCGAGCAGCGCCTGGCTCGCCACCTGGGCCCGGCAGGCTCGGCCCCAGCTGTTGGCCGGAAAGCGCGGAACGACCGCAAGCGACACGGAACGTCACGACAAGCGGCGCGGGCCGAGGCTCAGGCGCCAGTAGCCGCCCCTGGCCCGTCTCGTCGGTGCGAGCGCTGCGGAAATAGAAACGCCCTGACCTTGGGGGTGTGCGCGGACTGCAACCAACCGTTGGCGCCTGAGGGTTCGGTATTGTGTCCGGCTTGTCCGGCGGTTTTCGACGCGACCTTGCCGGAGTGCCCGACGTGCGGCGTGCGCAGAGAGGGAACATGAGACGCCTGCTGTGTGTGGCGCTGTGGCTGGTGCTGTCGTTGGTGGCGGGGCCGGGCCGGGCGCAGGACGCGTCCGCGCAGGGCTTGCCGGAAGAACATCCCCCGCTGCCGCAACGGCCAGACGAGACCTCAGTCGACGCCGAAGCGCAGCCGGGCGGGCCCGGGCTACTGCCGCCCGGTCACCCTCCTGTCGACCAAGCCGGCGGTAGCCTCACGGGCGGCTCGGAAGGAGACCCGGACTCGGCAAAAGCAGACCCGACACTGCCCGCAGGAACAGTGCTCGTTCAGGTGCTCGACGCGCAGGGTCACGGCATCCCGAACCTTCGGGTACAGCTGGAGGTCACGCAAGGCGTCCCTGCCGCAGACTCCCGAACCGGCCGAACGGCGCCGACCGGTGAGGACGGCAGCGTCAGGTTCGACAACCTGCCGGGTGGTGCGGCGGATCGCTTGCGCGCTCGCACAACCCGAGATTCGGCGACGTTCGCTTCACCCGCATTCACGGTAGGTCACAGTGCAGGGACCCGCGTGCGCCTGCACGTGTATCCAGTAACGCGTGACGCTGCTGCAGCGAGGGTGGGCTCGGTTGCCAAGGTCTTCGTGCTGCCTCAAGAGCGGGCATTCGTGATCGAGGCGCTGTTCAGTATCGCCAACTTCGGGGCAGCAGCATGGGTTCCAGCGGCCGTCAGGATCGAACTGCCCAGCGAGGCGGTGGCTTTCGACACACCCGAAGCGACAGACAGTCTGACGATCGTGCACAACAAGCACGATGGCGCTCGGCTGCAGGGGACGGTTGGACCCGGTGTCCATTCGGTCGTCTTCAGGTTCCAGGTGCCGCGCCATGATGGTCGTGAGCACGAGCTCACGCTGGGCATGCCGCCCCGACTCGTGCAAGCAACGGTAGTAGCCGAAAGCGCGCCGGGCATGACGCTGGCCGTTCGGGGTCTTCCGCCGGCGACGGGTGAACGAAGCGATGATGGGCGCCGGGTGTTGATGACCAGCGCTCGAATCGCGGGCTCGGGTGAATCTCTGCCGAATGTTCTCGAAATCACGATGGGCGGGCTGCCGGTGCCGGGACCTGGGCGCTGGGTCGTTCTGGTGGCGGCGATGGGGTTCGTTGTCGGCGGTGTCGCAGCGCGTGGGCGCGCAGCTGGGGCCAGGACAGCAGCCATGGGAGCTGCGCATGCGGAGCAGATCGAAGCAGCTCGGTGGCTCATCCTCCGTGAGCTCGGGAACCTCGAGGGCGCGCATCGCGATGGGCAGGTGGGACCGCGAACCTACGAGCAGGCGAGGCGCGAGTTGGTCGATGCATTGGCTAGACTGGAGCCGGTGGTTGCTTTGTCGACGCCGCGGAGTGCTGCAAGATAGCCGATCGGCGCTCGAGGAAGCTGGTGTCGGGTGGTGTGCGCGAGGGCAAGAAGCTTTGGCTGCGTGTGGAGCACAGGTGGCGTGGTTGAACTTCAGCTTGTGTGTTGGGGGGCAGAAGCCACATTCAGTCATGAATGTCATCCACAGGCTTGGGGATAACGTCTGGAAACAGACGGGTGCTTCTTCGGTCTCGTCCGTGGGCAGAACAGCTGCACGCCGGCCCCGTGCACAGCGACCCACAACGGCGGAGCAGGGCAGGCGAGGGGTTCTGTGGTCAATAATGTCTTATATTTCAAGTAGTTGAGTTAGTTATCCCCTCGATCAACAGGCTCTATGACCACTACGACGGTATTTAGATTGAGTTATTCTGTAGAAGACGGGTTAGGGGGCTTCAGCCCCCTATAATCAGGGGCTAGCGGCGGAGCCGATCCGCGGGTACACGTGGCGCACAATGCGCGTCGTAGTCGGAAGAAAGGATGTGCTGCGCGTGCTCGCGCGCTGTCAGGGGGTAGCGAACCGCAAGAGCACGATGCCCGTGCTGGGCAATGTTCTGCTGGAAGTGGAGGGCCCGGACCGGGTGAAGCTGGCGGCTACGGATCTGTATTTGGCTGTGAGCGGGAGTGTGCCTGCGAAGGTGGACAAGGGAGGATCAGTGGCGGTTGGGGCGCGGGATCTGTTCGAGCGCGTGCGGATGATGCCGGAAGGGGAGATCGAGATCGTGACGGGGGACGGGGCGGGGACGACAGTGCAGGCGGTGGGGTCGCCGAGGCGATACACGCTGCACGGCATTCCTGGGGAGGAGTTTCCGTCGTTGCCGGCACCGGAGAGCGGGGCAGTGGTGCAGATGCTGCCTGCTCACGTGCTGGCTGGGCTTATTGGGGGCACGCATTTCTCCATCTCGACGGACGAGACTCGGGTTCATCTGAACAGTGCGCTGTTCGAGTGGGAACGTGGGCGGGTGCGGATGGTGACCACCGACGGGCACCGGCTGAGCAAGATGGAAGTGGAGACACCGTGCAGTGAGGCGAGCGGGAGCATTCTTGTTCCTCTCAAGGGCGTGATGGAGCTGAAGCGTCTGTGTGACGAGGTGCTGGCGGAGGTGGCCAAGGGGGATGCCGAGGAGGCGCAGGCTGGGACGGTGAGGATGCTTCAGAGCGGGCCGAACGCGTTCTTCCAGCTGGGAGCGCTCCAGTTCAGCGTGAAATTGGTGGACGCTCAGTTTCCTCCGTATGGGCAGGTCATTCCAGCGAGTTCGGACCACATGGTTCAGGCGCCACGGATGGCAATGGCGGACGCGCTGCGGGCGGTATCGATCGCGGCGAACGATCGCACGGGGGGCGTGAAGCTCACATTGGGCAACAACGTGATGCGATTCGAGAGCGAGAGCCCGGAGAGCGGGGAAGGGTTCGACGAGGTGCCGGTGGACTACGCGGGGCCGGAGTTCATGATTGGCTTCAACGCCCGGTATTTTTTGGACGTGCTCGGAGCGATGTCCGAGGACGAGGTGGTGCTCGGTGTGAGTGGCGAACTCGATCCTGCGGTGTTGACGCCCGCAGGGGGGAGTCCCACGAGTAGCTACGTGGCGGTCGTCATGCCGATGCGGATTTGACGGATTGTGCGGCAGGGCGGGTCGTGGTGTTCGAGCGGGTTGCGGTACGGACGTTTCGCAACATCGTGCGTGTGGACTTCGAGCCTGTTTCTGGCATGAACGTGATCGTGGGGGAGAACGGTCAGGGGAAGACGAGTCTGCTGGAGGCGCTGTACTTCGGGGCGACGAGTCGCAGTTTTCGCACGGATCGGGCCGGGGACATGATCCAGCAAGGAGCAGGGGCAGCGTCGGTGAGAATGAGGGTGGCTGAGAGGGGGATTCGGCGCGAACAGACGGCGGGGCTGGGGCCGCAGAGGCGGTTGCTGGCGATTGATGGGGTGGTGGCGTCGACGGCAGCTGGGTACGCGACGCGTACGCCGGTGGTGGTGTTCTGTCCGGGCGACTTGGGGCTGGCGGTCGGAGGCGCCGCGGAGCGCCGTCGCTTGTTGGACCGGCTGGCGCTGTTTGCGCATCCGGAGACGGTTGGGTTTCGGAGTCGGTACGCGCGGGCCATGAAGGAGAGGCAAGAGGCGCTATCGCGTCGGGGAACGGGCGCGCGTGAGTTGGACGCGTTCGAGGCGGTTGCGGGCGAGTGCGGCGCTCGGCTGACCGAAGCGAGAGGTGAAGCTGCAGCGAGGCTTGCGGAGGCTGCGGTGGTGGCCTTTCGCGGAGTGGGTGCGCCGGGTTTGGATCTCGCGCTGGTGTATCGGCCGGGCGGGAGTGTGTTGCGCGAGGAATTCGTGGAGGAGCTGGCGAGGCGGCGTGGGAGGGACGCTCGGTCGAAGGTCTCGGGATATGGCCCACAGCGTGACGACCTCGAATTGACGCTGAGCGGGCGCGGGGTGCGGCGGTTGGCGTCGCAAGGACAGCAGCGGGCGGTTGCGCTGGGGCTCAAGCTGGCGGAGCTGGAGTGCGTGCGGCTGTGTCGGGGAGTGCAGCCGATTCTGCTGCTGGACGACGTGTCGAGCGAACTGGATGACAACCGAGTGCGTGCCATCTATGGGCACCTGGGCGAGTGGGAGGGTCAGGTGTTCGTGAGCACGGCGCGAGGTGAGGGAGTGGATTTTGCAGAGGTGGGACGGCGAGGGCGGGCGGACTGGGTGATGGTGGGAGGTTCGCTGAGTCGGCGGGTGTGAGGAGCGCGCCGTCGGCGAGAGGGAACGGGCTGGCTGTGTCAAGAAGGCGTGTGGGCGTGCGGGTGTGGCGGGCCCGGCGCGGGGGTGGCGGCCGCGGAGGCTGGAAGCGGGCAGGCGGCGGTGGAGCGGAATGGTGGGTGCGGGCCGGCGTGGTTGGGGTTTGGGCTGCGTTGGGGAGGGCGGCTGCAACGATGCTGGAACGGAGGTAGCGGAGCAGTGGGTCTGGCTGTCGTGAAGCAGGCCATTGTCAGCTGGACTCGAGGGGGAGGGGCGGAAGTGCGGAAAGGGCGTCGCACAGGTGCGGGTGGAGGGCGTCGAGTGAACGCGAGACGGGGTCGAGCGAGCCGGGGTTGTTGCTGTGAGGGAAAGGGAGCAGGAGGAGGGGGATGGATGGGACCAGAACGGCCGATCAGCCAGCGAGGAAAACAGCAATATTGATGCAGGAAATGGCTTGCGGGCGGGTGCGGGGAGCGCTATGAGATGGGTGCTCTTGGCGCGGACGGTTGCCGCGTTGGGAAGTCGTTCCGCTGAACCTTCTCCGCTGGCGCCGGGCACCGGATCTTCCGATGGGCGCGTCATGGAAATAGCACAGTTGTGGAGCCAGCCTGGGAGCGTGGTTTGACGAACGAGGCACCGCAGGAGCCGCAAGCGGCGGATGAGTATGACTCTGGAAACATAACGGTTCTGGAGGGGCTCGAGGCCGTGCGCAAGCGGCCGGGCATGTATGTCGGCGATGTGCACGACGGGTCGGCGTTGCACCACTTGGTATGGGAAGTGGTGGACAATGCGGTCGATGAGCATCTTGCGGGGTTCTGCAAGCACATCGACGTGACCGTGCATTTCGATGGCTCGGTCACGGTGGAGGATGATGGTCGGGGGATACCGGTGGGGATGCATGAGCGGGGCGTGAGCGCGGCCGAGGTGGTGATGACGGTGCTGCACGCGGGGGGCAAGTTCGACCATGCGAGCTACAAGGTGAGCGCAGGGCTGCACGGGGTGGGCGTGAGCGCGGTGAACGCCGTGTGCGAGGCAGTCCGCGTGGAGATCAAGCGGGAGCAGCGGCTTTGGTTCCAGGAGTATCGGCGTGGGGTGCCGCAGGGGGCGCTGGCGGCGATAGGAGAGACGGACGAGACGGGGACGAAGGTGACGTTCAAGCCGGACGCGGAGATCTTCAGCTCGATGGAGTACAGCTACGACATCCTGGCGAACCGGCTACGGGAGTTGTCGTTTCTGAACTCGGGGTTGGTGGTGCAGCTGACGGACGAGCGGGGTGAGGGGCGGTCGGAGGTGTACGAATATCAGGGTGGGATTAGCGAGTTCGTGGCGCTCCTGAGCCAGAAGCGGGAGCCGGTTCACGGGGATGTGATCGCGTTTGGCACGGAGGTGGCGGTTGGCGAGGGGAAGCAGGGAACGATCAGGATCGACATGGCGATCCAGTGGACGAACAGTTTTGCCGAGCAGATCCTGTGCTACGCGAACAACGTGCACAACAAGGATGGGGGAACGCACTTGACGGGTCTGCGTGCAGCGCTGACGAGGACGCTGAATAGCTACGGGCAGGCGCAGAATCTGTTCAAGGAAGTGAAGAACGGTTTGAGCGGGGAGGACGCGAGGGAGGGCGTGACGTGTGTGATCCACGTGAAGCACCCGGACGCGGCGTTCGATTCGCAGACCAAGTCGAAGCTGGTTAGCAGTGAGGTGAAGGGGATTGTCGAGACGGCGGTGAGCGAGCGCTTGGCGCGGTACTTCGAAGAGCATCCGCAGACGGCCCGCAAGATCGTGGAGAAGGCGGTTCTGGCCGCGAGGGCGCGTGAGGCCGCGCGCAAGGCAAGGGAGGTGGTTCGCAAGGGGGTGCTGGACGGTGCGACGCTGTCGGGGAAGCTCGCGGATTGTCAGAGCAAAGACCCGAGCATTAGCGAGCTGTTCATCGTGGAAGGCGAGAGCGCAGGGGGCAGCGCGAAGCAGGGGCGGGACAGGCATTTCCAGGCGATTCTGCCGTTGAAAGGAAAGATACTGAACGTGGAGCGAGCGCGGCTAGACCGGATGCTGTCGTCGGTGGAGGTCGCCACGCTGATTTCGGCGCTGGGGTGCGGGATCGGGGAGGACGGGGGTTTGGACATATCGAAGGCTCGGTATCACAAGGTGATACTGATGACCGATGCGGACGTGGACGGGAGCCACATCCGGACGCTCCTGCTGACGTTCTTCTATCGGCAGATGAGGGAGCTGATAGAGAAGGGGTACTTGTACGTGGCGCAGCCGCCGTTGTTCGGGGTGCGCAGAGGGAAGAGCCAGACGTATTTGAAGGACCAGGGGGCGCTGGAGCGGTTTCTGATCGAGCACGGGATCGACGGCATGACGGTGCAGGCTGGTCAGGGGCCGGTGCTGAGTGGGCAGGTACTGTACAACTTTGCGGGTCGGCTGCGGCGGTGGCGTTCGATACTGAACAAGGTGGATCGGCGTTGTGATGCTCGGGTGGTGGCAGGGATGCTGCGTGTGAACGGGATGACGTTGGGGGATTTTCGGAAGCGGGAGAAGGTGGAGGGCGTCGCGGGGAAGCTTCGTGGTTACCTGGAGGAGAGGCACGGGGAGCTTTGTCCGCTGAGCGTGGACGTCGACTGGGAGAAGCGGCACGGCGCGGGGCGGATTGTCGTGACGTTTCGGCCGGGAGCGCGCAGTCAGGCGGCGGTGGTTGACTGGAACTTGGCGGATTCGGCGGAGTACCGCGAGCTCATGGCGATCGAGGAGGATATCCGGTCAGTGGGGGCGCCGCCGTATGCGGTAGGGCTGAAGGGGGGGGAGAGCATGATCGTGGAGGATGCGGACGCGCTGCAGGGGCTGATCAGTGAGCTTGGGCAAAAGGGCGTGCACGTGACGCGGTACAAGGGGTTGGGGGAGATGAACGCCGAGCAGCTGTGGGACACGACGATGTGCCCAGACGCGCGGACGCTGCTTCAGGTGAAGATCGTCGATCCGGTGCGGGCGGACGAGTTGTTCACGATTCTGATGGGGGATCAGGTTGAGCCGCGGCGGCAGTTCATCGAAGAGAATGCGTTGAACGTTCGGAACCTGGACATCTGAAGCGTTGGGTGTGGGTTGGGAGTGAGGGCGTCGGGGGCAGGTGAGTCAGGGGGTGGGTGAAGAGGTCGTTTTGGGTGAGGTGGTGTAGGGAGGTAGGCGTGTGCGTGGGGTCGCTGGGAGGGCTGGGCCGGTTGGGGTGAGGCGGGGCGACTGGGGTTCGGTTGTGGGTTGGGTGCGGGTGCGGCTGGTGGCTGCTATGAGGGAGGGGTGGGACTGGAGTTCCTGGAAGTGGCGTTGCGCGATCTGGACGCGCGGGGGCTGTTGCGGGAGCCGGAGGGAGTTGGTCCGGACGCGGCGAGCGGCGGCGGGGGCTGGGTGGACGCGTGCTCCAACGACTATCTGGGCTATGCAAGGGAGAGTGTTTCACGTGAAACAGAGATGGCCTTGCTCACCCACCGTCTGGGAGCCGGGGCGTCACGTCTTATCCGTGGTACCCACCAAGCCCACGTCGACCTCGAGTCCCGCCTGGCAGACTGGGTCCAGCTTCCTGCCGCCCTGCTCTTCAGTAGCGGGTACGCAGCGAACGTCGGGGCACTGTCGGCACTGGCCGGCCCCAACGACATCATCCTCTCGGACGCGCTCAACCACGCGTCTATCATCGACGGTTGCCGCCTCAGCCGCGCGGAAGTCATCATCCTCCCGCACTGCGACGCACCGGCGCTCAGAGAAGCCCTCGCCAGGACTCCTGCAAAGACTCGCAGATGGGTCGTGACCGAATCCTACTTCAGCATGGACGCAGACACGCCGGACCTGACCGAAGTCCGTGGCATCTGCGACAGCTCAGGCGCGCACCTCGTCGTTGACGAGGCGCACGCCCTGGGAGTATTCGGACCCGAAGGTCGAGGCCTCTGCGCCTCCCTTGGCGTGGTTCCCGATGTTCTCATCGGTACACTCGGCAAAGCACTGGGCACCCAGGGCGCATTTGTCGCCGGACCGACTCTACTCCGAACCTGGCTTTGGAACCGAGCCCGAAGCTTCGTCTTCTCCACAGCAACCTCCCCTGCCCTGGCCGCCATCACTGCGAACCGCGTGGCGCGAGCCCGCCGCGACGACCCTGCGCGACGCCGCCTCGAGCACTTGGCAGCATCCCTTCGCAAGACACTCCGCCAATCGGGCCTGGTTGTGCCCTCCCTCTCGTTTGGCCCCATCGTGCCCGTCATCATCGGCGACACACGCCGCACCGTTCGGACCGCAACCGCGCTGTCGGCGCTCGGGATCCGCGTCCAAGCGATCCGTCCCCCCACCGTCCCCGACGGCACTGCGCGACTGCGAATCACCATCTCCGCGTCGACCAGCGACGCCGAGTTCAACAGGCTCACTGCCGCCCTGGTTGCCACATGCGCAGAGTCGTGATCCTCGGCACTGGGACCAACGTCGGAAAGACATACGTTGCCGCAGGCCTGGCCCGCGCCCTGCGCCAACGCGACCCCACCGCCGCCGTTCTCGCGCTCAAGCCGATCGAATCGGGTGTGGCACCGCACACACAGGCGCCACCAGACCAACTCACCCCGCATCCCGGCACTGACGCAAACGAGCTGGCGCGTGTCAGCACCCCGCCGCTGCCCGCACCAAACCCGCTGTACGCGCTGGCTGAACCCCTATCGCCTCATCTTGCGGCCCGGCGCGCTGGCCTCACGATCTCGCTCGACCGAGTGGCTGCTTGGCTGGCATCGGCCGAAGCAGCCCTGCACTCGGAAACCAGCTACCTTGTCGTCGAGACCGCTGGAGGCGCCCTCACCCCCCTCACCCCGACGGCCACCAATGTCGATCTTGCCGCAGCGATCCCCAAGGCCGTGTGGGTCCTTGTCGCACCAGACTCACTCGGAGTGCTGCACGACGTCGCAGCAACCCGCCATGCACTCCATTCCCTTGGTCATCGAGCAGACTACCTTATCCTGGCACAGAGCAGACCGGCCGACCGCTCCACTGGCACGAATGCAGCCGAACTTCGTCTTCTTCATCCAGACATTCCGATACTTCCGCTGCGCCGAAACTCCGCCGATGCCCTCGACACGCTCGCCAACGAGCTAACGCACCGTTTCAATTGAAACGATGCCCAAAAACGAGGGGTGCCGCAGGTCAGACCGGTGGGAAGCGGCGGGTTTTTCGCCGCCCTCGCCCGGTCGGGGGTGGTGAACAACCCGTCGCTTCAATCGAAGCGCGGCACCAGCACACCGGTCCACCAAACGAATCACTTCAACTGGCCCCTAAGACGAAAGCGCTGACACCACACGCCCTCGCTCGAGTCGCACGGTCGACCCACCGAGCCGCCTGACGCATTCGGCACAATGGCTCACCACGATCACGACGCGCCCTCGGTCTCGCTCCTCCGCGAGCACCTGCTCCAGCCCCTTCGCTCCTGCGGCATCCAGCCCGGCCCACGGCTCGTCCAGCAGAAGAACCGAAGGATCATGAACCAGCGCCCGCGCGAGCGCCACACGTTGCCTTTGCCCTTTCGACAGCGCGCCGACGCGCTTGTCTGCCAACGCCCCTGCTCCGACGCGCCGGCTCACCAGGTCCCATGCTCGCCCCGGCTCAGCCCCATACAAGCGCGCCGCGAGCTCGACGTTCTGCCGGGCGGTCAAGTCACGATAGCAGTGTGACTCGTGAGCAACCCAACCAATCTGACTCCGGACCCGTTCGCGATCGCCCCCGATCGGCTCGTACCAAACCGTCCCACGCGAGGGCTTGAGCACCGTCCCAATCACACCCACGAGCGTGCTCTTGCCTGCCCCATTGGCGCCCTCCAGGAAAGTGATTCTTCCGCCCTCGAATCGCGCGTCAACCCCGCGCAGCGCAGGCGTCGAACCGTACAGACGCGTCACGCCTCGAACCTCGACCCACTCGACCGTTGTTGTCACACTCGCTTGGACGCCCATAGCACGGCCCAGTACCCCGTCACCCGAAGGAATCCATGGATGCTAGCCACATCCACACGACTACCCACAAACCAACCGCGAACCCGGACCCCCAGGAGCTCGCTCGCCCCACAGACCACCTGGACCGCGTGGTTCGGACGTCTGTGGTCCTCGCCCGGCCGACGGCCCAACCCCCTCTTCGTGGACCATTCTGCGCGACACTCCGGCCCTCGTCACACGCTGCAGCCGGATTGCGCGTCAACGGTTGATCCAGGCCCCGAAGTCGCCATGCTACCATCAGCACGATGACCAGTTCCGCGCTTGCCGTCAACCTCGAGCCCGTCGAGCGGCTTCCTCAGCTACGCGAAGCCGTCCAGCGCGCCTTGGAGGGCAAGCCCCTGGCAGTCGAGCTTGCTCTTGTCGCGCTGCTCGCCCGAGGACACGTGCTCATCGAGGACGTACCGGGCGTGGGCAAGACGACGCTGGCGCGCGCCTTGGCGCGCGCCGTTGGCGGCCAGATGCATCGAGTCCAGTTCACCAGTGACCTTCTCCCCAGCGACCTCCTGGGCGTCACGGTGTACGACCGCCGTCGCAGCGACTTCGTTCTGCGTCGCGGGCCCATCTTCGCGAACATCGTGCTGGCAGACGAGATAAACCGCGCCAGCCCCCGTACCCAGTCCGCGCTGCTCGAGGCCATGAACGACGGCCAGGTGTCCATCGACGGGCAGACTCTCCGACTCCCCTCCCCTTTCCTCGTCGTCGCGACTCAGAACCCGCAGGATTTCACGGGCACCTTCCCTCTCCCCGAGTCTCAACTCGACCGTTTCATGGTCCGCATCCGCATCGGCTACCCGCCCCCGGCGGTGGAAACCGCACTCATGTTGGAGCCAGACGCCGACCGCGTCGAACGCGTCACGCCCGTTCTGGCGCCCGACTCCCTGCTCGCACTCCAAGCCGCCGTGGAACGAGTCGTGGTGGACGGCTCGCTGGCCGCCTACCTGCAGGCGCTCGTCACCACCACCCGCTCGACGCCCACCCTCGCCCTCGGAGCGTCCACCCGCGCGGGGATGAACCTGCTGCGGGCTGCGCGTGCTCGCGCACTGCTCAACGGTCGTCGCTACTGCATCGCGGACGACATACACGACCTCGCTGTACCGCTTCTGGCCCACCGTGTCCGTCTGGCCTCCCACGTCGAGGGCTACGTCCCCACGCGCGAGGAGGCGGACGCAGCGATCAGAGACGTGGTCGCCCGCGTGCCAGTGCCGCTCTGAAAGTCGGGCTCGTGGCGAAGATCGCACCCCACGAACACCCCACGAGCCAGCCCCCCTTGGTACGCCCGAGCCCGGCCGGTGCCGGTCGCGTTCGGCGCGCCCTGGCAAGAATACGCCTGCCGCGCCGACTCAAGGTGACGCGCGAAGGAAGGTACTTCATCGCCATCACACTGCTGGTGGGATTCGCGGCGGTGAACACCGGCAACAACTTGCTCTTCCTGCTGCTCGGCATGCTGCTCTCGCTTATGGTCGTTTCTGGGGTGCTGAGCGAGTTCAGCCTGCGACACCTGACGGTCGTTCGACGTCTGCCGGCCAGAGCGCAAGCAGGCCGTCCTCACCTCGTGGAGATAGAGGTCCGGAATCACAAGAAGAGACTCGCGTCCTATGCTATCGAAGTCGAGGACCTACGCGCCTCGCACCCGGCAGACAAGCGCTGTTTCTTTCTCAAAGTGAGCGCCCGCTCTGCGCAGGTAGCGGCCTACAGACGCACTCCAGCCAAACGGGGGCGCGACCGCCACATCGGTTTCCGAGTCGCGACCCGCTTCCCCTTCGGCTTGTTCGAGAAATCGCACGATCTTGCCGCCGACGGCGAGCTCATCATCTATCCGCCCGTGGATGCTGTCTTGCTGCCTCCGTCCCCCGTGGGCCAGAAGCTTCCGGGGACTGCGTCGCTAGGCCGAGGGCACGGCGACGAAGTGCTTGGGCTACGCCCGATGCGCGACGGCGACGACCCCCACGACATCTACTGGAGGAAGAGCACCACCACCAACCAGATGGTGCTGCTGGAGCGCGCCCGCGAGACCCGCTACGAGGTCCGGTTCGTCATCGACTGTGCGTATGGAGACACTGCGCCGCCCAGCGACGCCTGGCTCGACCGGTTCGAGAGGCAGATCCGCGAGGTTGCGTCCCGCGCTGTCGCCCACATCAAG
Organism: Polyangiaceae bacterium; assembly: GCA_016929495.1. GTDB lineage: Bacteria > Myxococcota_A > Polyangia > Polyangiales > Polyangiaceae > JAFGIS01. Next base: position 17,006 of record JAFGIS010000660.1, on the reverse strand, counting down.
CGAGGGGACGTGGTTCTGGTCTCGGCGGGCCCCGGTCGACATGCCCGCGCGGACCGCTCGGTCGGCGCCGATCCGGTTCTCCGGTTCCTGGCGCTGCTCGAACCCGTGCGTGCGGCCCGCCCCGTCGCCGCTACCGGGCTTCGGTTCCCGGCCCAAGGTGCCGGCCAGCGCCGTCACGCTTCCGAACCGACCGGAGCTCATCGATGAAGTTCGGCTTCCTCCACCGGCTGATGACCGACCTGGTGGCGGTGCTCGGGCTGCTTGCTCTCATCAGCACCGGCGAGCTGAATCACTGGATGGCGGTGGGCGTCACCGTGGGCGCGGCCGCGGCGCTCGCCCTGCCGCCGCGCTGGCAGGAACGCGAGTCCATACAACGGATAGGCACGTATGGCCCGTTGCTGCTTCTGGCAATGCAGTTCGCCCGCTGGGGGCTTGGCGAGCCCATACTCCAGCTCGCCATCGAGTTCGCCGCGGCGCTACAGGTGGTCCGGCTCGCAACCCGTCGCGGAGCCGCGCACGACCAGCAAGTCCTCGTGCTCGCTCTGCTGCACCTGATTGCCGGGACCGTCCTTGGCAGCGGTCTGCTCTACGGTTTCTGCTTCCTCGGCTTCCTCGTGGTCAGCCCTGCTGCTCTCGTGCTGAGCCACCTGCGCCGCGAAGTCGAGGGCAACTACCGGCAGGGCGCCCGCGACCGGACGGGGCTGCCCGTGGACGTACCCCGGATCCTGCGCAGCCGCAGAGTCGTGGGGCACAGGTTCCTGCTATTCACGTGTTCGCTGTCAGTTCCAATCCTGGCGTTCACCGCACTGCTGTTCATCCTGTTTCCGCGAGTAGGACTGTCATTGCTGCTGCTCAACCATGCGCGTCCCGACCGCATGGTGGGCTTCTCGGACCGAGTCCACCTCGGGGGGGTTGGAAGACTGCGAAGCGATCCAACGATCGCCTTGCGGGTCGAATACCCACAGCTGCCAAAGAACCCCCCACAAAGAATCGCCCTGTACCTCCGCGGAACCGCCTTTGATCGCTACGACGGCACTACGTGGTCACGGACGGTCTCCCGACGCGTTCCCGTCGAACTGAACGGCCAGACGATTCCGCTCAACCGCTACCCTGACCCAGCACGCGACCGATGGATGACCATCGACCTCGAGCCCATCGATCCAACAGTGCTGTTCATTCCTCGAAGAGCGATTGCTCTGCGTGTCCTGCCACGAGGCGCAGCCCTCGCGGACTCCCCGCCGGCTGTCTACGCGGGACCCGAGGGCGAGCTGAAGTACGTTAGCCTCGACGACGCCGGGATCCGCTACCGCGTCTACCTCGGCGGCACGGACCAGGCATCCGAAGTGCCGCTCTCGCCCTCGGACCGCGACCGCTACCTTGCGCTGCCCCCCAACCTAACCGCGCGTACCGCGCGCCTTGCGCAACAGTGGCTAGCTGACTCCGCAGATCCCATGCAGCTGGCGCGCAACGCGGAGCGCCACTTGCGCACGGAGTTCCGCTACGATGTCGACTCGCCCTCAGGGGCGGCTCCGAATCCGCTGGACCATTTCCTCTTCGAGTCCAGGCGCGGCCATTGCGAGTTCTATTCGACGGCCATGGCGATACTGCTACGCGTCGTTGGTGTCCCAACACGAACCGTCACGGGGTTCTACGGGGGAACGTACAACCGCTTCGGTGCCTACTACGCCGTCCGCCAGGGTGACGCGCACTCATGGATCGAAGTGCACATACCGGACCGCGGCTGGGTTCGCTTCGATCCCACGCCGCCCACCAACGCCGCCCCCCAGACGAGAGTGACCGGATGGTTGGCTTTCGTTCGCGACGTGGTGGAGGCGATGGCACAGCGGTACAGGCGTCATGTCGTCAGCTACGATCTTCACCAGCAGCTACACCTGCTCGGCACGGCGCGACGCGTGTACGACCTACTCCCGTGGCGCACCAGTAGATCCCTGGCCTCTGGTTGGCCGCGACGTGTCGTTCTGACCCTGGTCGGCCTGGCGCTCATCGGGACGGGAGTCTGGTGGCTCGTGCGAGACAAGAAAGGCAGTCGCTCCGGTCGACGGCCCAAGAATGAATCATCGCACGTCACTCAGCGTGAAATCGTCCGCCTCTACGGCTCTGTTGACGCCGCCCTTCGTACCTGCGGTATCCCGAGACACCCCGGCACCCCCCCCTACGCGCACGCCAAAGGCTTGGCCGACATCGGGCATCCGCTGGGCCACGAGGCGCTGCGACTGACGGAGTTGTACATCGAGGTTCGCTTCGGCGGGCGTGAGCTCTCGGAATCGCTGCGGCGCGAGTTCGCGCGCGGGGTACGTGCCCTGCGTCAGATGCCCGCTTCACGGGCCAAACCGCGGAAGCTTGCCGCCTAGTGCCGTTCGGCCGAAGTCTGGCCAGTGGTTGTGCTCCGCCCCACTTGGGTGACGGCGGAGCACAACCACTGGCCTTGCATCGATCTGCCTCGCGGCACTGGCCGGAGTTACGCCGACTGGCACTAGGCGGCCTCAGCGACGGCGTTGGTTGTGCTGCTGCGACTGCCATTTGCGCGTGTGCCTAAAAGGGCCGAGTCCGCCACGACAGTGGCGCACTGTTCCGCAGCATGGCGCCGGCCGTCCACGGTCTCGTACACGCCCCGTCCCGCGAGTGTCGCCCGGCCGCCGGCTCGCCTTGTTTCCTCTTGACGTCCCCGGCGGCTGTGCGCGACGAAGTTGGGGTGCCCGGTCTTGTTGGGCTGTAGCGGGAGCGCGCCAGGGTGACGCAGCGCGTCCATGTGTTCGAGGTGACCTATGACCAAAGCACGAATGGCCTGGATTGTGGCGGTTGCCGGGACCTGCCTCTGCACGGCACCGGCGTGCGGCGCTGATGACGAGTCCGAAGTGGGCTACCTGGCATCGGGAGGCGCGGTACTCGCGTCGGGGGGCACCGGCGGCACCCGGGCCAGTGCCACCGGCAACACCGGCAACGCAACCGGTGGCGGCCGCACGTACACGCCCGTTGGCGGCAGTGGAGGAATGGACGTCGGCGCTGCGGGGAACTCGCACGCGGGCAATGGCGGCTCCGCCGGGGTCGAGGCCGCCGAGAATGCCGGCGTCGCCGGTACAGTTCAAGCCGGCAATCCCGGAGTGGCTGGGCATGCGGGTGTGCCGCCAACCGCGAAAGGAGGCAGCGCCGACGTTGCCGGTGCTCCTTCGAAGGGGGAGGGCGGATACGCAGCCACCGGAGGCACACCCATGACCGAGCAGGGCGGCAGCGCGGGCTACGGCCCCGTTGCTCTTGCCGGATCGGCGGGATCTACGGTCACGGCCGCCGCTGGTGCTGCCGGCCAGAGCGGCGCTGCCGGCCAGAGCGGCGCTGCCGGCCAGGCTGCGTCAGCCGGCAGAGACTAGCGCAGGACCCCGGCACGGCGCGAGAGGTTCTATACGACCCGGAGCGAGGCCAACATGTGCGTGGCGCGGTTCGCCCACTGCTGCTGACGGCGGCGGACCGTGTCGGGCGCGCTTGCATGCGCTGCGAGCGCTTGCTCAAGGACCTCCCGGGCGCGGCTTGGCAACTCCGACAGCATCGCGTAGTGAGCGAGCGCTATCCGATGGTTGATACGGCCGGTGGCGCCCACCATGCGCTCGAGAACACGCAGGCAGTCCTGGTGCTGGCCCGCCTGCCACAGTGCTTCGGCGTATTCCAGGGCCGCGCTGTAGTTGCCGAATGACGTGTCCTCGCTCAGCACCTCCCCGAGGAGTTGGACAGCGCGTCCCGGATTGCCCACACCGAGCATGCAGCGCCCAAGGCCGTGGAGCGCCTGCAGATGCCGCGGTGTGCGCGCAAGCACCGCTTGATACAGTGGGATGGCATCTGCGTAGCGACCCGCAACCTCCAGCGCATCGGCCGCCGCCAGTTCTGCTGGGTCGAGCGTCGCGGCGCCTCCAAGACGCCACGCGCCGTGCCACCATCGGGATGTCGGTTCTCCGTGCAGCGCGCCGGTTCGGGTCCGGTAGTCCCGGATCTTCACGAAGAAGAAGTAGGCCACACCTCCCAGCGGCCTTATCAGAACGATCGCTGCCAACCAGTAGAGCGGGGCCCTCCGTCTGATTGCGTCCACGGCCATCCAGATCACAAAAGCGGTCGACGCGACGGCAAGCGCGCTCGCCGCACCGTCGTCTTGCGGCCAGCCGGACTCCGTGATCACCGCGGGGCCCCCATTCCCAGCCAGAAATACGCGAGAAACGCGATCACGACGAGCCACAGACCCCATCGCACCACGTCCGACGTCTTCACCAGTCGACGCGACGGACTCCCGGGGCCTTCGAGCGCGTCGACACGGGCCTCGAGTCGCCGGACCCGACGCTCCAAATCCGCCAGAAGCGCGAGGGAGGATGGTCGCCGGCTCGAAACGGCGAGATCCTCCGCACGCGCGTCCGCGTCTTCTCCCTGCAGCGTTCTAGTCGACGCTACCTGGTCATCCGTGCGACCCGACTCAGCCATTGGCCCGAGCATAGCTTGATTGCAGAGCGTCGGCTTGCCGGAGTTGGGCCTTCCCCACAGGCTTGAGCGAAGAGCATGCAACCGGTCAGTCGGTTTCGGCCGTCCCGTACTTGCGGGAGTGCCGGACGAGCTCGAGGTCGAGCGGCGAGTGGTCCCCGGCAAGCAACGCCACGCGCACGGCGTCCTGTGGCAGAGTCCGCTGGCCCACGATTGCCTCGACCAGCTCTGCCGGTCGCGCCGACGCGCCGGGCGGCAAGCGCAGCTGCATCTCGAGTGGCACTTTTGCTTCGAGCAGCCCGGCATCGGCAAGCAGACGACGCTGAGGGCTCTGCGCGATTTGGAGCACCAGGCATGCGGCGCGAATATCGATCTCGCTGCCGGCCCGGTTCCCCTCGCGCACGATTCGGTATGCGGCCTTCGCGAGAAACTCAGCCACACGGCGTGCCAACTCCAGGTCTCCGCCGAGTTGCTCAACCGTGGGCTCCGGCAATCCGACGACGTAGCGAGCGGAGGTCAAGATGCGGCCCAGACCAGCGTCGCCAGGGCCGAGCCGCACGGCGCCGGTGAAGGCGAGCCCCGCGACGGCCACTCGATTGAGCGAGTCGAGCAAGACCTCGGGTTGTGGGGCATCGATCAAGACAATGTCCAGGTACTCGTCCAGGCTCCGGATCCCGAGCGCGAGTGCTGGCCCGAAGGACATGTCCGGCTTCGGGCGGAAACCCTGCGTATACCCGGTTCGCACCCCCGCGCGGCGCACGACGCGGGGTAACTCGCGCGCCAGGTCAAGATGCCCCAGCAGCGCCGACGGCCCGAGCTTCGAGTAGCGAAGGCGCCAGCGAGCGGCGGCGCCGCCACGCCTCTTGGGCCGATAGCGTTCAGGCGACCATTGCGATCTCGCGGCCGTCTCGATTCCCTGCGTAGCCTCACCGCTCGGCGTCTCGACCTGCTCGAGCGCAGGCGGCTGGGGCGACGCCGTTGGCAAAGTGGGCCCGTCCGCGCCGGCCTCCATTTTCTCCAGGAAGCCGATGCGCCGCTCGCGCATTCGGGTCAGGTCGCACGAGACGCCACAGTCATAGCAGATCAAGCGACGATTGTCGGCTCGCGCGGCCGCGGCGCTGGCGTGGTGAACCACCATGTCGGGCGGTTTGCCGCAAGGAGGGGTCACGCGAAGACGCAACGCTCTTCTGTACTCGCGTTCCAGGAAGCCACCGGCGAGACCAACGTGCACGTGGTCCCAGGGAAGCCGAGCGCCGGGCGGAAGCTCGCGCAGAAGCCCGTCGACGTCGATCCCGTAGTGAGCGAGCGCCTCCTGCCAGAGGTCGAGCCGAAGCTGGTCTTCCCAAGAATCGAAACGCGCTCCGCGTGAGAAAGCGCGTTCCAGCACCGGTCCGAGGCGTCTGTCCCCGCGCGCGAGAGCGGCCTCCAGCCAGCTCGTGTTCGCGTGGTGGAATCGAGTCTCGATGCCACGAGCGCCCCGCAGGGCGTCGCGGAGCAGGCGCTGCTTGCGCTCGATTTCGGGCACCGCGTTCATGGCACACCACTGGAAGGGTGTGTGCGGTTTGGGCACGTGGTTCGATACGCTTACGGTCACCTTCGCACGCCGAGTATGCCTCCGACCCACCGCGATCGTGTTTCTTGCAACCTCGGCGATGCCGAGCACGTCCCCGTCCTGCTCGGTAGGCAGACCGATCATGAAGTAGAGTTTGATCTTCTCGAATCCGCGGGAAAACACGTGCTCGGCGGTCTGCAGCAACTGCGCCTCGGTCACGTTCTTGTTGATCAGGTCGCGCAGTCGCTGGGTTCCCGCTTCCGGAGCAAAGGTCAGCCCGCTCGCCCGCACTTTGCGCATCTCGTCCAGTAGATCCTCGCCGACCCCGTACGCCCGCAGCGATGCTATGCCGAGGCTCACGCGCTCTGCGGCCGTATGGGACCCAAGTCGCTTCACCAGAGTCGCAATGCAGCTCACGTCCGCGGTCGACAGCGCCGAGAGACCAAGTTCATCCTGACCGCTGAGGGCGAGCGCGTTGAGCGCCGTGCCCACCACCTGTTCGGGGTCGCGCTCACGCAGGGGCCGGTAGATCATGCCCGCCTGGCAGAAACGACAGCCCTCCGTGCACCCTCGAGCGATCTCGATGCTCACCCGGTCGAAAACGGACTCCGGACCCCCGACCGGTCCTGTCGCCGGAAACGGAAACCTGTCCAGATCGTCGACGATTCGGCGCTCGACCGGAAGGCGCGCCTCAGGACAAGTACTCGCCACGACCGCGCTGAGCCCGGTAGCGGCATCGGTGTCCGTCCCGTACAAGCTTGGAACGTAGACGCCCGGGATGCGCGCGAGGTGCCGGAGACGCCCGGCCCGCGGCAGCCCGCTGCGCTTCCCAGCCATCCACTCGAGCGCGATCTCGGCGGCGCCTTCTTCGCCGTCGCCGATCAGCGCCGCGTCGAAGAACATGGCGAGCGGCTCCGCGTGGGTCGCCACAGGACCCCCCACCAGCACCAATGGATCGTCGTCGCGCCGCTGGTCGGTGCGAAGCGGTATCCCGCCCAGCTCCAGCATGGTGAGCACGTTTGTGTAGGTCAGCTCGTATTGAAGCGAGAACCCGACGACGTCGAACGCGCGCAGCGGACGCGCGCTCTCGAGCGATAGCAGGGGCTGACGGTGGTCGCGCAGTTGGCGCTCCAAGTCCACCCACGGCGCGTAGCAGCGTTCGGCCAAGATTCTGGGACTGCCGTTGAGGATGGCGTAGAGAATCCGCAAGCCGAGATGACTCATTCCGATGTCGTACAGGTCGGGAAACGCGAGGCAGACGCGCACGTCGACATCGTTCCAATCCTTGCGGCACACGCCGTACTCGGCGCCGGTGTAGCGGGTGGGTCGGCTCACCAGAGGCAAGAATTCGGCGTAAGGATGGTTGTACGGGTCGGTCACGCTGGGATTCGCTCTACAGCGGCTCCGCGTCGAAAGCCACGGGGCCTTTTCTCCTAGTGCCCTGTCTCCAAGACCGGGCGCATGGGTGGCAACGCGCTTGTTGGCTCAGACGGGGACACTACTACCTCACGGCCGGGAGCAGTTCACGAATCGGAGGACCCACGCCGGGGCTCGACCGGCCTTGGCGCGGCTGTCTTGGCGGCAGCCGTTGCGGGGCTCACCCCTGGGACGCCGACCATGGCCTGGAGACGCTGAGGCTCGGCGTTGGGCGTCGAGCCAACCGCCACCGGATCGGCGCAGCAGCGGAAACCGATCTGATACCCGAAGTGCCACTGGTTGTGGTCGACTGTCATTGGCCTGCATCGGTTCCGAACGGGACCCCAGTAGCCGCCTTTGAGTCCGCTCACGTAGGGGGCCGACCTGGCCGAGCCGTGCTCGTTGAAAACCCATTCGTCGACGTTCCCGGTCAGGTCGTATGCGCCAAACGGGCTGACACAAGCCGACCGGGAACCGGACGGTTCGCTTTGGTTGAGGCGTTTGGCCTCTGCGGCGCGCCGCGCTGGATCGGCGTAGGCAGCTTCGTCTGGCACAATGTACGGCTTGTCGATGTTGCAGGCGCGCGAGTCGCGCTTGAAGCCGTAGGGGTACGGTCGCATTTCGTTGCCCTCGCAGGCGAGCGTCCATTCGCTGTCCGTGCACAGCCGCCTTCCCTCGGCCGCGCAGAGCTTGCCAGCATCCTCCCACGTTACGCCCAGTGTTGGCAGAATCCCAATGCGGTTCGGGTACTCGTAGCGATCGATGCAGAACGTCTTCTGCGTTGGCGCACCCACGCAGCGGACCGTCGGACGGAACTCCCCGCACCTGTCCCGTTGCTCGCTGATGAAATCAGTGCAGATCTGCTCCACAGCCGGACAGTACGAGCCATTCACCTCCACCATGTCTGGAGGACAGCCCGGTGCCTCGCGTGCACCGTCAGGGGAATCGGGCGCGGGGGGAAGCGACATGAGCGATTCCTCGCCGAGCCCCGAGTTCGCTGTATGGGAACGCAGGATGCTCGGCAGGCGGATACGCGCGCGCCCGAGCAGGCTCGGACGCAGATGCACCGGTTGAGCCGTGAGCATCGCCAAGGTGCCGCCCAGAAACGCGCCGAGGGCCGTGCCCACCCAGCGCTGCGCCGGGAGACTCAGCCAGAGCTCGAACCGCGTCGTTGTGGGGCGCGTCACGTCAGAACACCCGTCGGAGCAAGATACCACGTACCCGTTCGCGCCCAAGAACCCGACCTCGACAGCGACCACGGTCGATGCGTCTGACCGGCCCACAGCGCCTTCGTCGGCGGTCACGGCCAAGCCGCCAACAGCGGCCGTCAAGCCGAGCGAAGCGTCCTGATGTAGCCCCACCAGTCCGTTCGGGCGATCAAGCAGGTGTGGTACGGCTACGAGGACGCGAAGTCGTCTTCCGAGATTTCGTCTCCGCGGCTCGCGACCTGTTCACTCGAACCCCAGTCCGACGCGCCGGGTGGGCGTTCGGACTTCAATGGTGCGGCCGCCTCCACGAAACCATGCCGCTCGGCAATCCGGGGCAGGATCACCCCCTTCCAGACGCGTGGTAGGGGCACGTAGTCAGCCAGAACCGACGGGGGAAATGCGCTGAGCAACTCGGCTTCCGTGAATGGCAGATTGCGGTGGCCGGCGTCCAGGGCTCGTTCGATGATGGTCGCCAGTTCCACTTTGGGCAGACGCGTCGAGAGCTCCCGCAGCGTGATGCCCTCCACGATGTCGCGGTGCGCAATCAGTTGGTCGACCAGAGCGCGTTCCAGCAGAAACGCGACGTGCGCTTTGGCCACGGCAAATTGCGGGCTGCTCGGGTCGACATTCCAGAAATCGCCTTCGACGACGAACGCCCACAGGTCCGCTCGCTGCAGATAGCGCACCCGATCGTCGGGGTGAAAACCCCACAGGATGGCCGCCGCACTTGTCTCGCCCTCCGTCAGCGCGATTTGGAGATCCTGGGCTGCAGAATCCCACGGTTTGCGAGCGGCGATGCGCTGCTTCAATCCGGTCGCTTCGACCAGGATCTGGGCACGTAGCTCGGGACTGTCTGCCAGCCCCTCCATGATCCTCTGCGGCGGGAAGTGCCTGATGAAGTCCTCCGGTGACCGCCGCCCCACTGACAGCGCATGTTCGATGACGTGAGCCAGGAAGCGGTCACGTCCTTCGCTCAGCGCTGACTCAAACCTCGGCACTTGGGCGCCAGCGTCTGATACGTCTTCGCGACTGTCAGCCATCGGTCTCCTCCGAACAGAAGTTCGCTATTCCAGCCAGAAAGGCCTCAAGGGCCTGGAGGCTAGCTGATCCCGGTCCCGATTGCTCCAGGATAGTGATGGCACCGACGGGCCGCACTCGATCCGGCCTGTGGATGCTGAACAGAAGAGCACTCAGGAACCCTGTTGCCCGCTCCCACAGTCGTCAACAAGGACTCAACGCCCGGGGCCCTTGTTCTTGAGTTTGTCGGCGAACACGTCCGCGAGATCGGGTTTGCGGGAACTGCGTTTCTTCGGTTCGGACTTGGCCGCACCTGTTGGCGCGCGTGTGCGAGAACCGGGCGGCGCAAAGAGGTCGACTCGGCCGGATGAGGTCGCCACTGAACCGGCGGATCGCGTGGGCTCTCGTGACGATCCTGCGACGGTCCCAACCCCTCGAGAGTCGGTGGCCGGCGCGCTCGGAACGGATGCTGCCACGCTTGGGACGGGCCGCTGCTGCGGGCTCGACCAGGAAGTCACAAGCCCTATGACGACTCCCAACGCGACAACGGCGACGATGGCCGTCATCCACAGCACCGGCCTGCCGCGCTTGACAGGCGGCAGCGCCTCGAGCTCGAAAGAGACTGGTTGCGACGGGCGCATGGGTGGCGCGCTGGGGCCAGCCGGAGCGGGACCGGGCGGCGCGCTGCCACCCATGAACGGATTGAACGCGGCTTGCTGCAGCGCCGGCGCACTGGGCTCGACAACGGGCGCGAACACAGGAGGCGGTGCCAGAAGTGGCGCTGCTGGGGCCGGCGCTGCCTCCGCAGGTGCGGCCGCAGCCAGCGCGGCCGAACCTCCAGGGCTGTGCGGGCCCGACAGCACGGGGGTGGCCACCGGATCGTCCGCGCGGGCGGCGTCGGGAGCCGGCGTGGCAACAGCCTGTGGAATGGAGACGGGTCCGACTCCCAGGGTCGTGCGAGCGAGCGGCGGCGGCATCGCGGGGCTGGCTTTCGTTTGGGTAGCCGCCTCGTTCACACGGTCGCTCGACGCCTCGCCGGGCAGTAGCCTGGCAAGCTCCTGTACTCGATGGATTGGCAGCCAGCCGTCCATGCCCTCGCGCCATACCAGCATGTCGCGATGCAGATTCCCCCGCTCGGCCTCTTCGGCGATCTGCGCCTCGGTCAACTCCCGGTCGTCATCGTCTCCGAAACTCACCGCCCACAGATCTGCGGGCGCTGCGAGAGGCGCCGACTGTTCGCTTCCGTCCTGCGTGGGAGGCGCTGCTCGCGGTGTTGCGTGTTCCTCCCGTGCTTCGTTTTCGGACGTCTCGCTCGGGTGAGGCTCGGTGTGCTGAGGGACGGTCGCCGATGTGGCCATGCCCGCGCTGTCCGTTTGGGCGAGCGAGGCGCTGCCATGTGGCGAATCCAGCTGGCTCTGCGCAGGTGGCGCCCCGTGCGTCAACGGCGCCGGACGGATGGACTCGTCGGCGATTTGCCCGACGGCGGCCTCAGCGCCCAGACGCGATGGCAGTGTCGATTCGTCAGCTGGCGGACTGCCCGAAGCGGGTTCGCTGCCGAGGTTCGTCACGGCCGTACTCGATTCGGAGCGCACCTGCTGCGCTGCGGGTGCGACGGGCGTCTGTGGTGCGGGCTGAGGCGATTGACCCGTCGCAGGTGGGCGTGGAGAAGCGCCCTGTGCGCTGAGCTCGCCTGCAGTTCCGTCCACCAGGATGTCGGCCTTGCACTGCTTGCAGCGGATGTTCACTACCCGGCCGGCGACCCGGCGCCGGTAGATGTCATCGGGGATGTTGAACGTTGCCCCGCACGCAGCGCAGGAGATTGGAAACGGCATACGGGCGCAAGGTTACCTCCTGTGGCGCTCATGTGAAAGCACACGCAGCACGTCCGCCCGTCTGGCGCGGCGACCAGCGACACGGGCGCTTCCGGGTAGCCACAGGGTGCCCGCGGCCCAAGCCCACCCGCCAGCCAGGGGCTCGGTCGTCTTCGTCCGGTCCGGGCACCGAATCGTGAATCCTGCCGTCTGTGGCTCGGGCCACCGGCGCGCTTCTCTGTGCGATCTGGCCGAATGCAGGGGGCCGGCGTGCCCGAGGCTGGCCCCCCTGGCCTTGATATTGCTGCCCACGGAGGCGCGCGGCAGACTGCGGGGCCCGTCCGCCGAGTGCGCGGCGACGCGCTACGTCCGGTGCACCCCCCCCAGGAGACGCCCTGATGCCGCTGAAGATAACCGTGTCCAGCTCCGATGCCTTGGCCGAGTCGGTCGACCTTCTGGGGATCCCTGCAGCGCGACGGGACCTGAGCGACGACGCTCGCATCGCCGCTCTCGACCAGCGACTCGATGGCGCGCTGCGGGCACTTGCCGAGCAGGCCAAGTTCGACGGCTCGCCAGGGCAGGCGCTGGAGCTTCCCACCCTGGGCCGTCTGCCAGCACGTCGACTGATAATGCTCGGAACCGGGACGGCCTCGGCAGCGGGCAGCGAGCCCGCAGTGCGACGCTACGTCGCCTCACTCGTGCGGCTGGCCAACGATCGCGCGGCAACCTCCGTGGCGGCGGCCCTTCCCGAAGGCATCGCCGGCGACGCGGTCCGATCGGCCGCCGAGGGGGTCGTTCTGGGCGCGTACCGGTTCACGAAGTACTTGACCGGCGAAAGGCGCCCTCAGACGGATGTGCGCACGGTGACGCTACACCTGGACGAGCGCCCGGGTGCGCGCGAACGAACGCTGGTGGCGCTCGGGACTCGGATCGGCCATGCGGTGAACTTGGCCCGCGACGCGGTGAACGAGCCGCCGAACGCCATGACCCCCGCGGCAATTGCTGCGGTGGCAAGGAAAGTCGCCCGGGAAGGCAAGCTCAAGCTCAAAGTGCTCGACAGGCGCGGCATGCTCGCGGCCGGAATGACGCTCCACGCGGCGGTGGGTCAAGGCAGCGCGAACGAGCCCCGCTTCGTTCATCTGAGCTACACACCCAAGACGCGCAAGCAGGCTCGTCTGGTTTTTGTGGGCAAGGGATTGACGTTTGACTCGGGAGGGTTGTGCATCAAGCCGCCCACGGGGATGTGGGAGATGAAGAGCGACATGGCGGGCGCCGCCGCCGTGCTTGGTTTGATGATGGCCGTTTCCGTGCTGTCGCCCAGAGTCGAAGTGCACGGCATTATCGGGGCCGCGGAGAACATGCCGGACGGGGCCGCCTATCGTCCTGGAGACGTTCTCCCCTCGCTCGACGGCAAGACCGTGGAGGTGATCAACACGGACGCGGAAGGGCGGCTCGTCCTAGCGGATGCCCTCGCCTACGCACGTGCGCTCAAGCCGGACCTTCTCGTTGACGCCGCTACGCTGACCGGTGCGTGTGTAGTCGCGTTGGGGAAGACGTACTCGGCATACTACACCGCGAGTGACTCACTGGCTCGGCAGATGGATCTCGCCGCCCAACACGGGGGCGACGGCTTCTGGCGCATGCCGCTCATCGAGGAGCTTCGCGAGCAGTTGAAGAGCGACGTGGCAGACCTGAAGCACCTGGGCGATCGCTGGGCCGGATCCATTACGGCGGCGCTGTTTCTTCGTGAGTTCGTTGGCGATGCACCCTGGATTCATTGTGATATCGCCGGTCCCGTGCTCGCCGACCAGGCGCGTGGGCTCAATCCCAAGGGGGCCACGGGGCATCCGGTACTTACGTTTGTCCGTCTCGTAGAGAGGTTCACGAAGCCGTCCGATGGCGCCCCTGGCACTTGAGCGGCAATCCGTCTGCCCGGAGGCAGACCGCATCGGCCCTCGGTCCAACCTCCGAACTCGGCTCCGTTGCCAGACGGCGGCTGACCCAGAGCGCGCTACGATGGCGCTCCGTGGCTGCGATTCCGACCGTACGTTTGAGCCCCCGGGCGACCAGGCTGGTCAACATCGGTCTGCCAGGCCTGTATGCCTGGTACACGACCGTCGCCTGGCCCGCGGCATCGACCGACGCGCCGACGTCTGCCCGGCTCACGTGTGTTCTCGCTCTGGTCGCGTTGGCCATTGGCGCCGTCTCGACGCTGACGCATCCGCGCGCCGGTGCGGCGCTCGGCGTGCTTGTCTTCTTCTTGTTGTGCGTGGCGACCTGGCTCTTGCTGGGCGACGCACTCGACAGAATGCGGCATGAGACACTGGCCTCCACGTTGGGGGGAGTTGGCTGGGCGCTGTTCGCGCTCGGTTGGGGCTCGGTACGTTCGCGGGCGGGCGATACCGCTGAGCCCCTGGACGCGATCGCCGGTGGCCTCGCTCCCCGAAGTCGGCTCGCTCGAGGCAGCCTCGCCTTGTTCGGGCTGACCATTGTCGCATCGTGCGCCCTGGTTTTTTTGGGCTGGTCCGTGGTCCGGCCCGCGCATGCAGTGCTCGGACAGACCGTGGCAGTCGCCTCCTCGGTAGCGCTCCTGCTGGCCGCCGGTCGCCTCGCCGTCGGACGTCTCCAGTCTCAAAGGTCCAGGCCGGCTAGCTCGCAGCTCTGGTCCGTCGCGCGCAAGCTGACCCTGGTGGTCGTCCTGCTCGGCATCGGTGTACTCTGGACGCTGCTCGGCGGGCTCTGAGCTGCGTACATTCGAGCCCCAGGGTTGCGGACTGACAGGTGGCTGCGCTGATAGACGTCATTTCGGTGGGATTCGTGCTGGGCGCGGCGGCATGTTTCATCGCCGCGCTTCGAGCGCTGGGTGCTCGCGAGGACCTCGCGGCCTTGTATTGGCTCGTCATCGGGGCTCTGGTACTGCGTTCGGCCGTGGATCTCCTGAGGAGCGGCTCGGGGGCTCGTTCGTGATCGGAACTCGCCGACGGCGCGCTATGATGACGGGTCGGATGCCGAGGATTCGCTCCGCACCGAAGAGGCCGCGAGCTGGCCCGGACCTTCGGCACTGGATAGGTCCTCGTCTGGCGCGGATGGGATACGCGCTCGGACAGTGTGCCTGTGGGCTCGTGATCTGCGCTGTCGTGGGCGCCGTCGCCTGCCGACGTGCGCAGCCGACCGTGTCTGCTCGCTCGCAGCGGCTATCGCCGGGGCTCGTAGCGCGAGTCGGTCCACAGTCGATACCCCGACAGATGGTCCAGGAGAGCGCCCGTGCTACCGGGAGCCGTGCCGACCAGACTCTGCAACGAATCGTTCAAGACGTGCTCCTCGCAATGGAAGCGCGAGCGGCACTCTCGCCCGGTGCCGACCTCGACGCCATCGAAGCCGCCGTTCTGGCGCGGATCCTGTTGGAGGACATCCGAAGAGAGACGCGCGCCCGTGGGCTGCCGTCGGACGAAGAGCTAGCGGTGGCGACACAGCGGCGCTGGGTCGAGCTCGATCGTCCGTCGAGCTCGCGCACCACGCATGCCGTCGCGCTCGTGAAGCGGCCGGAGCAGCGCGCCGAAGCCCGAGAGGTCGCGCAGCGCATCGCGCGCGCAACACGCGGCGCCCGGGACGCAGAGGACTTCAAGCGCAGGGCGCTGGCAGTGAACCCAGGGGCGATAGGAGTGGTTGTGGAAGCGCTGCCCCCCATCACCGAGGACGGTCGCGCCGTTCCCGTGGGCACCGGTGCCGACGATGGTCCCGGGAAGTACGACGTACGCTTTGCTCGGGCATGCAATGCCATTGCCAGACCGGGAGAGCAGAGCGAGGTCGTCGAGAGCGATTTCGGCTGGCATGTCATCCGACTCGAGGAGCGACTGCCTGCCGTGCGCATGTCCGTGGAGGAACGACGGCGGGCCGTCTCGGCGGAGGTGTATCGCGCGCGGGCGAGCCGCGAACGTGAGCAGCTGCTCAAGGCGCTGCGAGCGCGGACGCGCGTCGTCGTGACGCGCAACGCAACCGAGCTTGCGGGTCTACTGAAGGCGGC
Organism: Polyangiaceae bacterium; assembly: GCA_016929495.1. Lineage (GTDB taxonomy): Bacteria > Myxococcota_A > Polyangia > Polyangiales > Polyangiaceae > JAFGIS01. Next base: position 1,502 of record JAFGIS010000660.1, on the reverse strand, counting down.
CCCATGAGGTTTCCCCGCGCGATTGCCCCGCGCGACCAGGCGGCATCCGCGTTCAGCGCGGTTCTCATGCGGCTTTGCGACGCGACCGGCGCACTGGCGGCCGCGCTGGTCGATTCCGAGGGTGAGACCGTCGACTACGCGGGCACGCTCGATCCATACGACATCAAGGTCGGCGCAGCGGAGTGGAGTCTCGTGTTGCGTATCGCGACCGAGGTGAAGGCATCCCATTGGCAGGGTACCTCGCAGATCATCGTACGCGCCGAGGCGCGGAGCTTCGCTGTCGTCCGGTTGACGGAGGGCTACGCGATCGTGCTGCAGCTCATGCCACGATGCTTCCGGGTCTCACAGCGCGCACTCGCCGAAGCTCGCCGGGAGATCGCGGAGGAAGCGCGCCTCGATCCATCCGTCGCCACGGCGGAACGGCCCGAACCGTGGGTGCGCATCGATGTCCAGACGCGTCCAGGTTCACGCGCACCCATCGCGCTGTGGTGGGCCGGTCAGTGGCATCCTCTGGAGATCCTGGGTCGGTACGCGCGCGCCCAACTGGCACGCGGAGAGCTTGGGTATCGAGCTCGGCTGCCACGAGGCGCGGAAGTGACGCTCGTCCGGGAACCCTTCGGACTGTGGTACGCCGACCAGTTGCCCGACTGCCGGTCGCGGCCCAGCAGGCCACGGTGATCGGCCCCGCGCCCGCAGGACGTGCATGGCCACACCGCGGCTGGTCGCCTACCCGTTCCGGCTGGATTGGGCTTCCTGCCCACCCCGGACAATCCACTGGCCACCAGAGCGCCAATCAGTCTGCCGGAACAGGGCGAGGGACCGAGGCGGCTCGAACAGCCCGGAATTCTGCGAATGGTCGGCGCTCTGGCTGGTCGTCTGGTTGCAGCAATCAGTCCGCCTAGCGGCAAGCTGATTGCTCCCGTGTAGGACGTCATGGCAGAAAAGGCTTCTACTTCATATGCTTGCGCATGATTCCTCCAAGCGCTGACGAAAGTACTTGCGCCTGCTCCACGAGCGCGCCATACCTCCCGTCTCGGTTGGCGCTGCCAGCTGAGGCGGGTTTGCCATGGGCAAAGCCGAACGGTGAGGCCATCGGGCCAAAACCATGAAGGTGAAGCCCCCCACTGGAGGCTTGACTTGCGGACGCCGACCTTCGTGTGGTCGGTCCAGTCTCACTGGCAGAGACGTTCTCGTTGGCAGAAAAAGTGAGACGATTTCGGTTGACAGTCCCGCAGGTTGGTTCTAGGCTCCGCCCCCCGTTGCGGAGCTCGTCTCCCTCGGTCCTTGAAAACTGAGCCCTATCCCGCGAAAAGATGCGCGGGTCCCGAGCGCCTGTTGGTACCCCCAACAGGCAGTGACAAAGGAATATGGCGGCGCAGGCTACGTGGCTCTCAAGCCAAGTGGCCAGCGTGTCGGCCGAAGGATTCAAACTGGAGAGTTTGATCCTGGCTCAGAACGAACGTTAGCGGCGCGCCTAACACATGCAAGTCGTGCGATAGGGG
>JAFGIS010000064.1 GCA_016929495.1 Polyangiaceae bacterium | reverse complement strand
CTCCCCCATCACCGCCTCCCACTGCTCTTGCGTGCACGGCGCCTCGCCCAGCCAGAACCCCTGGCTCAGCCTTACCCAGTGCTGCGGCTCGTCGGCGCGCCACGGCTCGCTTTGCGGCGACCCCATCAAGTACCGACCCGGCGGCACCCAGCGCAGGCGCGTGGTCAGCCGATCATCGAGGCGGAGCGTGGCGACGATACCGAATACGTCGCGCTCCAGGCTCGCGGCCCACGGGGGCGGCCAGGCGCCCCAGGGCAGCCGGAGCTCGCGCACGACCCGGTCGATGCGCTCCACAGCGGGCGTTCCGGAGGACGTCCCCTCGGTCCAATCGAACTCTACGAGGTCCACTCCCACCCAGAGCCCCTCGCGGTCACGCCTCAGGCGGCTCGCCCACTCGGGGAGACGGACCTGCTCGAGACGAGCCTCGACGAGCCCGTAGTCTCCGCGCAGGTGCCAGCGGGTCGGGGCTGGGTCCGTGCCACTCTGGGAGAGAGCGACTGTGTCGCCAAGCTCGAGCGTGCTGGCAGCAAGCAGCTCGTCTCGGGCAAAGGCCTCGACCTCGAGGCGGGGCCAGCGCAAGGCGAGCGTGACCAAGGCAAAGGCCGCCGGAGCGCCATCGACCCGGCGCACCACGAGCGCTTCTCCTTGCTGCTCGACCGAGTACGTTTTCGGCCGCGGCAGGCTGTCCAGGGTCCAGAGCACACGGCTTGCGTCGAGCCCCGGGGGAGGATCGGCGTCAAAGGACTGGCCTTGCCTGTGCCCGAGGGCCCACAGCGCCGCCAACTCGTCGTACGCCCAGTCGCGTGCATCGAGACGCGCCACGATGCGAACGAGATAGCCCTCTTCGACCGGATCCAAGAACCCACGGTCGCGCAGACGCAGCATGACATACGAGCGAAGCAGGGACAGAGCTTCCTCTTTCGCAGCATCCTCCCCCGTGGCCCAGAGCTCCTCGGCTCGAACCAACAGCCCCTCGTCACCGCGCAGCTCCCTCAGCACCCCGAGACAGATCTGCTGAACCTCGGCGTGCTCGGGTTTTTCGAGCTCTCTCCTGAGCTCGTGGCGCCGCTCCGGAGCCCAGCCGAACCCCCCGCTGTCGCGGCCGGTCACACGGCTCTCGTCGAGCCAGACATCGAACTCCGTGCCCACGTCCAGCGCGCGCCTGCCCAGAGCATGACGCATGGCCCGGAGCAGCGCCCAATCCACGCGCGCGGCCGGAGCCAAAGCCATGAGCAGCGCGCTGGCACGCTCGGCGCGCCCGAGCGCGGCGGGGGCCTTCGTTCCCGCGGCCGTTGGCAGCCCGGGCGCCGGGGCCCTGCTCGCCAGGGCGGTGGCACGCTCCCATGCCACGGCCTGCCACGGCCTGGTCACTCGGCGGTCCCAGCGCGACGCGGGATAGGGTACGAGCGCGACGCAGCGCCCACCGGCGCGCGTGAGCTCTCGGCCGAGCCGGCCCCACCAGGCCCTGCGCGAGCCGTCCGGCGAAGCGCACCCGAGGTCGCTCAGAGCCAGACACACGGTGGCCGCGTCCGCAGCCCTGGCCGCGCGAGGCCGCGTCTTCCAACCCCGGCCATACCGTCGCCGCTGGTGCCACGTCCTCTGCCCGCTGTCGCTCACGGTGATCTCCTCGAGCTCCCGCGCGCTCCGCCAGCGACGCAGCCGGCTCACCACCCGGAACTGATCCTCGCGGACCGGCGCCAGAGCGTACGCCTGGTCCCACAAGACCTGTATCCGCGCGGGCCATCGTCCGCGGCGTTTCCTCGGCACACTACAGAGCGGCAGCAGGCGGCATAGCCGCGAGACCAGACGCCGGTCGTCCACGGCGCGCCCCTGGGCCGTGACCAGCAACAGACGGCGCAACACCAGGCCCAGGCGCGTCTCCGGGATCAAAGGAGCCGGACGGGGCAGCCGAATGCTCCTGCGGCAGAGCTCCGTCCGAGAGCAGGCTTCGGCGTCGCGGAACACGGCAGGAAGCTCGCCAGGAGGTACGGACTCGACCCCAGTGACTTCGGGACCGCTCGAGTACCAGAGGGCTGGAGCTGGCTCGTCGGGCTTCGGAGCAGGCGGCCTGGCCGCGTCGGCTGACAGGTCGCCCCTGAGCTCTGCGGCCTCCAGCCGCACCTCGGCCGTGACCTCACGAGCGTCTGCCGGAGCGTCGTCGCGCCCCGGCTCGAGCCGTGCCAGCCGAGCAGCCAGCGCCTCGGGCACGCCGGCGCCCAGCAGGCGCACGAGCTCTGCGTAACCCACGCTCCCGCTGGTCGCCACCAAGGACGCGCGCGTCGAGCGCCCTGGCTCTGTCGAGCCTTGCGCTGCCATGTTGCCCTAGAAGCCCGCCTCCGAGCTCTTGTGCAGCGTGTAGCGGCTAATCTGTTCGAGGGCATTGCGCTGGGCCGTCGGATCTGCTGGGTGCATCGCGACCAGCGCTCGAAGCAAATCCAGATACTCGGCCTGGCCGGGCCGCACCGCGGCCTCGCGCTGCGCCGTTCGCTCGCGGATCAAGAGCGCGGCGACGTCTTCGTACAGCTTGTCATCCAGCGCGGTACCGAAGTGAGCCTTGCCCCGCTTGACCAGCAGGGTGGCCAGATCCTCCTTGCCCTCCAGCTTGAGCTCGAACACGAGACAGCGGCGCAGAAAGGCGGCCGGAAGCTCGCGTTCCTCATTGGTGGTGATGACCACCAGGGGCGGCTCGGTGGCCCGCTGGGCCTCCACGCGCCGACTGCGATACGGCACACCGAACGCCCCCTCGCCGAACGCTTCGAGCAAGGCATTGGGCACGTCGGGCTCGGCCTTGTCGAGCTCGTCGATCAAGAGCACGGTGCCGCGCTCGGCTGTCCATCCCCACTCTTCGGGTGGCGCAGGCGGCCGCGGGCCCTTGAGCACGCTCAACGTGGCGTATTGTTTTTCGGCATCGGCCCAGTCGAAAACCCACCACAGGGGGCCTGGTCTGAGGAACCTGAGCTCATGCAGGGGATCGGCCCGCACCTCGGCCTCGAGATCGCCGTTGGGTGCTATGGGGGGCGGCGGCACTGCAGGCGCTCCCGCCGGTCGTTCGATGGCCAGGACTTGAGCCTTGGCCAGGCGTGCCACGGCATCGAAGTGGTAGTGTAGCTCTTCGGCTTCGGTGTGCGAGGTGATGACCTGGGTCACCAGGGGCCGGCGCAAGCTGTGCGCTGCCGCGGCCGCGAGCTGGCTCTTGCCAACGCCCGGCTCGCCTCTGACGAGCAGCGGACGCTGTGCCCCCAGCGCGGCCTTGATGGCCCAACGGCAATCGTCATCGTACAGGTGAGGGAGATCAGAGCTCGTGATGTCCTCGAAGGGACAGTCTTGCCATCCAGTCATGGGGTACCGACGTGGGGTTGGGTGAGACGGATGAAGTTCTTGATCAGCGCGGCGAGCGCCACTTCGCTCTCCCGCTCCTCGCGGGACAGCGAGCTGCCGCCGAACTGAACCAGGATGACTTGCTGGAGCCGATGGGCCAGCAGGCGAGCCTCCTCGTCGGAGAGCTTCTCGACGAACACGCGGGCGTGGTCGTGCTGGAACGCACCGGCCTGCAGCAGACCCTGAAGCGCCACGCGATGGCACTGTTCGTTGCAGAGGGAGCCGTCGTTCGTCTCCTTCGTCTGCTCGCATTCTTTCAGTGACACCGCGCATTGGGGACGGTACTCGCCTTCGTTCGCGTTGAGGACAGTCCAGAGCGCTCGCTCCAGCGCGAGCAGGGCATCGTCACCGTGCGCTGCGCAGTCCGCGCCGCTCCAGATGACGGCGTTCTGACCCACGACCTTGTCCCTTTGTTCGTGGATCCGGGCGGCGATCCCGCCGCGTTCTTCGGCATAGGCGATGATGATCTCGGCGAAGAGGTAGGTCACGACGGGAAGTCGGTGGTAGCGCTCGCGTTCGAGCCCGGACTTCTGGAGCTCTCTGGCCTGCTGCATGCGCTCGGCAAGGCAGTAGGCCAACCGGAACACCAGATCGGAGGCGAGGCGCGCGAAGTCGCGAGGGTGATGCACACTCGCCGAAAGGACGCTGCAGACATCACCGACGAAGTGCCGCAGATCGATCTCCTCGTCGCGCCCGGCCTGCTCCCGGTAGCGTTCGAAGGCAGCTCGTCGATCCAGCGGGCAGAGCGCGACGAGTTCGTTCAGCTGGTCCAGGAAACGCTTGGTTCCGGCAACGGTGGTGCGGCCTGCGCCCTCGGACGGTGTCGTCGGGGGGATACCCGTCGGGGGGATAGCCGTCGGGGGGATAGCCGAGCGCGGCGGCATCAAGGCGTCGGGTGCCTGGTGCGCATCGACCCCTGAGAACAGCACGACGCGGCTCATGCCCCCGTCCGTGCGAAACGCTTCGAGAACGTGCGCGTTCTCGCGCGCGACGTCGGCGGGCTCGCGTTGGTAGAACGCCCACAGGACCTCGGGGGCGTCCGTGAAATCCTTCAACACCTGCGTGAGCACTTCGAAGACCTGATCGTTCCACCCTCCGTACGCCAGAACGCGAATCGACGCGCCGTCGAACGCCTGGGCCAGTGCTTTCTGCAGTTTGGGCCGGTCCAGGTCGAGCTGCCATGGCGTATGCAGCGTCGGCTCGTGGCACCAGTAGCCGTGGACGTGCCAGACACAGACCTCGCCGGGGTCCATGCGCGCGTACTCGTTCCGCGGCAGGTTCTTCGCAACGGCCGGGACGCCGAGCTTGCGCAGCGCCACCTCGATCAAGCCGTCGAAGTTGGTGGTGACAACCAAGGGCGCTGCAGGAGACAGCCCGTCCGCCTCCCGTCGCGCTCGAGCGCGACGCACCATGTTCGCCAAGAACTCGACCCCACGCGGCAACCACCAGTCATCGAGCCGCTGTAGTTCTGCGCAGGCCTCGCATTGCGCTCGCTTGGACAGCTTCCGCACCTTCTCGAGCCTCGCGTCGTCGGACGGCAGGCTGCTCGCCCTCAAGACGCACTCGCGCACGACCTCGTCCGGTGCGTCTGCGTTAACCTTGAACGGCAGCTGGGCGAATGCGCTCTGGTAGCGTTCGGTGGGCGTGTCGCCCGTGATGGCAAGATCTCTGTCCGCGTACTTCTTCTCGATGAACTCCACTGTCTCGACGATGCCCGGGACCCCGTGTCCGTCCGCGGTCGACAGCGCCGAGCCCACGATGAACACCAGGGGTGCACCGGCAGCGTCGTCCTCGATGTGCCGGAACCGATTCCACCAATCCTTGGAGCTGCCCAATGGCCGTTGCGGCCCGTTCGTCGCCATCGCGGCATCGCAGGATAGGACCGATCGACGGTCTGGGTCAACGCATCCGGGTTCCAGCACCGCGCGGGGTTCACTCGGATCCGAGCAAAGCCATGGCCGCCGAATTCTGCGGCGAATCACGGAGACAGGGCACTCGCCGAGCGGTGGTGACCTACCGTGCGCGCCGCCCGGCTCCGCATTCGTCTCGTTTGCGGGATCATGGCGCGCGGAGGCGCGGCGTCACCGCGACACTGGTGCAGACCTCACCGCCGTTGGGCCGCGCTTGCCGCACCCATGCGGGGCGGCAGACTACGGTCACCATGCCGCTCGATGACGCCCAGGCGCGCATCCAGGAGCACGAGAAGCGCCTCGACGTGCATGGGCCGGAGCCTGCGTTCAACGAAGATGGCGTGGACCTGACTCAGATCCGCGAGTCACTGGCGTTGACACCGCTCGAGCGGCTCCATCGAGTAGAGGACTGGGTCAATTCGCTGTCAGAGGTCCGGGTGATCCGTGGGGCGCGCTGACGATCGGCGCCGCCGGCTGCCCGGCAAACGCCGTGCGCACACACATCCACCCGCTACGACCCGCATGGCGGCCGAGCCGGCACATCCTGCACCGCGTGCGGCAGCGACCTACCCGAGCGGGCCAGGACGTCGGGTTCGCGGCGGCCGCGGGCGACAACGTCGCGTTCACGGCAGACGCGGGCGCCAGCGTCCGAGCGCGCTCGCGTCACACCGCGGTGACCCACGTGGGTGTCGTGCGCAGAACTCGGCTCCGCGTCGTGTCCGTGACCCACGTGGGCCTCCTCCGCAGAACTCGGCTCCGCGTCGTGTCCGTGACCCACGTGAGTCTCCGATTCAGCCGCCGCTCGCGTGGCGCTGTCAGAGTCCGCCTCCGGTGCCCTCACGTACTGTGCGTCGCAGCGCGCCATGTCCACGGCCTCCGGGCCCGGTTCGATGAGCTCTCCGCGGGCTTGTTGCTGGGCGCGTCCGCACTGCTCGCATACGCCGAGGAGCATCTGGTAGCTCGCGCGTCCCTCGTCGGTGGGCCCGCCCAGCACCTGGCGCGCCATCAGCAACAGCGCCGCGTCGTCGTCGAGCGGGCTGCCCGAGTCACGACGGAGCTTGGACAGGGCCTCGCGCACACTGGCCAGGGTCTCGGCACTGACCTCGAATCGCAACACGTGGCGCCGGACCGACACCTGAGCGGGATCGGCCGGTCGATCGCCGGGCTTTCTGCCCGACACGTCCCGTTCGAGCTCGCGGGAGGTCTTGCCTCGTGCCGCTTCGAGCCACTCGGCCTCTGTCTCGGCCGTGGCCACCCGCGTGAGCTCGCGCACGGCCGACCAACACAGCTGCCCGCTGGACAGAGCCCGCCCGAGCTCGGGAAGCTCTTCGAGCGCCTCGGCGACACGCAGTCTCTCCCGGGCCGAGCGAGCGTCGTACCCGAACAGCCGCGCGACGTACTCGGTGAAGCTCGCGTAGCCGAGCTCGACGTGGACGCGGGTGCGTGCGGCGCACAGAAGCCAGTGGCCTTCCTCTGACTCGAGCCGAGCCTTCGTCCGCGCCAGCCGCTCGAGCTCTGCATGAGCGCGTTGCCAGTCGACCTCGTTCAATCGCTCGGAACACCTCGGATCCCAATCGCCGCCCGTCATGTTCTCTACATAGCATGGCGATTTTCGTGCTCTCGGTTGGCACGCCGAGCGCCATTCGCGCCCGGGGACGAAGCGAATGCCCTCGGGCGCGAGAACTCGCGGCCACGCAGACATGGGCGCCCGGAACGCATCCTCTGAGATCGCTCTGCGTTGAACAGACTCCTCCCCTCGGGAAACCTGTAAATGGAAAAACGACATCGGCAGCAAGAAAGGCAGCGGCCCGCCAAGTTGCCAGAGTCACCCAGGGCGCGGATCGCGTCGAGGCCTCTTTCCTGACGGCGAGCCGGATCGGGTTCACACTTCTGGCAACTTGGCGGGTCGCTGAGAAAACGAGGAGGCACACTTCGAGTCGTTGGCTATCTGAGATACTGCTTCATTGCGTCGACCCCAGGCTTGCGGCTCTGCCTACTGAGCAACGGCCGGATCGGACCCGCATCGGATCCCGGGATCCAGAAACCGACGAACACCGTCGGCCATCCCTTGTCGTTCGCCCGCCCCGTTGCAGCGCCCTGCACGGGATGAAGCTGCCGAACGCCGCGCCCGTCCAGGGGTCGTCAAGCGGTGGCCTTGCCGACCCCCCCCTGCGCCCCCCCGAGCTCCTGCACCAACCTCCCCGCATGCTCCAGTCCGTCCCTGAACCGTTCCCCCGCGGCAGCCCGCCGTATCAACCGCCCATCCGGCGTCAGCCGATACCTCTTCTCCTTGTCGCCCGCCGCCACCAACGCCCCGAGCTTTGCCGCGTCGATCGGCGTGTCCCCCCGCAAGTGCAGCGTCGCCGTCCGCGCCGTGGCTTCGCACCCCAGTGCCCGCAGGCGTCGCAGCTCGGTTTTGAGCCGCATCAGCTCGATCAGGTTCCGCGCAGCGCCCGGCGGAGCCCCGAAGCGATCCTCCATCTCCGTCGCAATCTCGGTGACCTCGTTCTCGTCGGCGGCCGCAGCCAGCCGCTTGTACAGCGACAAGCGCACGCCGACTTCCTCGATGTACTCCTCGGGCAACAGCGCCTCGACATCGAGCGAGAGCTCCGGATCCACCTCCTGTACGAGCGTCTCCCCCTGCAATTCGTGCTTTGCGTCCTCGAGCATCCGGCAGAACAAGTCGAAGCCGACGCTCGCCACGAAGCCGCTCTGTTCGGCTCCTAGCACGTCGCCTGCCCCGCGCAGCTCCATATCGAGCGCAGCGACGTGGAAGCCGGACCCGAGCTCCGTGTACCGTTCCAGGGCCGCAACGCGGGACTGCGCGTCGTGGGTCATCTGACTCGCCATGGGCAAGAACAGGTAGCAGTACGCCCGCTCGCTGGCCCGGCCGACCCTGCCGCGCAGCTGGTAGAGCTGCGCCAGGCCGAACAGATCCGCCCTGTCGACGATGATCGTGTTGGCCCGCGGAATATCGAGGCCATTTTCCACGATCGCGGTGGAAACGAGCACGTCGTAGTCTCCTCGCATGAAGTCGAGCATGTGCCGCTCGAGGTGCGCCTCGGGCATCTGGCCGTGCGCCACCACCACGCGCGCCTCGGGCACCAGCGTGCTCAATCGTGCGGCGCGCTCCGCCAGCCCTTCGATCCGGTTGTACACGTAGTAGACCTGCCCGCCGCGGCCGAGCTCTCGACCCACGGCGTCGCGGATCACCTCGTCGTCGTACGAACAGGCGATCGTCCGGATCGCCCGGCGGTCCACCGGCGGCGTACTGATCAGCGTCAGCTCCCGTAGACCCCCGATCGCCATCTGCAGCGTACGCGGGATCGGCGTCGCGCTCAGTGTCAGCACGTCCACGTCCGTCCGGAGCTGCTTGATGCGTTCCTTGTGGGTGACCCCGAACCGTTGCTCTTCATCCACGACCAGCAGGCCGAGCTCTTTGAAATGCACGTCCTTGGACAGGAGCCGATGCGTCCCGATCACGATGTCGACGCTCCCGGCCTTGAGCCGGCGCAGCGTGTCTTCCTGCTCGCGTTTGGACTGGAAACGGCTCATCGCGCGCACTTCCAGCGCAAACGGCCTGAGCCGCTCGGTGAACGTCAGCACGTGCTGCTGGGCGAGCACCGTGGTCGGACACAGGAGCGCGACCTGCCGCCCTGCCAGCGCCGTGCGCAGCGCGGCCCTCAGGGCCACCTCGGTCTTGCCGAATCCCACGTCGCCGCAGACCAGACGGTCCATCAGCCCTTCGCGCTCCAGATCCCCCATCACCTCGGCGATCGCCGTGGCCTGGTCCGGTGTCTCCTCGAACGGGAACGCTGCTTCGAACGCCGCGTAGTCGTCGTCCGGCGGCGGCAGGGGGATCTTCTTCAGGGTGGCGCGCTCGGCGTACAGGCGCAAAAGCTCGTCGGCCATCTGCCGCACTCGCCGGCGGATCTTGGCCTTGGTCCTGGCGAAACTCTGACTGCCGAGCCGATCGAGCTTCGGGTGACTGTCCCCGCCCGCGTACTTCTGCACCGCGTCCAGCCGGTGCACGGGCACGAACAGCTTGTCGGCGTCCGCGTACTGGATCACGAGCAGCTCCACCGACACCCCGTTGATCACCTTGCGCTCCAGCCCCTGGTAGCGCCCGATCCCGTGCTCCACGTGGACCACGTGATCCCCGGGCTGTAGCGCCCGCAGATCCTCGAGCATCGCCCGCGGCGAACGGCGGCGGGCCGCAGCGCGGTGCGCGCGGCGGCCGAAGATCTCCTCCTCGGTCAGCACGGCGAGGCGCTCGCTCGGAGCCACCACGCCGCGGGCGAGCGGGCCCACGGCGACGAGCACCGTGTCCGCGGAGCCGGGGTCGAGGGGACTGTCGACCAGGGCGGCTCGGACCTGGCGATGCTCGAGCAGAGCGAGCAGGCGCTGGGCTTGAGTCACCGTGCGCGCCGTGCTCACCACGCGAAGCCCCGCCTCGTGCCAGCTCGTGATGGCCTGCACAACCGGCTCGAGCGCGCTGTGCTTGCCGCCATCGCTGCGCGCCATGGTCACTCGGCGCGTCAACTCCGTCTGGTCGGTCATCGCGAGGCTCGGGACCTCGAGGGGGACGGCTTCGAGCAAGTCGAGCGGGCCGCCTGGATCCCGGGAGGCCACGGCGAAACGGTGCAGGCACAGGACGGTGCGTGCGCGCAGATCTCGGTCGAGCTCTTCGAGCTCCACGTACAGGTCCGGCACGCGAAAGTGCGGCACCTCGGCCTTCATGCCGGCACCGGTCAGGGCGCGTTCGATTTCGGTGCGCACGGCGCAAAGGACGCTCGGCGGATCTTCGATCAGTACCAGCGTGTCCGGACCGAGATAGTCCAGGAGCGGAATCAGGCCATAGTAGGCGGGCAGGTACGCGTCCGCACCGAAGAACGCCGAGCCGCGGGCGACCTCCTCTACCAGACGCCTCGCCTTGGTGGAGGGGTAGTTCGACGCGTCGCACAGGGAGCGGACCACGGCCGCAGCGCGCTGTTCGACGTCTGCCGTGATCACGGCTTCGCGCGCCGGCGGCAACCAGACCGAGTCGACCGGATCTTCGGTGCGCTGCGTGTCCGGGTCGAAGGATCGCAGGCTCGTGACCGTATCGCCGAACAGCTCGGCCCGGCTCGGGCGAGCGGCGCCGGCGGGCCAGAGATCGAGCACACCGCCGCGCACCGAGAAGCTACCCTGGTCTTCGACCACCGGCACACGCAGGTAGCCGGCAGTGGTGAGCTCCTGGGCCAGAGTCCCGAGGTCCACCGTTTCCCCGACACGGACGCGCCTTGCGGCGCGCGCGAGCACCCCGGGAGGCGGCACGCGGCGCACCAGGGCGGGGGCAGAGACGATGAGCCAGTGATAGGGCTCGGCCGAGGCGAGGTAGGCGAGCGTGGCGGCGCGCTCCATGGCCATGCGGCGGTCTGGGTGCACGTCGGCATAGCGGGTTTCTTCGGGGCACAGCAAGAGCCGGAGCGGGGCCTGGGCGACCGGTCGCTTGCTCGAGGACCAGCCCGGCAGGCCTCGTGACAGGTGACGCAGATCATCGGCTGCACGGCGGGCAGAGTCGGTGTCAGCCGCGACGTACAGCACGCGCCGCCATCGGTCGGCGGCCGCGTGGGCGACCAGAGGCGCGGCCAGGCCCGAGGCGCCCACGACGTGCGACACGGCCTTTGCGCTCAGACTGCGCAAGAGCTCACCGACCGTCACCACGCGGCGGCCTTCGGGCAGCCCGAGCTCGGTCAACTGCCGATACCCAGAGAGCACGCTTCGGCGATGGCGCCAGCGCTGAGCGGGGCTCGAGCGAGCCGGTCGATCAACGCGTCGGCGGGACTCTGCCCGGAGCCAACCAAGCGCACCAGCGGCTCGAGGTAGACCCGTTCGTCACGGCCATCGGCGCGCCGGCGCGCTCTGGCGGCCAACCCTGCGCTGGCGATGTCCAGGACGCGCTCGGCCCACCACAGCATCGGGCGACCGGCGAGCTCGGCTCGAAGGCCCAGAGCCGTCAGCTCGATGCGGGCCGCTGCTGCCTCCTCGTACTGGATCGGCGCAACCAGATCGCGCGCTCGGTCGAGCGCCCGGGCGTCATAGAGGATGCCGGTGAGCAGCGCGGGGACTGCGCCGGTCAGCGTCGCAGGCAGAGCGTCGCAGCAGCGCACTTCGATCGTCTTTCTGAGCCTCACCTCCGGAAACAGCGTTCCGAGATGGAGCTTCCAATCGTCGAGCGTGGCGGTCTCTGTCTCGAAGCCATGGTCCAGAAAGCTCGCGAAGGGCTGGCCGGTGTTGAGCACGATCTGGTCGCCTCGCTCGAGCAGGAACATCCCGGCGCCCAGAGCCCAGTCGATGTAGTGGGCGTAGCGGGGCTCTTCTGTCCTCCACAGAGCAGGGATCAGCCCGGTGCGCTCCGGATCCACGTCGAGCCAGACGCCCTGGCGCAGGCTCTGGGCTCCGGTGAGCCGCCCCTCCCGCAGAGGCGCGTTGGCGAACAGGGCGCCCAAAACCGGCACGAGTCGCAGGCAGACCGCCAGCTTCTTCATGGCGTCCGCTTCGCTCTCGTAGTCGAAGTTCGCTTGGACGGTCGCGGTGCGGCGCATCATGTCCAGGCCGTGGGTGCCGCGGGTCATGAGATAGCGACTCATGACCGGGTAGCGGCGCTTGGGCACCCAGGAAAGGTCATCCTGCGTCGCCAGCGGGTGAAAGCCCACCCCGAGCCAGACCAGGCCAAGCTCCCGGCAAATCGGCGCCAGCTCGGCCATATGCCCTTCGAGCTCGGCGACGACCGCGTGCACGTCGCGATGCGGGCTACCGCTGAGCTCGAACTGAGCGCCAGGCTCCAGAGTGATGGCGGCACGATGGCGCTTGAGTGCCACGACCGGTCCGCCCGGGTACTCGCTCTGTCGCCGCCAGCGGCCGGTCCGGGCGAGCTCGTCGAAGATGCACAGAACGCCGTCAGGTGCGTCGTACGCAAGGGGCCGGCAGGACCGAGCAAAGACCCCGAACTTCTCGGCCTCAAGACCGATACGCCAGCGCTCGCGCGGCTTCTCGGCAGAGACGAACGGCAGCTCGAGCTCTTCTCGTCTGAGAGTCCCTCTCTCGAACGACGGCGCTGGCAAGGGCAAGCAGGTCGTCATGAACGTTGGCTCTTGGGTCCAGTCTGGGCACGAACTGTAGCCCAGGCGCGCTGCAGGCGCTGGCCGACTTCGGTGTCGGACGGCACTGCGCGATGAAAGGATGGTGAGCCCCCAGGGGCCCCCAGGGTTCGCGCAAGGGCTCCTGAGCTGCGTACGGGCCCCGCCGGCCAGCGGGAACCGCGCGGCGAGGTCCCGGCCGGCGAGGCCTCCGGCTCGGACGCGCGGAGGTTACGTCCCCGGCGGGATGTGGTCGACCTCGGTATCGGAACGCGACTGAGGAATGGAAGGATGCACGGCTCCCATGGCCTGTGCCAGAGCCTCGGTATGGGCTTCCGTGGTCCCGGCGCCGCCGCCGATCACCCGCGCCCCGCAGGTGTCGAGCTCGATGGCGCCGCTGGCCCAACGCCACGGATTGCTGCTGGTGTCTGCAAACCCCCTGACCGCGCAGGAGCTGGCCGCGAGCAGCACACCCGGCGCCAGCCCGTGCGAGGTGCCTCCGGCACGTAACAGCTGCTCGACGCCCGCCTGGATCGAGGCAACCTCGAACAGAACCGCGCTCGCTCCGGCATCGAGCAGCGACTCGAGCAGCCGCTCCCCGGCAACAGAGCCCAAGTCGCCAACGGAGTCGCACTCGACCACGGCCCACGTCGGCAAATCCGTGGCTGCCGCCGCGACCACGGCGGTCATGAGCCCCAGACGCGACCCTTGACCGCGCGCAATGATGAGCTCACAGCCTGCCACCGCCAGGCGCTCGGCATGCTCGGAGAACTCCTCATGCAACCGATCTGCCGCGAGCGGATTGACCATCTCCGAGCCGAGCACCCCCGCCACCGCGACGGGCTTCTCGCTGTGGCATGCCGCCTCCTGGGCGAGCTCGACAGCGCGACTCGTGAGCAGCGCGGCGCGATGCTGCATGCCAACCTCGGCCAGCGCACGCGGTGTCGTGTCCGGAGTAAGCGCGCTGAGGACGTCGACGTTGCTCCTGATCTCGGCCAGGTAGTGGGCGAGCACGTCTTCTGGGCGTTGCCTGAGCAAGAGCCCGAGGGCACCGGGAGTATCGATGGCCACACCACGGGCGCGAAAGGCAGCCCCTGTATCGGAATCCACCACCAGGGGCCGGCCGCTCAGAAGCCGGTGTCTCAGGCGGTCATAGCTCATTGGCGAGAATGGCAAGCCTAGCTTCACTTGTGGGCGATGCGCCAGTGCTAGCGCGCCCCTCCCATCCGCGCTCTGTAGCTTTCCGCTCCGAGCGCGACGCGAATCGGCCGAAGCGGCCCGGAGACTCTGGTGGTTCTGAAGCCTTGCGCGCGTTTCCACATGCAGCGGATTGGACGCATCGGGTGCCGCGGCGCAACGTCTGGGTCAGGCAAGCGTCAAGCGGTTGACACGGGATCGCTTTTTGGCCCGTGAGCCGCATGCAACGTTCGTGTAGAGTCCTCGTTTAACTCGCCGTTAGGGCCCGGTGCCTGTGAAAGGAGCGACCGTCCATGACCCAGCTCTCTGCGCTGTCTTCCGTCCTGCTGGCTACGTGCCTCGCCGCGTGCACGGTCGAAACCGTCTCGAACGATGACGACGACAACGACTTCGACAACGGAGCTGCTGGCAGCGAAGAGGTCGCCTCAGGCGGCGCCACCTCCGAAACCGGTGGCACGTCTGGGCAATCCGATGCCGGCGAGCCCGGGGAGACGGGAGGTAGCGGATCCACCCCGTCCACGCAAGCGGGAGCGGCCGGTCGCAACGATGGAGGGGCCGGCGGCGAGGCCGGCGCAGCGCCAGCACAAGGCGGCGAGGCCGGCGCAGCGCCAGCACAAGGCGGCGAAGGTGGAGCGGTCAACGCCGCCGGCGGCGCGGGCGGCGCGGGCGGAGCAGCTGGCTCGGCGGGTGCGGCGCAGGGCGGAGCGGCGGGAAGCGGCGAAATCACGATCGAGGACCCGGCCCCGTTTGCTGCCGAACCGGGAGAAACGAGCGAGTGCGAAGACGCCCCGGCTACGGATCTGACCGTTTTCGAGCACACGGACGTGACCGAGAGCACCATGACCTTCGAAGGCACGGTGACGGACGCTTCGGGTCCAGGCACCTACTACGTTTCGGCAGGCACGCAGGCCATCAGCGGCACGGTACCTACCGACTCGAGCTCGGGCGAGTTCAGTGTAAAGCTTCCGCTGTTCTGCGGAGAGCAGACGGTCAAGCTCGTGTGGACCAACGAGGATTGTCGGGTGGCTGCCGTGTCGCGAGTGGTGCGCACCGGCTGCGACACGGACGACATCCGTCTGACCCTGAGCTGGGACGAGCTCGGCGACGACTTCGAGCTGCATCTCATCAAGCCCGGCGGACGCATCAACGACAACAAGACCGACTGCACGTGGTCCAATTGCATCGGCGCGGGCCCGGACTGGGGCGTCAAGGGAGACACGACCGACGATCCGCGCAAGGACGTCGACGACGAGGACGCCTACGGACCGGAGAACATCTACTACGATGGGCCCGAGGATGGCACGTACACCGTCATGGTGGAGCACATGGGCGACGGCAGCTCGCAGGCCGATGGAAAGGTCATCTTCAACGTGGCCGGTCGCACGTACGAGGCCAGCATCGAAAACCTCGCTCCGGGATCCGTGTGGACCGCCGGCACCATCGAGTGGCCGGGCGGGGAGGTGACCACGAGCCAGTACGTGTACGACTGCACTGCCACTTGGTCGAGTGGCTGCAAGGCGGAAATACCGTAGCGGGCCTTCGCTGCGGGAACCGGGAGCCGGAGACGCGCTCTGGCCCGCCAACCCGGCCCGGCCTTGACTGGCTCGCCGTTGGGTATACAAGGCACTGCGCGTCGTGGATAATCACGAACCGGTCGTCCTGACGGGTGAGCACTCGCAGAGGTGAGTAGCGTGGCACTGCGCATTCCAGTCTCGACCTACCGGCTCCAGCTCAAGCCGAGCTTCACCTTCGCCGATGCAAGAGCGCTGACGGACTACCTGTCTCGGCTCGGAATCAGCGACCTGTATGGCTCGCCCATTCTGGCGGCTCGGCAGGGCAGCGAGCACGGCTACGACGTCGTCGATCCTTCGCAGGTCAGCCCGGAGCTCGGGGGAGAAGGCGAGCTCTTGCGGCTCTCTGACGATCTGAAGAGCCGCGGGATGGGGCTACTGGTCGATATCGTTCCGAACCACATGTGCGTCGCGCCGGGCGCCAACGCTTTCTGGTCCGACGTCCTCGAAAACGGCCCGAGTTCTCGCTACGGGAATTTCTTCGACATCGACTGGAGCCCCCCCAAACCGGACCTCGAGGGCAAGCTCTTGCTGCCCATCCTGGGCGACCAGTACGGACGCGTACTGGAGAGCAAGGAGTTGCAGGTGGAGCTTCGCGGCGGCGCCTTCGTCCTGCGCTACTACGAAGCATCGCTGCCGCTCGCGCCGAAAAGCTGGCGGATCGTGCTGGAGGATGCGCTCGGGAGGCTTCGCGCGAGCCAGACCGAGGTGTCCAACGACACGGTTCTCCTGGAGAGCATTCTCACCGCCATCCACTACTTGCCTGGGCGAGAGGAGCTCGACCCGGTTCGGCTCGAGGAACGGATGCGGGAGAAGGAGGTCATCAAGTCGAGGCTGGCTGCGCTCGTCGAGCAGAGCCCGGCGGTATGCGAGGCCATCGCGGCGGCTCTCGAGCAAGTCAACGGACGCGCGGACGATCCACACAGCTTCGACCAGCTCGATGCCATGTTGTCCGACCAGGCCTATCGTCTCTCTTCGTGGCACGTGGCCGCTGACGAGGTCAACTACCGCAGGTTCTTCGACATCAACGATCTGGCAGCGATCCGCGTGGAAGATCCAGAGGTGTTCACCGCCGTGCACGCGACGATCTTCCGCCTCGTCGAAGCCGGAGCGATCACCGGCCTTCGCATCGATCACGTGGACGGCCTGCTCGACCCGGCGAGCTACCTCTCCGATGTCCAACGGCGTGCAAGCGCTCCGGCGTCGAGCGCCGAGCCCGACGCACCGGAGAGCGCCAACGCCGCAGCCGGCAGCGAGATATACACCGTGGTGGAGAAGATACTCGCCTACGGTGAGACGCTTCCGGAAAGCTGGCCCATTCGCGGAACGACGGGGTACGACTTCCTCAACTTCGTTGGCGGCCTCTTCACCGATCCGGAGGGCTTGGCTCAGCTGAACCAGATCTACGCGCACTTCACCGGCCGAACGCAGAGCTTCGAGGAGGTAGCCTACCAATGCAAGAAGGGCGTTCTCGAGCGCGGGATGTCGAGCCAGGTGGCCATGCTCGCACGGCGGCTCGATCGCATCTCCGAGCAGCACCGCCACTCGCGAGATTTCACCTTCCAGAGCCTGCAGGAGGCACTGGTCGAGGTTCTGGCTTGCTTCCCGGTCTATCGCACCTACGTCGGACCGGACGGCGTCGCGTCCGAGGAAGACCGCCGCTGGATCGAACGGGCCGTTTCCGACGCGATCCGCCGCAATCCCGGAACGAGCGGGTCGCTGTTCGACTTCGTGCGCAGCGTGCTCCTGGGTATTCACCCGCCGGGCCTGGGCTCTCAGCAGATCGCCGAGCGCAGCCACTTCACCCGGCGCCTGCAGCAGCTCACCGGGGCGGTCATGGCCAAGGCGATCGAGGACACGGCTTTCTATCGTTTCGTGCCCCTGGCCTCGGCCGGCGAAGTCGGCGGCTCTCCGGTCTTGGACGGGGTCACCATCGAGGAGTTCCACCAGGGCAACCTCGAGCGCCTGCGGCGCTTCCCTCACACCTTGCTCACGACCTCCACGCACGACACCAAGCGCAGCGAGGACGTCAGCGCCAGAACCCGAGTGCTTTCGGAGATGCCGTGGACCTGGCAGCAAGCGCTCGAAGCGTTCCGAGCCTGCAATGCCCGACACAAGACCCTGGTCGGAGGCCGGCTGGCTCCCGACGCCAACGAGGAGTACTTCCTGTATCAGGCGTTGCTGGGTGCATGGCCGAGCCTGGGTGACTACGACACGAGCTTCGTCGATCGGATCAAGTCCTTCATGTCGAAGGCCGCACGCGAAGCGGAGCTGAACACGAGCTGGATCAGTCCGAATCAGGCATGGGAGGCCGCGCTCTCGCGTTTCATCGAGCGCATCCTGGACCCTGTCGGCGAAAACGACTTTCTGCCCGTCTTCTCCAGACTGTCGCGGCCGGTCGCGCGGGTGGGCATGTGCGGCTCGCTGGCCCAGGTCGCGCTCAAGGCGACCTGCCCGGGCGTGCCCGACTTCTATCAGGGCAACGAGCTCTGGGACTTGAGCCTGGTCGACCCAGACAACCGCCGCCCCGTGGACTTCGCTCTGCGCCGACAATGGCTGGACGAGCTCGATGCCGAGCCTCACGGCGCAGAGCTCCCCCGTCGGCTCTTGGCACAGCCAGAGGACGGCCGGATCAAGCTCTTCGTGACCTCACGCGCTCTTCGGTTTCGGCGCGCGCATCACACGCTCTTCGAGAGAGGTCAGTACACGGCGCTCGGCGTGACGGGCCATCGCGCGAAGCACGTCGTCGCGTTTGCACGAACGGATGGCGAACAGGTCGCGATCACGACGGTCGGCAGGCATTTCCACTCCCTGGGAGCCGACGAGAGCTTGCCCATCGGGCGTAGGGTGTGGCAAGGCACTGCCCTGGGGCTCGGCGGAGTCCTGCCAAGCGGCCGTTTCCGCGACGTGTTCACGGGGCTGGAGCTCGAGGCTGCACAAGGGGCCCTGAGCCTTTCCGAGGTGTTTCAGTCGCTGCCCGTCGCCATCCTGGAGCGAGTCGGATGAACGACATCGAGAGCGATCCCGAGTGGTTCAAAGACGCGATCTTCTACGAACTCCGGGTTCCGGCGTTCCACGACGGCAATGGCGATGGAATGGGGGATTTCCCGGGATTGATCGAGAAGCTCGACTACCTGCAGGACCTCGGCGTCACGGCGGTGTGGCTACTGCCGTTCTTCCCGTCGCCCATGCGGGACGACGGCTACGACATCGCGAACTACATGGATGTGCACCCGAGTCTGGGGACGCTTTCCGACTTCAGGCACTTCCTGCGCGAAGCGCACCGGCGCGGTATGCGCGTCGTCGGGGAGCTGGTTCTGAATCACACCTCCGATGCGCACGTCTGGTTCAAGCGGGCGCGGCGCGCTCCAGCGGACAGCACGGTCCGCGACTTCTACGTCTGGAGCGACACGACCGACCGCTATCGCGAGGCCCGGATCATCTTCAAGGACTTCGAGCGCTCCAACTGGACCTGGGATCCGGTGGCGGGAGCGTACTACTGGCATCGCTTCTTCTCGCACCAACCGGATCTCAACTTCGACAACCCGGCCGTGCGTCGGGCGTTGCTCCGTGTCGTGGATTTCTGGTTCGGTATGGGCGTCGACGGGCTGCGGCTGGACGCGGTGCCGTATCTGTACGAGCGCGAGGGGACCAACTGCGAGAATCTACCGGAAACGTTCGCGTTTCTGGAAGAACTCCGCCGCCACGTGGACCGCAAATTCAAGGACAAGGTCCTGCTCGCGGAGGCCAACCAGTGGCCGGAGGATGCCGTCCGCTACCTCGAGGGCGGCAACAAGTGCCACATGGCCTTTCACTTCCCGATCATGCCCCGCATGTTCGTGGCGCTGCGCATGGAGGATCGCTTCCCGATCACCGAGATCCTGGCGCAGACCCCGCCGCTACCTCCATCGTGTCAGTGGGGCCTGTTCCTGCGCAACCACGACGAGCTGACGCTCGAGATGGTGACGGACGAGGAACGGGACTACATGTACCGCGCGTACGGCAAGGACCCGTCCACCCGCCTCAATCTGGGCATTCGCCGGCGACTCGCGCCGCTGCTCCAGAACAACCGACGCCGGATCGAGCTCATGAACGGGCTGCTGCTGTCGCTCCCGGGGTCTCCCATTCTCTACTACGGCGACGAGATCGGAATGGGTGACAATATCCATCTCGGCGATCGCAACGGCGTGCGCACGCCGATGCAATGGAACCCCGACCGGAACGCCGGTTTCTCCAAGGCCAATCCGCAGAAGCTCTATCTTCCGGTCATCATCGACCCGGAGTACAGCTACGAGAGCGTCAACGTCGAGACACAGCAGCAGAACCCCTCGTCGCTGCTCTGGTGGACCAAACGCTTGATCGCGATGCGCAAACGCTACCGGGCCTTCGGGCGCGGCAGCTGCGAGTTCCTCGAGCCGGACAACCCGAAGGTGCTCGCCTTCGTGCGCGAGTTCGGCGAGGAGCGCCTGCTGGTGGTGGCCAACCTGTCACGATTCACCCAGTACGTGGAGCTCGATCTGGCGAAGTTCCGCGGCCTGGTCCCCGTAGATGTCTTCGGACGGGCTCCGTTTCCGCCGATACGTGACGTGCCCTACGCCCTCACGCCGGGCCCGCACGCCATCCTGTGGTTCACCCTGGAAGCGCCCCAGACCGAGAGCACCGCCATCGAACTGAGCCGCGTCATCCCCGAGCTCCGGAACGTGCCGAACTCCTCGGGATGGGCGACACCGCAGGTGCGCTCCGAGCTGGAGGGGATACTGCCCGGCTTCCTACGCTCGTCCCGTTGGTTCGGCGGCAAGTCCAAAACCGTCAAGGGGACGCGCATCGCCGACGCGGTCAGCGTGCTATCGGGCGAAACGACGGCGACGCTCTTGATCCTGGATGTCACGTACGGTGAGGACAGCTCGGAGCTGTACTGCTGCCCGGTGGCCTTCGTCGAGGGCGCCGAGGCGGATGCGCTGCTCGAGCAGACACCGCAGCTCGTGCTCGCGAAGGTCTGGCCGGAAGGCAACCATGCAGAACGGGCTCGGCTGCTCGTCGATGCTTTCCGCGTACCCGACTTCTGCGTGGCCCTGTTCGAGCTGGTTCACCGCGGACGCCGGCTCAGATCCGCATCGACCGAAGTCAGGCCGTTCTGCGCAGACTGGTTTCGCAAGGCGACCGAGCGGCACGCCGAGCGGCTCGAGCCACGAGTGCTCACCGGGGAGCAGAGCAATACCTCGATCGTTTTCGGCGAGCGCTTCATCGTGAAACTCTACCGCCGGCTCACGCCCGGCCGCAACGCGGACCTCGAAATCGCTCGGTTCTTGACCGAGAAGGGCTTCTCGGGCAGCCCCAGGGTCGCAGGCTGGCTCGAGTATCGGCGCGGCCAGGACGAGCCGAGCGTATTGGCCGTGCTGCACGAATACGTGCCGGGCACGCGTGATGCCTGGGGCTACGTGTGCGAGGAATTGAAGCGCTACTTCGAGCGAGTGCTCGCCATCGCGGAAGATCCGGAAGACCTACCTGCGTGCTCTTCGGTATGGGAGCGACTCGACGAGGAACCTTCGCCCGCCGTTGCCGGGGCGCTCGGCACCTTCCCTGCGTCGATCGAGCTGCTCGCTCGCCGAACGGCGGAGCTGCATCGGGCGCTGGCCTCGGACGCGGAGAACGAAGACTTCGTGCCGGAGCCGTACGGCTCGTTGTACCAGCGATCG
Organism: Polyangiaceae bacterium; assembly: GCA_016929495.1. Lineage (GTDB taxonomy): Bacteria > Myxococcota_A > Polyangia > Polyangiales > Polyangiaceae > JAFGIS01. The sequence goes on along the minus strand of JAFGIS010000064.1, from coordinate 2,399 downwards.
GTGTACCAGTCGCTGCGCGACACCGTGCGGCGTGTCATGCGCACGGTGCGGCGCGCGTTGCCGGGCCTGCCCCATGGCGTCCAGAATGCGGCCTCGGAGCTTCTGGCGCAGGAACCCGAGATTCTGTCTCACATCGAGGCGTTCCGCGAGCGCAAGATGGAGGCTCTGAGAACTCGCCACCACGGCGACTATCACCTCGGACAAGTGCTCTTCACGGGCAAGGATTTCGTGATCATCGACTTCGAGGGTGAGCCAGCGCGCTCGCCAGCGGAGCGGCTCATCAAGCGTTCTCCGCTGCGCGACGTCGCCGGGATGTTGCGCTCGTTCAGTTACGCCGCCGTCTCGATGCTGCTCGAGGAGCTCAGTGCCGGAACGCTTTCTGCGACGGATGCTGCGCGTCTGGAGACCTGGTCGCGAGTCTGGTGTCTCCACGTCTCGCGCTGCTTCCTCAGAGCGTACCTGGCTACCGCGAAGAACGCTTCGTTCATTCCGGAGGATACGGCCGAACTCCGCCTCTTGCTCAACATCTTCATTCTGGACAAGGCGCTCTACGAGGCGGTCTACGAGCTCGACCACCGACCGGCGTGGCTCGGTGTGTCCTTGCGTGGGATCCGCGACATTCTCGCCGAGGGGAAAGGCCATGCCTGAGCGGCAGATAGCCCGGGGCGCTTCCCGCTGGCGGCTCGACCCCGCGGTGCTAGACGGAACGAGTCTGCGGGCGTACACCCAAGCGAGTAGCCAGACGCTCCGAAGCCTCCCCGAGTCCAAGGTCCGATGCCCACTCGTCAAGACACCGCTCTCTTCCTCGCCGCGATGCCCGAGCGCTATGCGCGCGATTTCGACCACGCGGTAGTTGCCCAGCATGCGGCGGCATGGGTTGCCCGCGGCGACCGCGTCGCGAGCGTCACCCGCTTCTCGTCTCGGGAGCCCGGCGGGGACGCGCTGTGCCTCATCGCGGAGGATCGACCCGGTCTGCTCGCGATGTTTGCCGCCGCCTTCGTATGCCTGGGGCTGGACGTGGTCGCGGCGAAGGTCTACACGCGCCGTCCCCGCGGGCGACCGGCGGAGGCGGTGGATCTGTTCTGGGTCCAACGCGCTGGGCGGGACGGCGATGCGGCCCGGATTGGCGCGGACGACATCGCCCGATTGCAGAGCCGTTTGACCGAGAACCTGCAGAACCCGACCTCGGTCGTGGAGCTGTTTCGATGCTCGGAGCAACGTGCGCGTCCGTCCGCCGGCTCCACCGTGGTCAGGTTCGTCGAAGGTCGGAGCGGAACGCTCAGCACGCTCGAGCTCGAAACCGAGGATCGCTTCGGCCTCCTCCTGGCTCTCGCTCGCGCACTGTACGACCAGCGAGCCACCATAGAATCGTCGGAGATTCGCACGAAGCACCAACGCGTCCTCGACGTCTTCTCGATTGCGGAGCTCGACGGCTCTCCCATCTCCGCTGAGCGGCGCCTGGAGATCCAGGTGGCCGTACTCGCAGCGATCGACGCGAAGTAGGCATCAGTACACGATCTTCACTCGCCCGATCTCGCCCGACTCCAGGCGAACCTTGATGCCCCTCGGGTGTGTGGGTGAGTTCGTGAGCAGGTCACGGACAGTGCCCTCGGTCAGCCTTCCACTCACTTGGTCGGCTTTGAGCACAATCGCCACCCGCTGGCCGGGTCGCACGTCCGCACGACGGGTGGCGGAGAGCGTGTTGACAGGGCCGGGCGCACGATGGGCCGGCGCGCCCGCGTCGGGCTCGGGCCGGGCGCGCTGGTGGGGTTCGTCCGGTCGTACAACGGCGTAGAGGTCGCCGGCGCGGTCGAGCCAGTCGGACGCGCGCTCTCGGAGCGAGCCCTGCAGGATCACATCACTGCCTTCGATGCTTGCCCCGCATCCGAGGGCCTTGCGCAGACGCAACGCAATGGCTTCGAGATTCGCGGCGGGCAAACCCGAGATGCGCGTGACCACCTTGCCGCTCCTTCCGGCAGACTCCAGTCGCATGCGGACCTTGCACGGGGGAGGCGGCCTGTGGGGCGTGGCCCGAGCCGGCGCGGGGGGCGTGGTCGGCTTGGCCAGCCGAGCGAGCGTGGCGTCATCGGCCAGTTTCGCGAACGGGCTGTGGGTCAATGCGCCGGTCATGGTCCCGGGGGCAGGTGGTTTCTTCTGGGCCATCTGGGTCGCAGTATAGCCGAGACGCTAGCGGTCTTTTCTCCCCCGCGGCCTACACGATTGCAGGCTAGGGGGAACTTCCGGCGCACCCCCTGCCCCTGGCGCAGGCACCATCCAGGTGCTTTGCTTACTCTGCGACCCGGCCGCACATGAACCCCCAGATCCTCATCGACGCCATCGTTCGCCAGACGATGGTCCTGATCGCCCGGGTGTCGACGGTGGACGGGGTGCGCTCGCCG
>JAFGIS010000659.1 GCA_016929495.1 Polyangiaceae bacterium | reverse complement strand
GTCCGGACTGTCGACTCACGGCTGTTGACTCTCGACCCGAGGCATCAGATCCGAAACTTGACTCATCCTGCACGGCTTTCGTGCCCCGTAGACGCTAGAGCGGCCACATCCGGCTCGGCAAGCAGGGGTGCGAGATCCTCGGTGTTGCCCACCCGCGGGTACAGGACCGCACCGACCCTGAGCTTGCCGCTCGTGCCACGCTGATTGATCGGCATCCGGAACACGTGGTCCTCTTCGTCCAGCCCGTGCTCCACATGGGGAAGCAGGGCCTGGACCGGCACGCGCGTGCGCTTCCAGGATGCGGACGCCATCGTCGAAGAGCCGCGCATCGCCCCGGAAGCGGTTGAACACGACGCCGAGGACACGCTCGCGGTCGGTCGGCGGCAGCAAGGCCAGCGTGCCTTCGATTTGGGGGAACACGCCGCCCTTGTCGATGTCGGCCACGAGGATCAGAGCCGCGTTCGCCTGTCGCGCGGGAACCAGGTTCACGAAGTCGCGGTCCATCAGGTTGAGCTCTACCGGGCTGCCTGCACCTTCCAGTACGACCAGCTCATGGCGCCCGAGCAGACGCCCGAGCGCTTCGGCGGCCAGCTCGCGCAAGGGGTTCGAGTCGCGGAAGTAGTCCGCCGCTTCTCTGATGCCCAGCGCCTTGCCCAGCGCGATGACCTGCGCCCCGGTCTGAGAGACTGGCTTGAGCAGCACGGGACCCATGTCCACGTGAGGAGCCTTCCGGCATGCCAGCGCCTGCAGTATCTGCGCACGCGGCATCTCGAGCCCGTCGGCGGTCACGCCTGCCTGGTTCGACATGTTCTGGGCCTTGAACGGCACGACGTCGAACCCCGCGTCGGCGAGCAGGTGGCATAGCCCGACGGAGACGAGGCTCTTGCCCACGTCCGAAGCCGTGCCCAGAACGGAGATGGCGCGCGCCATGCGAGGGATGCGCGCGACCTTCACACGCAGATGGCCTCGCTGTCCAATGTGTCTGTCCGAGCCATGGCCCGGGGTGCCTCGGGTATCCGGGATGTATGGTCACCACCTCCGAGGGCAGGTATCCAGAACGCATGGTCGCTGGCTTGATCCGCTGCCGCGCGGTGCCATCTTCCGTCATGGAAGTCTTGGACCGAATCACCTGCGATCCTGCTGTGATGGGCGGTCGACCGCGTATTCGAGGTATGCGCGTCACCGTGGGCACCCCCATCGGACTCCGGGCTTCCGGGAGGACCTCGGAGGAGATCCTGGAGGGCTACCCGTACTTGGAGCTGGAGGACCTTCGGGCGGCGCTGAGCTACGCGGCGTGGCGTACCCAGGAAACGGATCTCCCGCTTCCATGGGAATCGTGCTCGAAATGAACCTTTCGCCACGGTGTGTCCCGTTCCTTCGGCGGGCGGGCTTCGAGTGCGTTCATTGGAGTGAGGTGGGGCGCGATGGATCTCCGCCCCCTTTCACGAGCACCCCGCTGTCGAACAAGAACTCCCGAACGACCCCCCAGGGTCGAACGCAGTCGTTGTGGCCGCAAGGCAGGACGTGAAACATCGCTTTGCGTGCGGCTCGCGCGAGCTCGGCGCCGTGGGCCATGGGGACGAGTTCGTCGTGTTCGCCGTGCAGCACCAAGACCGAACCCGGGTAGGTCTTGATTCGGGCGAGGTTGTCGAAGGGATCCAGGATCGCGAACCGAGGAACCGCGAACTGGTGGGCGAAGCTCTTCACGCTGGTGAAAGCCGACTCCAGGACCAGCGCCGGGGTTGCGCGCTGTGCGGCCACTAGCATCGCAGCCGCTCCACCCAGCGAACGCCCATAGGCGACCAGACGCTCTGCGTCGATGAACCCTTGAGCACGGGCCCAGTCATGTGCGGCGAGCGCTGCAGAGGTGATGCTCGACTCGGACGGGGACCCGCTCGAGCGCCCGTAGCCCGGGAACTCGACCAGCAGCACGCCCAGGCCCCAGCGGCGAGGTTCGTCGAATTCTCGTGGGAGCCAATCGATGAGCTCCCCGTTGCCGTGGAAGAAGATGATCGCGGGCGCCGGGCCTACGGGCGCTTCGATAGGCGGCAGATACCAGGCCTCGACAGAACCAACGGCCGTGGGCAGCCAGACCTGCGCCACACCGTCGGGGCGATGCGGTAGGGCGCGCGGCGTCGGGCGCGGAAACAGGATCCTGCGCTGCAGCAGCAGCACGGCCGCGAAATAGGCGAGCACCAGCACGGCCGCGGCTTTCGCGAAGGCTGAGAGGAGACCCGACCGGGTGATGTTCAGAAGACCCGTCACGGCGAGCAGCCAATGTAGCAGAGCCGGGCGGCGGCTCCGAGTGGGCCTTGCGCACGCAGGGCTCCGGGTGGATCCTTTGCCAGTTGATGGTCTTCCCCGAGTCGAAAACGGCTTTCCCTGCGTGGCTCTGGCTGGCAGCACTGAGCGGACCCGCTCGTGCCCAGGAGCCTGACCGGGGCCTGGCCTCGATCGGCTGGCAAGCTCTGAGCGCGTGTCCCGATCGTTCCCGGGTGGAAGGTGACGTGTACCGCTTGCTGGGCAGGCCACCAATGAGCCAGAGCTTCGAACCATGAGGACGACGATGCCCAAGATCGAGAGTGTGAGCCTGGCCTGCGTGCTGTGGGGCCTGACCGGCTGCAGTCAAGGGCCTTTGGCCATCGGTGAGGCCGGGGCCGGGCAGGCGAATGGAGCGGGCAGCGGTGGCTCTGCCAGCCACGCGGCGGGTGCCGACGGTCGATCTGGGGCAACGCGCTCGGACACCACCACCAGCACCGGAGGCAAGGGTGGGTCTGCCGATCAGAATACCGGCGGCCAAGACACCATGCCGGGGACCGCAGGGACGTCCACCGAGCAAGGCTCGGGCGGCACTGACGATCCTCGTCCGGACCAGGGCACTGGGGGCAAGAACATCCAGCTGCCGGATCAGAGCTCGGGCGGCAGCGCGGGTGCGCCTTCCGACCCGAGCGCGGGCGCGCTTTCCAACCCGAGCCAGGGCGGCACCGTCGGCAGCGCGGGCGCGCTTTCCAACCCGAGCCAGGGCGGCACCGTCGGCAGCGCGGGCGCGCTTTCCGACCCGAACACGGGCGGCACGGCCAGCAACGCCGGTGGCGCTGCGGGCGCGGGCGGTCAGACGGCCGTGTGCGAGGTGGCCTTGCCGCTCCGGTGCGGCGATCGTTTGGCGCACAGTACGATCGTCCAGGGCCGTCCCAACCAGTGGTACGGCTACGCTTGCACGCAGCGTTGGGAAAGCGGCAGGGAGACGATCTACGCGTTCGTCACCGAGGAGGATTGTCAGGTCGAAATACGCCTCGTGGATCTGACGGAGGACCTCGACCTGATCATGATCAAGGACTGCGATCCCAGTCCGTGCGGCGCATGCCAGGCCGACTCGGCAACGATGTCGAACGCCGACGAGTGTTCGTCCGTTCCGTTGGATCTGCAGGCCCACTTCGTCGAGAAGGTCAACTTCGACACGCTCGCCGGGCAAGCGCACGTCGTGGTCGTGGACGGCTACGACTACAGTGAGGGAACCTACACTCTCGAGGTGGATTGCGTCTGCGGGTAGTGGAAGAGCCTCGGGGGCATTTCGCTCGAGCCCCGACGCTGGCGGCGCCTGAGGAGAGCGGCCGAGCGGCCGCGCCGCGGGCTAGCTTCGGCGCGACTCGGCTGTGCAACGCATTCGGACGGTTGTATAGGGCGGTCACGGTTTCGAGCCGGCGCGAAGCGAAAGGACCCGCGAACATGACCATCCAGCAGCAGGCCGAGAGCGTTTTTGCCTCGCACCTCAAGACCAATCCCTATCCCGGCCGCGGCCTGGCGGTGGGCCGCAGCGAACGCGGCGACGGCTGGATCATCGTCTACTTCATCATGGGTCGGAGCGACAACAGCCGCAATCGCCGGTTCGTCACGGAGGGTGAGCGGCTCTACACCGAGCCAGTCGATCTCTCCAAGGTCACCGACCCGAGTCTCATCATCTACGATGCCATACTGAGCTTGCCGGGCGTTCAGATCGTGAGCAACGGCGATCAGACGCGCACGGTGCACTCTGCGCTCCAGTGCGGCGGTACGTTCGAAGGCGCCCTCGCTACTCGGGAACGCGAACCGGACGCCCCCAACTTCACCCCGCGCATCACGGCCATGCTCGATGTTCGCGCCCACGAGTCGAACCTCGCCTTCAGCTTGCTCAAGGCCAATCCGGCCGATCCAGAGCTGACCGATCGATACACCGTCCGTCCCTCGAACCCCCCTCCGGGGCTAGCCTATGGCTTGACCACCTACATGGGCGATGGCGATCCCTTGCCGAGCTTCACGGGCGATCTGCTGACTCTGCCGGTCGTCGGCAGCCCGCAGGCCATTCTGGCCAGCTACTGGGAAGCGCTCGACCCGAACAACCGGGTTTCGCTCGCGGTCAAGGCCGTCAAGCAAGACGGCACGGTTTCCGAGTTCTTCGTGCGCAATCGGCACGCGTGAGTCTCAACGCAGCGGCGGACCGTAGAGCGTCTCACGCCAGTCCGAGTAGCCGAACGAGCCGGCCGATAGCGACTGCACGACGTTCCACGATGGATCCAGCTCCTCGATCAGCCCCTTGTTGGAGAAGGTGACCAGGGTGTTGCCGTTGGGGAGCCGCTGCACGTCGCCGAGCGAGTCACTGTGGGCATTGGTCGACGACTTGTACGACTTGACCTGAGTGGCGCTCAGGGTGCCCGAAGTGTTGAGCGTGAATTCCAGGGCCTGGGAGGCCTCCGAACTCATGAAGGCGCCGTTGTTGAAGAACAGGAATCTGCCGTTGTCGAGCAACTGGTGGCCGTGGTTGCTGTTCCAGCTGCCCGAGGCGCAGTGGGGCGCGGGCGCTCCCGAGCAGTTGCCCCCGAACTGCCACACCGGGCTACCGGCGCGGGTCACTTTGACGAAGCAGCTGGGGTTACGGTCGCCGATGGTGTAGCTGTCGTCCGCCTCGTGATACAGCACCGCATTGGGGTGGTACGTATTCGAGCCGCCCCCGAGCACGCTCTGACCGCCCTGGTAGACGTTCGCGCCGAGGCGGAACACCGTCGAAACCGTGCCGTTCGGCGAACGCTCGACCAGATCGCTCTCCGGGTCCGAGCCATTCGCGGCCCAGACCATGGCCGTGATGATACCGCCCTTGCGTACCGTGAAATCGTGGTGCGCTTTCGATAGTCCGGTCACGTTGTTCTGCGTCGTCATGCCGTCCATCGAGACGTAGCGCATCTCGCCGCCGCTGTTCCCCACGTTGAGCGCCAGCATCCACATGTTCTGGCCTTCGTAGTCCATGCGCGCGCGGCTACAGCTCGCGGGGGCCGGAGCCGCCCACACCACCGTGCCATCCGCATCGATGATGAACGCCTGTGTGCCGCCCGAGCCGCCCATCCCGCTGACGCCCGGGCAGGTGACGATGAAGCCAACGGCCTGGGCCGAGGGGTTCTTCGCGCTGCGGGTGATGTTGGGCGCGCCCGACAGCGTGCCCGTGGTCAGCGTCTTGTCCTCGCTCTTGCAGGTCGTGCCGCTCGACGTGACCTCGACGTGGAAGGTATAGGTGCTCGACGGCTTGAGGCCGAGCAGCAGGGTGCGGTGGTTCTGTTGGCTCAGATCGACCGGCGCTGTTCCGCCCTTGTTGAGGACACTGGAGCCCGCGTTGTTCAAGCTGTACACGACTTGCGCGCTGGTCGGATTGGCGACGGTGGTCGACCACTCCACGATGCCGACCGTGGCCATCTTGCTGCTCGTCGAGCTACTGGTCACCGTGGCGCAGACATCGGCGCTCACCGTGCCGCCGCTGCCCGAAGAGCCACCGACCGAGGTCGTGCCGCCCGCGTTGCTAGTTCCGCCCGTTGGGTTCCTGCCACCGGTACCGGTCGTACCACCCACGGGTCCCCGGCCGCCGGTCGGTTGGCTGCCGCCCGTCGCAGCCGTGCTCCCGCCGGCCGCAGATGAACCCCCGACAGGCCCACGCCCGCCCGTCAAGGACGAACCGCCGCCCGGTTGCTCGCCTCCGGTCGCGGAAACACCGCCGGCCTGCACTGTGCCGCCTGTCGCCTGGGACCCGCCGAACGGGGCGACTTGGGTGCCACCAGACGCGGCCGAGCCGCCGCTGCTGCTTGGCTGGCCGCCGCCTGCACCGCCGAAGGCGCTGCTCGTGGCGCCGCCGCTGGTGTTCGAGGAACTGCCGCCAGAACCTCCGCCCGCGCCGCCGGCGTTGGAAGGGGTCGACTCAGCACTCGCGCACCCTGCGCCCAGTACGAGCAACGACCAAGTGACGGTGATGAGTCTCGACACGTGCGGTTCTGCCATTTTCGAGCTTCCCAACCTTCCAGTCAGACACCGGGCGCCGAGGAAGCGAGGAGTCCCGTGGGCCTCTGGCGCGCCAGCACACAAACATACATCAGAGTAGTGCGTTGCCGTGCCGTGAAGGGATCACGGGTTGTGTCGGACCCGCGTCGGAGCGACGACTCCGCCGCTCACGCTGGAAGTTGCCAGCCAAACGCAGGCTTGCGTGCAGCGACAGTCATCCGCAGCCGAGGGCACGCGTGGCTGACGGTTTGCATCCCGCTGCGAGATTGCAGAATACATGGACGTGGGACCGGATGCGGTTAGGATGGGTCCCCGATGGCAAGATTCTTCGATCAGCACCTGCGCTAGTCGCAGAACGTCGTGGGCATGGACACCGAACGCAGCACACGCCGAGCCTGCTCGTGGGTCGACCTGACCCTTGTGGCCGCGGTCACGGCATGCGCTGCTTCGCCCCGACTCGACGCTTCGCCGGTTCCCCGTCCGGCCGCGGCACCCGCGGCGCGTCCCGCGACGACCACGCCGTCTACGCCTCCGAACGCCAGCGCGCCTGCTTGGCGCCGCACGGAGCCCACCGTTCCGGCCGCTTGCGTGCTCGAAGGCGACCCGTGGCTCGCCGACGACGACCAAGCCGTGCTCAGGCTCCGCCCCGGCGGAACACCGTTCGTGCACGTGGGAGTGAACGCGGCACGCGTGCAAGTTCCGGTCAGCGAGCAGGTGGGCAGTGTGTTCGTCGAGCTCTCGTGCATCGGCTGGCACGTCGCCGGACATCTGGATGCAGCAGCCTTCTCGGTACGCCCCGTTCGCCTTCTGACGTTCTACGGTTTCATGGTGCCGACCGAGTTCGCGAGCCTCACGGTGACGCAAGCACGGCCCGATGAGCTCATGCTCAGCGCGACCGTGCCAGCCCCGGTGAGGCTCGCCGGACCCATGCCGCCCGAGCCGGCCGCGTGTCGGGACGTCGGCATCGCGCCGCCGCAGCCGCTCGACGCAGCGTCGGTGCTCGTCGGCCATACACGCGCGCAGCAACGCTCCTACCTCGAGAAACGAGGCATTCCGCTTCGGGTCCAGCCCGACTCGGAGCCCATCGCGTGGCTCGACCCCACCGGGGGCCGGCAGGACGTGCTCGTGCTCGAGCAGCGAGGCGCAAGCACTCGTATCGTCGTGACGGGCCACACGACGCTGGTGTTTGGCTGGGTCCCGACGCGCGACGTCGTAACGCCCCGACCTCGCGTCGCTGAAGGCCATGGCAGCGGCGGGTTCGCCATGGGTGCGGCCGGACAACTGCAGGACGGTCCGACAACGTCCGCAGCCCGTCGCAGCTCGGATCGGACAGCGTACCAGTGCAGCGCGCCAGTCCCGCTCGTGGTGGACGCCCGCGGCGAGCTCATGCAGGTGGGCAGCATCGATCCAGGGATTCCTTTGGAGGCGGTCGAACGAGCCGGCGGGCTCGTCCATCTGGTGCCACCCCGGGGCATTGGCCTCGTCGACGGTGCGAGTGTCGGCATCCCCGAGGCAGAGCTCGCACGCTGCGAGCGAGTGCCTTGAGGATGCCCCCGCACGGGGCGTCACCGTGTGGCCCGCGTCCTCGGCCCTTTGGGGCCTGCGGGCGCGGGGGCCCGCCTTAGCCCGCGTCGCAGGGCGCCGCGAGCTGGGGGCGCCGTCGCGCACTTGGCATCCAGTCTGCGTGGATCCTCGGCTCCGACCGGATCTGGCACCGTCTCGTGCCGGCCCGGTGTACTGGTGTGGCCAGGCGGCCTATGCCATCGGGCATGGAGAGACTGCCCTTGCGTTGGCCCGCAGGACGAATTCACCGATCCACGCATTAGCGTGGCTCGTGCATGCCGAAAACTGCCCTTGGCGACAATTATTGCTGCTGGAAGTCGCCGCAAGCTGCCACTGCTACCCTGCAAAGGTAGGAGAACAAGCATGAGAACGCGATTCCATCTTGACATGGCCAGACTGGGAACTTCCTGCGGCGTTCGCTCCAGCGCCCGTCTGGCGCTTGGCGTCTCGGCCGGCTCCTTGGGTCTGGTGATGTTGACGGCGGCGCCGGCAGCCAACGCGGCGGACATTGCCGTGGACGCAGGCAGTCAGGTGTCGGGCAATCCACGCTTCTGGTCCGAGATGGTCGGTACCGGCACGGCGAGCCTCACGCTGCGCTCGGATTTGCAGACGCACTACAAGATCGCGAGGCGTGAGCTCGGCATGCTGCGCGTGCGCGGCCACGGCGTTCTCAATGACGACATGGGTATCTACAAAGGGGCCGGGAGCTACGACTGGTCCAAGTTCGACAAGTACCTGGATGCCATCGCCGCAGCGGACATGCGGCCCGGCATGGAGCTGAGCTTCATGCCCACGGCGCTCGCGAGCAGCGGCAACAGCCGCAACCCGCCCAAGGACCAGAACACGTACAAGGCGTTCATCCAGGCCGTGGTCCAGCACGCCGTGGACAAGTTCGGCGCGGACGACGTGAGCCAGTGGTACTGGGAGGTCTGGAACGAGCCGAACTACTCGGGGTTCTGGACCGGCACGATGAACGACTACTTCACGATGTATGACTCCGCGGTCGCCGGCGCCACCGCAGCACTGCCCAACGTCAAGATCGGCGGGCCCGTGACGACCCAGGGATCGACGAACGAGATGGGCCAGTTCCTAGACCATGCGAAGAGCTCGGGCGCGCGCGTGTCGTTCCTAGCGTCTCATGCCTACCCAGGTGGCGCGGGTACGAGCGCCGACGCCAGCTTCGGCCTCACGGACAACAACTCCCGCGTGAACGTCATCACCAGCCACGGCTACACGACGGACCAAATGCCGTCGCTCAACACCGAGTGGAACACGTCGTACAGCGGCCAGGGTGGCAACACGACCGCCAACTGCGTGAGCATGGACACCCACGCGAACGCTCCGTTCATCATCAAGGCGGTCAAGCTCCTTTCTGACCAAGTCAAGGGCGACACGCCGCCGCTTGCCGTTTTTTCGTACTGGGTGGTATCGGACATCTTCGACGAGTCGAGCGGCCCCTCCGGGTCGTACATCCTGGCCCAGGGGGGAAATTTGCCTTTTGGTCAGGTGTTTGGCCTCATGACCTTCCAGGGCGTCCGCAAGGCCGCTTTCAATGGCTTCAAGATGCTCAACTTGCTCGGTGACAAGCGTCTGAAGGTGTCCGGCGGCACGCAGAGGGATGGTGTCGATGCCATGGCCACCATTTCCGCGGCCGGCGATGAGATTCAAATCATCGTCTACAACTACTACGCGGACATCGCCAGCAGCGGCAACGCCGAGAGCGTGAATCTGACCGTGAGCAACATCCCCGCCACGCTTGCGGGCAAAGAGGTCTTCGTGACCCATTTCCGCGTGGACCAGACGCACAGCAATCCCTACAACGTCTGGTCCACGACCCAGGGCAAGACCAAGGATCCGACCGAGGCGCAGTGGCAAGAGATGCGCAAACAGCAGCATCTGGCTCTGATGGAGCCGGTCAGCACGGAGACGCTCGGCAGCTCGTACACTGCGGCCTTGAGCTTGCCCAGGCAATCGGCGTCGATGATCATCCTGGGCCTGACGCGTCCGGTCACCGGCCGCAACGCCCTCGTGGACATGGAAGGCGAGGACTACGACGGCCAATCCGGCATCACCAAGGAGGACTGCACCGACACCAGCATGGGGCAATCGATCACCGGCAACGGCGGCGCGTACATCTTCTACGACGACGTGGACTTCCGCGATGCCGGCGTCGATTCCGTGGAGCTCCGCGTCAATGCGTCGGCCGCCACGACCCTGGAGCTGCACGCGGATTCGCAGACTGGCCCTGTGATCGGCTCGTGCGCCATACCGGCCACCAACGGCTGGGCCACGCAGGAATGCGAGCTCACCCCGACTGCGGGCGTTCACACCGTGTACGCCGTCTTCGGGGGCGCGATGCATCTGAACTCGATGAAGTTCGTCTGCAGCGGCACCGATTGCGACACCGGCGGGACCGGCGGGACCGGCGGGACCGGCGGTACGGGGCCCACGGGTGGTGCCGGCGGCACTACAGCGGTCGGCGGTGGGACATCGACCGGTGGTCGGGGCCCGACGGGTGGAAGCTCCGGCACGGCTGGAGGGACTACGTCGGCGGGCGGCGCCGCCACGGGCGGCCGCAGCGGGGTACCGGCAGGCGGTTCTACGACGGTGGGCGGCGCCACGGCAGCGGGTGGCGGCACCGCGGGTCCGACGGGCGGCTCCTCGACGCCCGGTGGTGGCAGCGATCCGGGCGCGGGTGGTCAGCAGCCAGGCGGTGGCACGACCACGACCGCTGGCGGCGCGAACACCGCCGGTGGCGCGACCACGACCGCCGGTGGCACCACGACAGCCAGCGGCGCGACGGCAGCTGGTGGACAGAGCGCTGCAGGCGGCGCGGCCGGCGGCGACTCGACCGGGGCGAGCGGGTCCGGCACGGAGGATTCCGAATCCAGCGGCTGCGGCTGCCGCATCCCGTCGGGTACAGGCTCGCCGTTTGGCTATCTCGCGTTCCTGGGTCTGGTGGGTCTCGGGTTGTCGAGCCTGAGGCGCCGTCGGAGTCGTTGCTCGACGGGCCCTCACGATTGGCGTACCGTTCGATGAAGTAGCCTATCTCCAGCAGAAGATGCCATGCGGATCCTCGTAGCCACTTGCGCTGCAAGTCTCTTGTTTGCCGGGTGTTCGGACTCGAACTCAGGTTCCAACGACGGGAACTCCACAGGAGGCGAAACGACCGGTGCCTCTGGAGGTGCGCCCGGTTCTGGGGGCACCGCAACGGGCGGTGTTCCCACGGGCGGCGCGATCGGCGCCACCGGTGGACAAGGCGCTGGAGGCAGCGGCTCGGGCGGCAGCGCCACCGGCGGCGCGAGCAACGGTGGCGGCGCCGTCGTGGACGGAGCCATTGTGGTCACCTCAACGACGGGCGCGTACTGGGTCACGTCGGGAACGGTGACGGAGTCCACGGCCAGTGCCAAGGTGACCGTCAAAGACTCGTCCGCGGCTCAAACCTGGCAAGGCTTCGGCACCGCGTTCAATGAGATGGGCTGGAACTACCTCACGATGCTGAGCGAGCAGGACAGGGCCACGGCGCTCGACTTGCTCTTCGGTGCCGACGGCGCGCGATTCACCTGGGGTCGGATCCCGATGGGCGCGACCGACTACGCGATGGATCGCTACACCCTCGACGAGGTGCCCGCCGGCGAGACGGACGAGACGATGCACAGCTTCTCGATTGCTCGTGACGAGGAGAAGCTCATCCCGTTCGTGCTAGCAGCTCAGGCGGTCAAACCGGATCTGCGTTTCTGGGCCAGCCCCTGGACGCCGCCCACGTGGATGAAGGAGGGGCCGTTCAACGACGATTCACCGTTCGACGGCGGCACGATGAAGGGCGACGAGACGACGCTCGGAGCCCTGGCTCAGTACTTCGTCAAGTTCGTGCAAGCGTATGCGGACAAGGGGATCCACGTCGAGTTGGTCGCTCCTCAGAACGAGCCGGGCTACAGCGGAACCTACCCGACCTGTGGCTGGGCTCCGGAGGCCTACGCGACGTTCGTCGGCACGCATCTCGGCCCTGCGCTCACGGCGGCGGGTCTCGACGTGAGGATCATGCTCGGCACCTTCAACGGCGGCGAAGGGGACGATGACATCATCAGCGCGGTGATGGGCGATGCCACTGCGAAAGAGTACATCGGCTTCCTCGGCTACCAATGGGGCATGCAGAGCAAGGTCGTCCTCGCCAAGCGGGACTACGACGATGTCTCGATCTGGCAGACGGAGCACAAGTGCGGCAACTACCCGTGGGTGTCGAACGGGTTCAACGCGGAGTTTGCCCCGAACGACGACGCCTACGCTCTGGAGAGCTGGGGCCTGATCCGAGACTGGATCAAGCTGGGCGTGCACTCGTACAGCACGTGGAACGCGGTGCTCGATACCGTGGGCGTCGGCATCGACTCGGAGCGCATCTGGCCGCAGGATGCCCTCTTGACCGTGGACACGGAGGCGAAGACGCTGAACGTCACACCGGCCTATTACATCTTCCGCCACTTCTCGCGATTCGTCGATGCCGGGGCCACGGTGGTGTCGACGAGCGGCAGCGAGGCCAGCGAAGCCCTGGCGTTCAAGAACCCGAGCGGAAGCATCGTCACCGTCCTGTACAACCCGGGTGACGCCGGGCCGTACACGGTCGCGGTGGGCGGAAAGACGGTGCAGTTCGACATGCCGGGCAAGGGCTGGGCCACGCTCGTGGTTGCGCCGGCCAGCGGCGGCGATCCAAGTGCAACCGGTGGCAGCGGCGCGGGTGGATCTTCCGGAGGGCACGTGGGCTCGGGAGGGAGCGCGCAGGACACCGGCGGATCGGGTGGGAGCGAAGCCGGCGGTCAGACCGGCGCTACCGGTGGCAACGAAGCGTCGGGGGGCGCTGGGGGGACGGGTGGACAAACCGGCAGCGGAGGGCAGACGGGCGAAGCGGGTGCCGGAGGAGCGCCGGCAGGAGGCTGCGACGACTGGATGGCCCTCGAGTTGGCCCTCTACAAGCTGACGACTTCCAGCAGCAACCAGCCCAGCGTCGACTCGATCGCTGCGGTCGACGGAGTGATGAGCACGCCCTGGTACGCCCAGGAGGCCGATCCAGCACCGTGGATCATGGTGGATTTCGATGGAACCGTCACCATCGACACCATTGCCATCACCCTGCCGGAGGAGGGGGAATACCACTACACGGTGGAGGTTTCGGCCGACAAGGAAAACTGGGAGATCGTGGTCGACGAATCGGAAAGCACATCCACGGAGCAGACTCGATGCACGACCGGCAGCCTGGGTAC
>JAFGIS010000658.1 GCA_016929495.1 Polyangiaceae bacterium | reverse complement strand
GGGGCTCTTCGCGTTGTGGGGGCTGTGCTTCCGGCTTCCTCGAGCTCCAAGCGGACGAACAAGGACTGCTCTGGTTGATGGTGCACACCGGGTCACGTGGACTCGGGCCTGCCCTGCGCCAGCACTACCTGAAGCAGGCTGAGTCGGTTGGTGGTGGCCTGCGGGTGTTGCAGGCGGACAGCTCGGCAGGGCAGGCCTACCTTAACGACCATGACGCTGCGGTTCGCTACGCCGACGCGAGTCGCCGCAGGATCCTCGAGGACGCAGCCGGCCTGCTCGGTGACCTCTTCAAGGCGCGAGCCGACTGGGACACGCTCGTCAGCTGCACGCACAACTTCGTCCGCCGCGAAGTCTACGACGGCGAGGAGCTTTGGATCCACCGCAAGGGCGCGATTTCAGCCGGAAACGGCGAGCTCGGAACCATCCCCGGCTCGATGGGCGCCGAAAGCTTCATCGTGTCCGGCCGTGGCTTGGAAGTTGCGCTCCGCTCGAGCTCCCACGGCGCCGGGCGAACCATGAGCCGCGGCGCCGCCCGCCGCCGAATCACCGTGGCCAAGCTCGAACGACAGATGGATGGCATCTGGTTCGACGACAGGCGCACGAGGCTACTCGTCGACGAAGCGCCCTCGGCGTACAAGCCCATCGCCGTGGTGATGCGGGCCCAGAACGAGCTCACACGGATCGAAAGACGCTTGCGGCCCGTCTTGAACTACAAGGGCGTGTAGGTGTGATTTTCGTTCTTGACTTCGAGACGCCCATCCGTACAATGCCTCTCTATCGTGAACTTGTTCGGCTACATACTCTCAGCCATGGCGCCGTGCGTCACCCAAGCGACGCGGCACTCGGCGAAGGAATGTGTGGGGCAGTCCCTCCCCCGCACAGCCGACAGCATTCATCTGGAGGGTCCAGTATAGGGCGGTTTTTCTGAATGATTTCGCGCAAGAGCCGCCCAGGTAAACACCTCGGCGGCTTTTGACATTTCAGGGCGCGATTCGCGTCAGATCGGCGCTGCGCACCAACACGCGCGCGGCGGAACACTGGCGATCCATTTTCGGATCGCTCGCGATCGAGCATTCGTTCTCAGCGCTCGAGCTCTGCCCAGCAGCAGTGCTCGACGAACGGGAGAGGCGCACCGTCTCCCGAGGCAGGTAGCCGCCACGGCGGCCACGCTCTTTGACAATCAGCCGGACGAGCGACACGGCATCGCTCGTCCGCAGCACGGAGATGGCTTACGTCGTCTCCGAGCGCGCCGGAACGGCCTGCCCCCACGCGGGCCCGTCGGCGCTTCGGTGGAGCTGCTCTGGCGAGCGGGCTCGGCTGTGACCCGAGCTTCGCAGGTTCGATTCCTCGCTCCACCCCGCATGTCCCGTTCTTCTAGCGGCCAGGATGCGAGACCTTCACTCTCGAGACAGGGGTCCGATTCCCCTACGGGACGCCACGCCGCATGCGGCACGGCTCGGATGGTCCGAGCGTGCCTCAGGGACCATGCGGCGGATCCCGAGCGTAGCTTAGTCTGGCGAAAGCGCCGGCTTCGGGAGCCGGAGATCGCTGGTTCGAATCCAGCTGCTCGGACCATGCTTCGCGCAGACGTGGTGGAAGGGAATACACGGCGCCCTGAGAAGGCGTGCGCTTTGTGTCCTGTCTCCGTGATTCGCCGCAGAATTCGACGGCCTCGAGCGGGGCGAACCCGTCGAATTCTACGGCGAATGCTCTCGGTCTGGGCCAGGACACGGTTCCCTGTTCTGTGGTGTGTCTTGTGGACACGCCACCAGGGCATGAGGGTTCGACTCCCTCCGTCTGCACCCACCGCTCGAGTGGCGGAATGGCATACGCGGCTGGCTCAGACCCAGTTGGGTTCGATCCCGTGCAGGTTCGAGTCCTGCCTCGAGCACGTAACAACTCTGATAGCAGGTGTTCAGATGTCCACGAGAACTCTTCTCCTCACTGCCTGGTACTTTCCGGTCCGGGTGCTCCAGTGGCAAGACGCCGTCAAGATGATCTACGAAGGCACGGTCGACGTGCTCGCCGAATACGACGAGGTGCTTCGCTCGCCCTCGACGACTTGGATGATGCCGGCGGTCGTGCGGCTGCGACGCTCGGTAGGGCGACACAGACGTGGCCTGAAGTTCTCGCGCATGAACGTCTTCCTGCGCGACCGTTTCAGGTGCCAGTACTGCGGGCAGCAGTTCCGATGGGGCGAGCTCACGTTCGACCACCTGGTGCCGCGCTCGCGGGGCGGCCGGACGGAGTTTCGGAACATCGTCACCGCGTGCAGGCCGTGCAACACCCGCAAAGCCAATCGCACCTGCGACGAGGCGGGGATGTTTCCGCTGATGCTCCCGCGTCAGCCCGACTCGCTGCCGCTCGGCTTGCCGGTGCTCCTTGGAGCGATTCCGTCCGAATGGGCGCCGTTCGTGCCGTCGAGTGAGATGAACTGAAAGCACGACGAGCCCCGCACTCGTAGCCCAACTGGCAGAGGCAGCCGGCTCAAGACCGGCACAGTGGAGGTTCGACTCCTCCCGGGTGCACCGCGGGTTCGATTCCCGCGAGGTCCGTATCCACTACGGCGCGAGGCCGCCCCTCGCAGACTGGGCTCCAGTCTCTGCGGCGGGTCCGGAGACTCGTGTCCCGGGATGCTCCTGTCTGGAAGACAAGTGGCTGAAAACCACCAACCCCAATGTCATCGGTTCGACTCCGATCGCCCCGACCCAACCCGGGGCGTAGCTCAGTCGGCAGAGCATGGGACACGACCTTGCAAGTCGTTTTTCGTCAGGCCCCGAGAGCCATGAGGCCCGACGCCAGGCGAGCGATGCGTAGCATCGGTCGGCCGGATCCTCCCCGGGATGCCGAAACGAGCGCGCGCGGCGCGCAAACGAGGGTCCTCCGAGCGGCGGACGGCCCGAGTTCCCCCCCAGCGCCCGCTCCTGTTCGCCACCCGGGGAGACCGCGACACCAGAGCGCGACATCCTCCGCAGCCCGGGCTCCCGCGGAGCTCGGCCGCGTGATGTGCCCTCGGTGTCCGGGCTTCCAGCTCTCGGGGCCGCTTCTCTTCTGGGAGGCGTGCGCCAGCACGCCGACCGAACGTTCGCGATCCCCGTCCGGGATCGCCCGCATGCCGACGGCATCGGCAAGGAGGGATCACCCCATGTTCAAGACGATTCGCGTGAAGCTCAACGAGCGTGTGGTCATCTTCAAGAATGGCCTTCCGCTCCGTGCCTATGGCCCTGGCCGGCACTTCCTGTGGGGCTGGCACCTGACCGAGCAGCGCTGGGATACGGACAAGCTCGTGTTCCGGGCGTTGGCCGAGGTGCGCGCGGTGTTGCCCGAGGCCTGGTACCGAGAAGTAACGGTCGGCGCCCTCGAGCGCGGCGTGCTCTTGCGTGACGGCGCCCCGGCGCTGTTCCTCCGCCCGGGGGTGCACCGGTACTGGGTCGTCGACCCGTCGGTGCGCCTCGCGGTGTACGGCATCGCCGAGCCGTTGCCGCCGCTCACTCAGGAGCTCGAAGCCTTGATCCCGCGCTCCGAGTACATCGATGTGACGGTCCAGGCGCACGAGAAGGGTCTGCGCTTCGAGCAGGGTCGTTTGCTCGGCGTGCTCGAACCGGGTCGCTACAAGCTGTGGACGCACCCGGAGGCGCAGAACCATATCGTGACCGTCGACATGCGTCGGACCGAGGTGACCATTGCGGGCCAGGATCTCATGACCCGCGACAAGGTCACCCTGCGCCTGACCCTCACGGTGGAGTACGCCGTCGAGGATCCGGTGCTGGCCACCCAGAAGCTCACGAACGTGCGCGACTCCGTCTACCTCGCGGCGCAGCTCGCTGCCCGCGAATACGTGGCCGGGGTGACGCTGGACGAGCTCTTGGAAGGTCGCGACGCACTCACGCGGTTTCTCGAGCAGAACGTGACGCCCAAGGCCCTGGGCTGGGGTGTTCGCGTCGACCGCGTCGGGGTCAAGGACGTGGTTCTGCCGGGCGAGATGAAGACCCTGCTCAACCGCGTGATCGAGGCTGAGAAGTCCGCCGCGGCCAATGTCATCCTGCGCCGTGAAGAGACCGCGGCCACCCGGTCGCTGGTCAACACGGCGCGCTTGATGGCCGATCAGCCCATCCTGCTGCGGCTCAAGGAGCTCGAGGCTCTGAAGGATATCGCGGGCCAGATCCACGAAGTCCGCGTCGTGGTCGGCTCCAATACCCTTCAGGCTCTGCTCCCGGCCGAATTGCTCGGCAAGGCAGGTCAAGCGTGAAAGCGCATGGCCGAGCAGCGTGCCCCGGTGGTCGGTGATGGCCACCGGGGCGGGTGTCGTCCTCTTCCCTCCACTGCCAAGAGAACGGGAAGACCATGCGACAAGAGGCCATCAACGAGGTCTGGGCCCTGCTCGACCCGTTGGCGAGCAGATCCCGGAGCCGCTGCCGGGCCCTTGACCCAGGCGAGCACGGCCGCACCGCGCCTCCCAGCGAGCGCAGAGCTACCCGTGTGCGACTGGCCGCCGGTCGCTGCAGTTCCGAAACGGAGCCTGGAAGCGAAACTCTAGACCGACGACAGACAGAGCGACAGCGCCTGAGCGTTGTCAGAAAGACGGTGCCGTCCAGGACTCATCCCTTCCGAAATAGCAGCCCGCCTTGGTATGGGTCGCATCTCGGTCAAACATGCAGAACCGCAGACCCTTGGCCTCCACAGCGACCATCAGCGTCTTTCCGTTCTTCCTTTGCTCGTCTCGTTCGACAGATCCGTCGTCCCCTGCCACGTCCTGTTCGACGGATCCGTTGCCCTTTTGCAGGTCTTCTTTGACGGACCCGTAGATCTCGGCCCTACAGAACTCCGCATTGCAGGCGACCTCACCCAGGGAGACGTCCGG
>JAFGIS010000657.1 GCA_016929495.1 Polyangiaceae bacterium | reverse complement strand
GGCGGCACCTCGGCAGGCGGCACGACGGCTGCGGGCGGCACCTCGGCAGGCGGCACGACGGCTGCGGGCGGCACCTCGGCAGGCGGCACCTCGGCAGGCGGCTCGACCGCGACGGGCGGCAGCAGCGCGACCGGTGGGTCCAGCACGGAGGGGCGAAGCGCCGGCTGCGGCAAGACGCGCACTCTGACGAACGGCCGCAAGACGATCCAGAGCGGTGGGAACCGCGAGTACATCCTCAGGGTTCCCGACAACTACGACAACAGCAAGCCCTACCGGCTGATCATGGCCTATCACTGGATGAACGGCAACGCGACCCAAGTCGCCGAGGGCGGCAACGGCGGGTCGACGGACGATCCGTACTACGGACTATGGGATCTCGCGGAGAACAGCACCATCTTCGTCGCGCCGGAGGGTCTCAACGCCGGCTGGGCCAACTCCGGCGGCCAGGACGTGAAGCTCACCGACGCGATTGTCGAGCTGATCGAGAATGACCTCTGCATCGACACCACGCGCATCTTCGCCACCGGATTCAGCTACGGGGCCGGCATGTCCTACGCGCTTGCCTGCGCTCGCGCGGACGTCTTCCGTGGCGTCGTCCTGTACGCAGGCGCACAGCTCAGCGGTTGTGATGGCGGGAACACACCGATCGCATACATGCATGTGCACGGCGTCGGCGACTCCGTGCTCAATATCTCGCAAGGGCGTCAGCTTCGCGATCACTTCGTGACGGTGAACGGCTGCACTTCGCAGAACCCGCCGGAACCGGCGAAGAACAGCGGCACCCACATCTGCACGTCGTACCAAGGGTGCTCGGAAGGGCATCCATTGCGCTGGTGTGCCCACGGCGGCGACCACAATCCCACGGAAAAGGACAGCGGCCAGAGCAAGAGCTGGGTCCCCGGCGAAGCCTGGGAGTTCATCTCGCAGTTCTGAGGCCTCGGGGTCAGCCCGGATCCTGCGGCGCCGGTGGCGGAGCGGGTGAGCGCTGCCGGCGGCCCGAGGGGCGGCGCCGCGCGACAGGCCAGGCGCGAGTGTGGTTGACGGCACGCCGCCTGCTCTACCGGAGCTTTCCGAGCAGGTTGGCCTTCTCGGTGTCGAGCCCTTGCCAGCCTCCCCAACCCGACTCGGCGGACGACAGGGTGCTGGCCGGAATCGACGCGAAGGACTTGCCAGGCGCCGGCTGCTGGGGGCCAATCGATGCATGAGAACGACCGCGCCATGGATGTTGGCCTTGCTGACCGCCTGCGCCACGACGCCACCGCCGAACGCACCGGCAACGGCCGCGCCGGCGACGACCAACCCGGGCTCGACTGGACGGACGAGGGTCGCGCCCGCGCCGGTTGCGGGCGATCCCGAGTGGCCCTGTGAGACAGATTCGGATTGTGTGCTCGCAACACGCCAGTCGCTCGGATGTTGCGACCCGTGCTCCGAAGTCGAGCCGATGAGCGTCGCGCAGCGGGACGAGATCGCACACTCGTGCGGCCTGCACAACGGGGGCGAAACCTGCCCGCCGATGGAGCCGGTCGAATGCCCGCCGGAGGACTCGGACTCCTCGCGCGCGGTCTGCAGGAAGGGCGTCTGCTGGCTGGAGCGCCAGCGCTAGCGCATCGCGCCACGAGCCATCCGAGCTGCCGCATGTCGTCTCACCGCCGCAGTGGACCCGGCCTCGACCACGGGCGTCAAGGCCGAACCTCGGACACGCCTCACGGCTTGCGGCTTGGGTGCGGATCCCGGACCCACCCCTCGACCCGAGCCGCTGGCCACCAGGCCTCGCGCCGCCTCGCCCCGCTCCTGCGTCTTGGCGTCCTCGGTGCCGTTACAACCCGGGCACCATGTTTGCGCCAGGGAAGCAGCGCGAGGATGTAGGCTCTCGACGGTACAAGCTCAAGGTGACCCGCTGCGGTAGCACAGGACAACTCGCGTACCGCAAGAAGCGGAAACGAGGCGTCGAGCAGCCAACCGGTGTGAGAATCCACGGCCTTGACCCGCCATTGCCGACGCGCCCACGCTAAGGATCGGATTGAATCCGAAGAGGTGCTGCATGATCCGCGCTGGGTATCTCACGAGTGCAGGCGTCGTCGTCGGTGCTCTGTTCGCGGCAACGAGTGCGTTGGCGCAAGAGAGTCAGTGTTTCGTCGACAACCAAGGCGGCAATGACAGCGCCTCGGGGGCGAGCGAGACCGAGCCGGTGGCGTCGCTGAGTGCGATCCCCAGCGGCTGCACGACCGTGCGCTTCGCGCGCGGCAACGTCTACGACGGCAAGCTCAATCCGACTCAGGTTCGTGGAGTGACCACGTTCGCCAACTACGGCGACCCGGGCCTGCCCCTGCCCATGTTCAAGGTCCCGAGCACACCGGGAAGCGGCCCCGTCCTGCAGTCCATGGGGGGCGGTGGGACCTCCACGGGGCTCGTTTTCGACGGGCTGCACTTCGCCGGCGCTCGCGGCACCGGCGCGATGTCGGACTTGGCCGGGGGCATCGGGGTGATGCTCGGCAACAACACCCTCTTCGTCAACAACGAGGTCTCCGACTGCGACATCGGGATGATGCTCAGCGGGACGGGGAACAGGGTCATCAACAACTACGTCCACGATCTGGTCATGGGCGTGGATTCCTCGCCCGACACGGACGCGAACGTCGTGGGCGGCGCCGAGGGCATCTTCATCAACAACTCGAACAACGAGGTCGCCTACAACGCCTTCGTTCGTTGCACCGGTTACGCGCAGTGGGTCGACAGCCGCGGCGGGAGCAGCTGCGACGGCGGCGCCACGGAAGTCAGCGTGCCGAGAAACGGCACCGTGACCGGCCTCAAGATCCACCACAACCTCGCCTACGCCACCTGCGGCTTCCTCGAGCTCGCTACGGTGTTCAGCGACCAGCTGGGCCAGCTCAATGATTGCGACATCTACGCGAACGTGTCTATCGAGAGCCAGTGGCTCGTTCTGTTGCAGGTGAGCAACACCCAATTCAAGAACGTCCACTTCTTCAACAACACGCTCTACCGCAGCAACGGCGACATGTTCGCCTGGTTCCTCATCGCGGACTCGGTCATGGCCTCCGGCCAGATCGGCGGCACACTCGATCCCGGTGAGGTCTACGCGACGAACAACCTGTACGTGATGGGCGGCGCCAAGCCCAACTTCGGATCGATGTCGATGATCCCCGAGGAGGTCGAGGATGGAGGCGGAAACCTGGAGATCTGGAGCGCCGACGCCCCCAATCTCTTCGTCAACGAAGGAGGAGCGCGCGCCACGGACTATGCGCTCGGCGACGGCAGCCCGGCCATCGATGTCGGGGTAGCGCTCGCGCAATACACGGTCGACTTCCTCGGCAACGCCGTGCCGGCGGGTGCGGCACCCGACGTCGGGGCCTTCGAGTTCGGCTCGACCCAGAAGGTTGGCCCGAGCGGCAACACCATGCTCGTGCACGCAGGGGACACGCCGCTCAATCCGAGCCAGTTCGACCCGGCCTCGGGCATCTACACGCTGACCGACACGGCCACCCACGGATTCGGCACGGGTGTCGTCTTCGATGTCAACGACCTGCCCGTCGATGGCCTGGGCGGCACCGTGACGGGTGAGGGGCCGCCCGAGTCGAGCGTCGGCCCGGTCGGCGGCGGCATTCCGGCGGGCGTGGACGTTCCGGCGGGCACGGGCGGAGGCAGTTCCGGCGGTGGTGCGGCGACGGGCGGCGGCACGTCGACACCCGGGACGGGTGGCAGGGGCACGAGCAACGGCGGCGCCAGCTCCGGCGGCACGGCTTCGACGACGCCCGACGCTGCCACGGGCGGCACGAGTTCGACGCCCGCGGGTGGCGCCGGCGCGACCCCTGCCGGCACCGGTGGCGGCGCGCCCGTCGGGCCCGGCACCGGCGGCGGCAGCTCGAGCCCGGGTAGCACGTCGCCCGAGCAACCCGTGGCCGGAGGGGCTTCCGCAGGCGGCGGGAGCGGTTCGGTCACCGAGACCGGCACCGGCGCGGCCACCCCTGCAGGCCAGAGCAAGGACCCCGGCGACATGAAAGTTGCCGCGAGCGACACCGAGACGGCCGGTGGTGGCGGCTGCGGCTGCCGCATGGCTGGTGCACCGAAGCCTGGCGCCGCTCTGCTTGCAGGGCTTCTCGGCCTGGGCCTGTTCGGCAGGCGCCGGCGGCACTAGCAGCTAGCGCCGCGTTTCGATTGAAGCGATGCGGTTCGTCGCCGCCCCCGGCCGGCCCTGAGCACGGGTCTCGTCTTGGTTTGCGGTCGCCGCGGCTCGGTTGGGAATCATCTTGCCGACCGTCGTGCGTAACCCGACGTCTGTCCGCCGTGTTGGCCCCACGAGCACACGGCGCTAGACTGCGCTCACAGGATCGCGATGCCTGTCGACCGCACAAACGCACGCATCCAGGAACACGAGATGCCGGCGCGCACGCCGGGAGAGCCGCACCGAGGTCCATCAAGAACTACCGGAACGGTGTGGATACTGGCGCTCAGCATCGCCCTGGCTGTCTCGTGCAAGCATCGCCGCGCCTCGGAGGACGACCCGAGCTCTGCCGATTTTCGGGATGGCGACCTCATCTTCCAGGAGTCCTCTTCAAGGCAGAGCGACATGGTTCGGGTTCTCACTCGCAGTCGCTGGACCCACATGGGCGTCGTCTTCAACGAACCGCGCGGTACGGTCGTGCTCGAAGCGGCGTCGCCCGTCCGAAAGACACCCGTTCGAACCTGGATAGCTCGCGGAAGGGGCAGACGCTTCGTGCTCAAGCGGCTACGCGACGCGGACCGGAGGCTGCGAGGCGATGTCGTGGCGAAGATGAAGAAGCTGGGTGCCGCGTGGCTCGGGCGCCCCTACGACGTTCGCTTCCAGTGGGGCGATGACTCCCTGTACTGCTCCGAGCTCGCCCACAAGCTCTTTGCCCGCGGTGCCGACATCCAGATCGGCAAGTTGGAGCGTGCCAGCGACATGAACCTCGACGACGACCGGGTTCGGCGGGCTCTACGTAAGCGCTTCGCGAACGCCCGGTTCAATCCGGCGGAGACCGTGGTGACGCCTGACTCGATCTTCAACGACCGTCAGCTCGTCGAAGTCGAGCCTCGAGGTATCTGACACGGCCAGCGAACCTCGTGTGCGTCGCCGGGACGACACAGCGGCCCCGGGACGGCCGCGCACTCGAAAACGGCGTTTCGGCGCACACGCGAGGGCATGCAGACGTTGCGCGACGAAGGATTGCTCGTCCGGTGGTACGAAGGGCTCGACCGGTATCATCTGCTGGAG
>JAFGIS010000656.1 GCA_016929495.1 Polyangiaceae bacterium | reverse complement strand
GAGGAGCCACTGAGCCACCGAATACGCTGGGACGTTGATGTGCCGTCGCATGGTGTGCGCGGCTTGGTCCTCGACCTCGGTGACGGGTATGCGCGCGGATCCGGCAAGGATGCTGAGCGACGCGAGGGTTTCTCGATCGGTCGCGATGGGGCTCGAGCCGGGCAACCAGGTCGCAATGGAGAAGTCGAGTCCGCGGGTCACGTTCTGCTCCATTGCGCTGAGATTTGGCCGAAGAGTGGATCGGACCGTCGGATCGGGTACCCGTGATAGCGTCCCGCAACGCTGCCGCCGTACATCGCCTCGAACACGCGCCCGTGGTTATCGACGGCCCAGAGTTGCTTGGGTAGGCCATCGGGTGCCGCGGAGTCGCTGACGATGCCGCGTTCGATGGCGAGATCGAAGAGCCGCTGGGCGTCTGCGCGACGGACGACTCCGGCTTCGTCGCACAGTGTTTTGTCGGCGCGGGGCGCGCTTGGCGGCGTGAGTCCGAAGTCCATTGGATTGCGTTTGTGGTGAGGGCTCCCCTCCTAGGCGGCGCGCGCACGAAGCTCTGCGCGTTCTTCCTCGGAGAGACGGGTGTCCCGAATGGTGCGCTTGGTTTGCCGCTTGGCTTCGAGGGCTCGCCTTCCCATCGGATCCTGGCGAACATAGCTCGAACGCCACCCCGGGGCCAGCAAGCCATGGGTTTCTGCCGTGTCACACCGAAGGGTCATGGGCGCCGCGAGCGTCTCCGGCCGGTCCTTGGGCTAACCGTTCTCCCCCCTGCCGAGCTCCCGGGCGAAGAAAGCGTACGCCTGCCGCATGTCTGCCGAGCGATTGCGGAGGTCGAAGGGGGGCTCGAGGTTCTTGCGGTCGGAGTCAGCGGGGACGCAGGCGCTGGGTGCGAGGCAGTGCTGCCGGAGCTCGACCTCTGTGCGGTCGAGGCCGATGCCCAATGAGGCGTTGCTCGTGAACGCCGTGCGTCCGTGCCGATCGTACCAGGTAGGTGATGTGCCCGTACCATTCGATCGTGGCCAACCCGCCGAGCTCACACCGTCACGACGCAGACGCTCTGGCGCCGAAGATAGGATCGAGCTCCACTCGGTTGGATGCATGCTTCGAGTGCGTGAGCTGTACGTGAAGGCAAGCGCGATGCGATCACGGCGGCCTTGGGGCTGCATGGCTCCGGGGGCGAAGCAGGTAGCAGGGGCCAAGAGCTGCCGTGGAGAACCGAGGGCCGCCCTGAGGCGTGTCAGGAGGCACAGCACCAGCGCGCGGAAACCGTGGGGTGCAACCTGCCGCTACGTCTCGAGCCCGAGGCGATCCCGCGACCAGCCCAGCGCGCGCCTCAGCCAGCACCCGGAGTTCCCCGTGCACGGGCTGCAAAGCGTCCGTCCCGCGTGCCGTCGCCCGGCGTGAAGCCATGGCAAGTAGCGGCATCGAGCTCGTGCTGGTCGGCGTGCTCGCGCAGGACGACTCGATCGCCGACGCTCGCGCCGTGCTCGCGTCGTGGGGCGTTGACTCTCCCTTCATCGTCGACCGGAAAGGCACCATCCTACGCAAGTACGGCATCAGCGACATGCCCGCCGCTGTGGTGCTGGACCGCAGCGGCGCCATTCAGTGGGTGAGTCCTGAGGAGGACGCGGGGATCGGGGCTGCAGAGGCCGCGGCAGAGCGCGCTCGTCGAGCGCCGTGTGGCGGCTGAGGGGCCACCGCTCTGCGGCCCCCCGCCAGGGCGCGCGGCGCCCGGGCTTGGCAGGGGCCCGCGCGCGCAGCCCACGGCGCCCCCATTGCAGCCGCGGGCGGGACTCAAGTTTTCTCCGTGAACGTGGGAGATCCCGCCGCGACGCGTTCGGAGGTGGCCGGCGCGCTTCGGGCGATCGCGGAACGGCTGTGAGGTAACTCCAAGTCGAGCAGGCGCATCTTGGCATGCCCGGATAGGCCGGCTGGCGGCTTCCCGGAGTAGCACCCTGCGCGCACGGTGGGACACCTTCTTGATCCTATGGGGTCGCCAACACGCCAGCCCTGGGCCCGAGCCTGGCCAAGCGGAGCGTGCACGGGCGCTCAGCAAGACGGTGCGCCTCCGGATCGCGGCCCTTCCAGCGTGACACCTTTTTGATCCTATGGGGTCGCCAACACGCCAGCGAGGTCACCTGGACCGAGCGAGCGTTGCCCGCGTTGCACGAGCAGAACAGGCCGCCCGGCGTGAACGCGAACGACCCGCGCGCAAGCAAGGGTCCGAAATATTGGCTGCCCCTGGTCGTCAAGGGGCGCTACCCTGCCGGCCGCGCGCGGGAAGCTGCGCGCTGTGTGGCAACAAGGAGGATACATGGTCCTATCTCAAACAGAGTTGCGCTCGATTGGATGGCTCTCGGCGATTACCGCCGCTTTGGCCGCCGCATGCACCGGAGAGCCCCCTGATGCGGCTCTGGGCACCAGTAGCAGTGCTCTGACGGCCGCGAAGGAAGTCCCCCTCGTGGACAACCTCAAGCACGAGTTCCCCAAAGCGCGCCTGCACATGCGCAACGCTCGCGTGAACCTCATCAACGGGACGACCCTGGCGTCGGGCAAGACGCCGGCAGAATCGGCCGCGGCGTTCAAGACGGCGCTGCTTCGAGCTCACGAGGCCAAGCCGCACGACTTGGTTCCGCAACGGGTGGTTCCGGGCGGTCGCGAGGCGATGGCGAAACCCGAACCTCGCGGGGTCATGTACGACCAGGAAACGAACACGTTCAAGTTCTGGCTGTACCGCTATGGCCAAGAGGTCGCCGGGATCCCCGTGCACGGCGCCGAGATCGTGGTTCTGGTCAAGAACACACCTGGCTATCCCGTGGTCATGGCCACGTCGTCCCTCAGAAACATCGCGACGTTCGTGCCCCCCGCGGCTCCCCGCGCGCTTGCCGTCAGTCGCGACAAGTCCCTCAGAGCCGCGCAGCGCGATGCAGCCAAGAAGGCGGACCGGGTGGCGCCGGACTCGATCGATGTCTTCAGCGATCCCGAGCTCGTGATCTTCGCCGGCGAAGGCGAGGAGGACGTCCCGCCGCGGCTGGCCATGCGCTACTCTGGTGAGATGGTGAAGGGGCCAGGCCACTGGCAATTCATCGCTGATGCCATGACCGGCGATATCCTGAGCGTCGAGGACCGCGTTCGGTCGGTGGGCGTCTTCGGTCGGGTTCGTGGCAATGTCACGGTCGACCCGGTTGCGGCCCAGTGCGCGCCCGAGGTCAGTGTTCCGCTTCCGTGGGCAGAGGTATCCATCCCCAATGTGTCCGACGGATTCACCAATGCGTTCGGCTTCTTCAACCTGGCCAATCCCGGGACGACTCCGGTAGAGGTCGTTTCCACGCTTCAAGGCCGATACGTCAACTTGCTGAACGAAGCCGGAGACGAAGAGCTGCTCACGCGCTCGGTCACGCCTCCGGGGCCTGCCTCGTTCCTCCACAATCAGGCGAACAACGACGAGCGCGTCATTGCGCAGGTCAACGCTTACTACCACATCAACCTGGTGCGGGACTTCGTGCTCCGATACTCCCCCGACTACCCGTACATCTCCACGCAGGAGGACTTCCTGGTCGTGGCGAACGGCGATGAGAACTATGGTGGCTCCGGGTTATGCCCGGGTGCCTGGTACCTTAACCGTCCGGGCGGCGGCGTGCTCTTCTGCGAGCCATGGCTCGGTTGGACCAACGGTGCGTTCGGTTCGGTCGCCTATCACGAGTTCGGGCACCATGTCGTCTGCACAGGAGGAAGCGCGCAGGGTACCTACGGCGAAGGGTTCGGGGACGCTCTTGCGGCCCTGATCACGGGGGACCCACGCCAAGCGGTGGGCTGGCTCGAGAACGACTGCAACAGCTTCCTGCGCACCGCCGACAACGACTGTCAGTACGATCCCGAGACCTGCACGACCAACTGCGGCGGCTTCAACGCCGACGATCACGACTGCGGCCGGTTGCTGTCGGGTATCCTCTGGGATCTCCGTGCAGCTCTGATGGCCAGTCACCCGACGGACTACCAGAACATCCTCATGCCGATGGTATTGGATTCGGTCCAGCACCACACCGGCAGCGATCGGATCGATGGGAGCATCCTGACGGTGATGCTGGAGTTCGACGACAACGACGGCAACATCTACAATGGCACACCGCACAGCAACGAGCTCTGCTCGGCGTTCGAAGCGCACGGCATCGACTGCCCCATCGTCCAGACGCGCCCCTGCGACGGGATCTGCGAGAACCCCGTCGTGTTCAGCTGGAGCGGCAGCTACCAATCCGGGAACTTGCAGACGGGCGCCGTGTGCCGTGAGACGACCCAGAACATCGTCGATGGCAACTGCGGCAATTTCGCATCGACACGCACGCTGTCCGTGAACGGAAAGGTGATGCCCTGCAACAATCAGAACTGGACCACGGCCACGCCGCCCACGACCATCCCGCCCAAGCGCAATGGCGGCTACTGCGTGAGCACCACGCAGGGCCAGTATCCGTACGCGTTCTTCACGGTCTGGTGAGCTGCCGATCGGCAGAAAGGTAAGCGAGTGAAGCCCACCGGCGCTTCTGCGATGCGGAGGGGTCGGTGGGCGGGGGCGTGTTCGGGCTGACTCAGCCTACCGACAGCTCCCGTGCTCGCAGCGCCCGCCCGCGCAGCGCAGGCTCTCGCAGTCCGGATCCGCGCAATCGACGGCGCCGTCGGAGTCGTTGTCCGTGCCGTCGTCGCACGTTTCGTCGGGCCAGTCGCTGTCCCAGCGGTAGAGCCACGTCGAATCCCTACACGGTTTGCCTCGGCCAAGTCTCCGGCGATTCTTGGATCCGATCGAACGCCCATCGGACTTCTCGCTGAAATGCGAGAGCTACTCCGCCGCTGCCAGCGCCTCGTCAGCGGCGTCAGGCAGGATTTCAAGCGGTCGGTTTCCCACCGACGGTCTCACTGAGGCGCGCCAAGAAGTCGTCTGCTGGAATCGACGTCGCGTCACCCCGCTGCCACGCGTCCAGCCTCCTCCGAATCTCGTCCGCCCACGCCTCCTCGCGATCGGAATCGACGACCTCGCCTTCCAGACTGGCGAGCAGTTCGCCTGCGAGGTTGTCCGGCGACGACACGGCCGAAGACCGAGTGACGGTTGTCCAGATGCGGCGTCGGGCCTTCGGTGATGAAAAACTGGCGTGCCGTTGATGCCCGGTCCCGCGTTGGCCATGGACAGGACGCCGGCT
>JAFGIS010000655.1 GCA_016929495.1 Polyangiaceae bacterium | reverse complement strand
AGGGCTCCGCGCCCAGGAGCCCTCCGGACAGCAGAGGGCTCCGCGCAGGGAGCCCTCGCTCTGCCGTCTGGCTCAGGTGTTGATGACGGTGCACTCCTTGGTGCAGCTGCCGGTCCCGTTCAGCTCGCCCATATCGCATTGTTCGCCGAACGCGCTGTCGATGAAGCCGTCTCCACAGTTGTGCGCGGGCGTGCAGGCCGTCGTGCAAGCGTTCGAACCATAGGCTGCGCCGTTGTTCGGGCCGTCATCGCAGATCTCGGGGCCGTTGATGATGCCGTCGCCGCAGAACGGACCGTACTCGCATTCCGGCGTGCACCCGCCGTACGCGTCGAACGAGTTGTTCGGCCCGTCGTCGCATTCCTCGCCGGCCGTGACGACCCCGTCGCCGCACTCGGGCACGCACATGGATCGGGTCGTGCTGAAACCGGAGAGCGTCAACTGGTAGTTGGATTCGCGCGGATGCCGGTCAGCGTGGAACACCGCGATTTCGTACGTGTTGCCAGCGGCCAGCCCGAGCGAGCCTACGGTGGGCGAAGCGACGTTGATGTCGTCGCCCGTCGCGTTGTCCTGAGCGGTGATCTTCACCGAGGCGCCCGTATCGGTGAGCTGCACCGCGCCCCTGAGCCGCTCGTGTACTGCGCCCAGGTCCAACACGAGTTTGCCGTTGATGAAGACCCAGACGTCATCATCGCCGAAGAACTCGAGCTTCTCACCACCCACGTACTTGAACAGATAGCGCACCTCGGAGGTGAACCAGAAGTTGTGCAATCCACCGAGCACCTTGGTCGTATCGGTCCCCTGGCCGGGAATGGGGCCGCCGTCTCCCGTCGGGTCGTTTGGGTCGAAGGAGCCCCTGGGATCCCACTGTGTCTTCACCGCGTAGCTGTCGCCCGCGGCACACGCGCCGCCAGCGACCTTCCAGTACGGCCAGATGTTACATTCCTTGACGCCCGCTGCATCGTCGAGCGGGAAGAAACCGGCCTCGATGGTCGTCTCTCTACCCAGGAAGATGTCGTGCAGATCGTCGTAGACCGTGCGGCCGCCGCTGCTGCTGAACTGGTACTGGTTCGTGGTGCCGACCTGGGCCAGCTCCAACGTGCCCCGCACCTCCGTGCCCAAGGCGGAGGGGTGGTACCACTGGTTGAAGCTCTCCGCGCTCTGAATGACCTTGACGGACTGCTTCAGGCGAGTGCGCGAGGAGCCGTCACCCGTGACCGTGCAGTTCTCTCCCACGCCGTTGGTCGACAGGATGTCCGAGTCCCAGTCGGTGAAGCGGCACTCGCACGGCCCCCGATCGGCGTACACGGGCTTGCCGTCGGCTCCCAGCGTGTCCTTGACCAGACCCGTGCACATCTCCGTCGAGTCGCTGTTGGCGCAATTGCCGCCGCTCCAGGCGGAATCCGGCATTCCGCTCGCGTTCGGCACGCACAGGGTCTTCTGTCCGCCCACGGTGGCGCCCATATAGAAGAAGTCCGGATGTCCGCTCGACTCCTTCTGACTGTTGAAGTCTCTGAACACGATAGGCAGCACCAGGCACTGGCCCGCGCCCGTGCTGCAGGGCTGCGTATCGGGGTTCTCCTGGGTGGGGCACTCGAAGCCGCCCTCCTGGGTACATGCTGACGAGCAACCGTCGCCATCCACCAGGTTGCCGTCGTCGCATTGCTCGCCCGGGTCGACGTTGCCGCTGCCGCATTTGGCTTCACAGGCCTGGGTCACGCCGGTGGCCGGGTCACGGCACAGAGGCTCCTTGGTGCACGTCTTGGAGCACCCGGAGCCATCGCCGTGGAACTCGCCATTGTCCGCGCCCAAGTCGCACGTCTCGCCCGTCTCCACGACGCCATTGCCACACTGGGCCTTGACACACGGAAGCGGATCACAGGACCAGCCTGGCTCGACCTGGCAACGGACCGAACAGCCGTCGCCCGAATTGGCATTGCCGTCGTCGCAGTTCTCGGTACCGATGATGAGCCCGTCCCCGCAAAGGGGAATGCACTTGCGACCAGGGACTCGGCACTGCCAGCCTGTTTCGACGGCCGAGCAGGTGGCGTTGCAGCCATCGCCGTCGACGGGAGGCATTATGCCGTCGTCACAGGCCTCGCTGGTGGCGAGCCTTCCATCGCCGCACGCGGCCGTGTACGTGCACGCCCCACCCTGCGGTGGGCACACCCAGTCTGCTTCGACTTGGCAGAGCGGGTTGCAGCCATCGGCGCCCACCTTGTTGCCATCGTCGCATTGCTCTTCCCCATCGACTACGCCATTGCCGCACTTGGACATGTCCGAGGTCACCACGGTGCCGGTGGGCTTGATGCCGCCGGCAGGCGTCGAAGGTGTCGACCCGGTGCCAGTAGCGCCTCCAGGCGCGTTCATGTTGCCCCCCGTTCCGCCGCCGCCGTGAATGGGAGCGTTGCTCGTTGGCGAACAACCTGCTGCTGCGGCGAAGATAAATGTGAGCGTTACAAGAGCACCAAACCGGTAAGCGTGCGCCATAGGCCAATAGTGCTGCGATTGAAGGGGGTAGGCAAGCCACGCGGGCCAGTGCCCGGGGGCCCGCAGCCTGTCCGACAGATCCCGCACCGGCGGACCAGGCGCCGGCACGCGACCGGACATATGGATCATGGGTGCACGGTCCAGCTTGCAGCGGCTCAGCGAGAGCAGTTATTCTGTCCTGGATGTACCTGTGAGAGCGTGCGGTCTCCCCCGCCGGCCTGCTCTGGTTGCGTACTGCTGCAACGTTCTGTTCTGACTAGAGAGCACGGCCCCGCAGCGATCTCCTGTGGGAGCAACCGCGGCTGTCCCGGACGTCAGCGCGCGCCAGGGCGCTCTCGGCGCGCCGCCCACCAGGCCCCGGTACACGCGAGCGCAAAGGCCACCGGTGAGACGGCCAGAACGAAGACCGCTGCCAGCGGTTCCGCCATGGATACCAGGATGAAGGCTCCGAGTAGGCAGAGGCCGGCGGACAGCGCGGCTTCGATGACGGTCTCGGAGCCGCTGGCGCGCGTCACGAGGTAGCCAGCGATGTAGAACCCGACCAGTCCGGCTGAACCGAGCAGCAAGAGGGGGGAGTTGGCGCGAAAGTCGGCCTCGTTGGCCCGCGCGAAGTCGATGCCGAGCCGGTTGCCCAGGACTACGGCCAGAACCAGCCCGCTGAGCGTCACGCCGACGAGCACGAACACGCCAGCGACGACCCAACGTATCTTGACCCCGTGCCCGGCTGGGCGCAGCGCCTCACCCAGATCGCTCAGCGAGGGC
Organism: Polyangiaceae bacterium; assembly: GCA_016929495.1. Classification (GTDB taxonomy): domain Bacteria; phylum Myxococcota_A; class Polyangia; order Polyangiales; family Polyangiaceae; genus JAFGIS01. The sequence continues at coordinate 26,137 of JAFGIS010000655.1, read as the reverse complement.
GCCTCGGGAAGCACACCGAGCAAATGAGCGTGCGCCGCTGTGTGCGAGACGGCGTGATGGCCCAGCTCTCGGATGATCGCCCGTGAGCCCACCACCACCACGGCGAGCAGCGGCAACAGCGCCACGGCAAACCCGGGTCCTCGCTCGAACAGTAGATGGTCATACACTGCCTGGAGGGCCAATCCGGACAACCAGGCCGGCGGGACTGTCTTCCATGAGCCGGGGCCTTGAGACCCCAGGAAGTAACCCCAGAGTCCGGCGGAGAACAAACTCGCTGGAACCGAGAACAGCGCGCGCACCACGGTCAGGGCGTCGATGGCTCCGCCCTGCACGAACACGACGGTCTGGACAGCGCACAAGCCGGCTGCGGCGCTCGTCGCGCACAGGAAACCGTCGGGTCGACCTCGCAGAAGACGCCTGCGTTGCAGTGGCAGCACCACGAGCAGGAGCAGCGTCTGCGAAACGAGCGTGCCGAGCAGCACGCCCTGAAATCCCTCGAGCCGTTGGCCACGGCCCAAGACATCGTGCGACCACCCGAACAGAGCCATTGCCACGCGGTGCATGTAGATGACGAAGGCCGACACGATAGCCCCTCCGGACATCTGCAGAAGCAGCCAGCGCAAGCGCACGGATCGCGGCAGGGCTGCTGTCCGCCAGAGCAGGAGCGGGACAACCAACGGCACGGCGCCGAGCAGAAGGGAGACAGCTACCGCAGGCACTGGGCGTGTCGCGTCCGAAGCTTTCTAGAAATGCAGTCCAATGACTCCGGTCAGCGTGGCACCAGCCCCGACACTCGAGCCATCTGCCGCGTAGATATCGGCCGCCGTCTGCTGAGCACCGCTCGGCGTGGAAGCGGAGCTCGCGCTTTGCAGCTTCTGCGGGGTGACGCCCGGCCGAGTCAGTATGAGTGCCTCCCCCGTCAGGTTGGCGCCGATGGAGACAGCCGGCGCCAAGTAGAGATCGAGCCCGACGCCGCCGCGCACGTTCCAGCCGCTGATGGTCACTTCGCCCATGTTGAGTCCGCTGACGCCGTTGGCGCTGTCGAGCGAGCCCAGAGCCGCGTATCCGCCGGACAGCGTGACGTAGGGTTCCACGACACCGATCGGAACGTGAAACCCAACCTCGCCGTCCAGCGTCCACAATGCGAAGCTCGAGAAGTTGGCGAGCCTGAAGCGCGGGCCGATCGTGAGAAACATCAGACGCAGCCCGAGCCCGGCCCCGAACAAGGGTCCCAGGTGCGTCGTCTCCACGAACTCTGCATCCACCAAGTGGTTGGCCGTGAACGTCTGCAAGCCTACCTGTTCGGCACCGCCCTCCACGTTCAGCCAGAAGAACTCGAGGCCGCGCCCAGAGTCTTCGCGGTCCGCCGCGGCCAGCTCCTGCTCGGTCTGAGACGGGCCTGAGTACGTGTCGCGCTGCATCGTGTCGGGCGGAGTCAAACCTCCGGCCTGGATGTCCGTGGGAGAGGAGGGTTGCCCATATTGCGTCGTCTGGGCCGCCGCTGCGGCAGGCACCAGGAGGGCGGCAGCCAAGGCAGTGCAGCGTATGAGGGCCATGGCCGTCAGGGTAGCAGTCGGCAGGCCGCGGGCCCAGCCCTCGCGACAAAGCCCGATCTTCCGAGCAGGCCGTGGTATGTACCGAGGCCCATGCGCGTGGTCCTGCGATGCGGTCGAGCCTGATGGACAACGCTCGACTGACGGCAATGCTCGAGACCTTGCTCGTACCTTCGGCCGGCGTGCCGCTTTCGGCTCTCGCACAGTCCGCCTCGCGCGCCGGACTGCCCCGGGATCTGGCTGGGTCGGTGTTCGAGCAGCGCGGGATCCTGCTCGAAGCGCTTGGGGACGAGGCAGACGCGGCCAGAGTCGTGGACGCGCTGACACGCAGATTCGTCGAGTATGTGCAGGGCAAGAACCAGTTCCTGCCTTTCAGCAGTGACTGGCCGACGTTGCGGTCCATCTTCCATGGCGCCCTCGTCGACGTTCGAGGTGCGATCGCCGAAAGCGCCAGCGCGACCGAGCTGGACAGACTCCTCAGACGGGCGCTCGGCGCGCACTTGGCGCGGCTCGACGAGTTGGTTCGGAGCCTGTGCCCGGAGCCCGACCGGGCGGATGATGTCCTAGGCGCGGAGCCGACCTCAGACGAGTACTCGGCTGAGCTGCAGCTCTCGGTGCTTCGGCTCGAGCTGCTGGACCTCATGGAGCCCGTGCTCGACGTGGGATGCGGTACAGGGGCCAGCCTCGTCCACTACCTTCGAGCGTACGGCTTGGAGGCTCACGGTATCGATCTCGTCGTGCCGAACGACCCGCCGCTCGCCCAGGCAGACTGGATGACCTACGCATACGGTGTGTCTCGCTGGGGCACTGTGATTGCCCACATGAGCTTCACCAATCACTTCGTCTTCCAGGACCAGTGCTCGGAGGAGCAAGCCGAGAAGTACGCGCTCACGTACATGCGGATCTTGCGCTCGCTCAAGCCAGGTGGCGCGTTCCACTACGCGCCGGCCGTCCCGTTCATCGAACGACACCTTCCGGGCGAGTTCTTGATCACTCGCCGCCCGGTGGCAGCGCTGAGCGGACCCGAAACCACAGCTGGTGAGCAGCCGAGCGAGGAGCGCTGGCACGAGTTGGTCTGTGCCGTCCGAGTCCACAAGCGTCGTTGAATTCTCACGCGCCACGTGTCGTGCTAAGCGTTGGCCCCAGTGTTCCGGGCCCGGTTCCGGGACGTCGTTTCTGTCTCCTCATCGTGCTCGAGCTCCGTTGGTCACTGGGCCGGTCACGGCGCCCGAGACTCTCCTCAGCGTGCCTGGTACGACGTTTCGTCCATGACATCGAACTCCGCCAAGCGATCGGTTGGACCCAAGATCGAGGTTCCGAGCCATCGAGAAGACGAGCTGCGCCTCGGTCGTGTGGGCGTGATCGCAGCGATTGGCTTCGCGGTGGGCATCGTTTGGCCCAGACTCGCTGGCCTGAAGCTCGCGCCGCATCCGCCGGAGGACAAGGTGAGCGCGGCCGCGCCTTCGCAACCGTCACCTGCCGCACCTCCGAGCATCCCCAGTCCTCCCGAGGCTGTCCAGACCGCGCCGAAGGCAGAAGGTCCCGTCCGGGTCGGCGAGCTGCAGGTGACCAGCTGCCGCAACGCCGATGGTGACACCCAGCGCGACTGCGGAAGCCTCGATCTGAAGGCGGTTCTGGACAGCCAGCTCGTCGGGCTCGGGACCTGCGAGGCGGCGCAAGGGATCGAAGGAGTGCTGAGCCTCGGACTCGATCTGGATTTGGCCGGCGGCGCGATCGTTGGTGTCAAGACGGGCAAGAGCACCACGCTCGCTGGCCCTACGGCACACAAGCTCGTTGACTGCGCACGGAGCCAGCTCTCCAACGTGAGCCTCGCGGGCGTCGAGCATCGCCACGCACAGTACACGGTCTTCTACCTGCTGACCTTCACGCCTCCTCCCGCTCCGTCCCCCGGCGACGAGCGGGAGACCTCTCCTGCCTCCGACGACCAGTTGGTGAAAGCCAGCGGTCGCGCGACCGTCAGCTGGGCGGTGGCGCTGATCCGGGATGCACCGTCGACCAAGGGAGCCGTGGCCACCCGACTGCTTGCGGGCACGCGGGTCGTAGTGACGGGGCGAAAGGGGGATTGGTGTCGGGTCCAGTACGACGCCAAGGGCCGCGAAGGCTGGGTGTACCGGACGGCGATCGGCCTCTGAGTGCGTCGCCGCGTCCGCGAAACTCTTGCGTCCTGCGAAGTGGGACGGGCATTGCCGGCCCGGGCATGGTATCCGGAACAACGTGACCACGACCGAGCGCTCGAGCCCCCCTGCGAAGCCGAACGAGGCCAGTGCTGGTTCATCCCCCTCCAGCGAGTCCGGGTCTTCTTCGTCGTCGGACGTAGTCTTGATCCACGGCGTCACCTCGGATGGAGAGGGGCTGCAGGTGCTGCGCCGCCGCGAGGGACGGGTCGAAGCCGGCGCTGCGCGACCGCTCAAGCACGGGCAGCCCATCCAGGGAGAGATCGTGCGGCTCAAGCCGCGCAAGGAGTTCCCCTTGCTCTGCGATGTCGAGGTCGAGTTGCCCGCGCCCAAGTCGCCCGAAGCACGGAGTGCCGATGAGCCCACCGGCACCGTGCGCAAGGGCCCTGCACGCGTCACGACCGAGCGCTATCGCGAGAACTGGGACGCCATCTGGGCGCGGTCGAACGAGGACGACACGCTGCTCAACTAGTGCCGCGTTTCGGCTGAAGCGATGGGTTTCTCGCCGCCCCCGACCGGGCGAGAGCGGCGAAAAGCCCGCCGCTTCCCACCGATCTGACCCGCGGCACCCCCGGTTTCTGGGCATCGTTTCAGTTGTAACGATGCACTCGTGCCCCGTCTCCGTGATTCGCCACAGAAGTCGACGGCCTCGAACGGGGCGAAGCCGTTGAATTCTGCGGTGAACTACCGGAGATGGGAGCCTAGAGCGCGTCCAGCACCCTATCCAGTCGTGATCGCGCGATCGCGTAGGTAGCGTTGATACAGTCGGCGCGCGCGTAGTAGATGGCGGTGCCCTGCCAGGCGTCGGATGCGCCGATCCGCCATCGGCTGCACCGGCCCTTGGCCGCGTCCTGACGCCAGCGGACCTGCACGGTCAGACGGGGTTCACTGATGCCCTCTTCGGCGCGCGCACCCCCGAGATGGATCGCCGACTCTGCACGCAGGCTGGCGAGCGCTTCGGTCAACTCGTCGAGCGCGTCGCTGCTGAGCGGGATCTGCGTGGCAGGCTGCACGAACTTGTCACCGCTGGCGATGAGCTCGAGCTTGTGGCCTTCCTCCTGCTCCAACGAGACGGTCGAGGCCTCATCCGCGGTGACGATGAAGGGCGAGCGGTCGACCAGCAGACGTTGGAACCGTTCGACGGCGCTGCGCGCCAGAAGGAAGATGCCGGAGCGATCGCTGAGCGACGCATACCAACCCCCACGCCCACGGTAGCCGAGCCGAAGCTCGATCGTCCGTGCCTCGAACCCCGCTCGTGGAGCGCCTGGCGTGCTCGCTCTCGGCAGCAGGAGCGACATGTGCACGTGGCTCTTGGCGCGGGCAACTCCGTAGAGGTTGGCACGGTCGTTCTCGGCCACCCACCGCTCGGCCCGCAGCGAAGATAACGTGTTCAAGAGCTCGCCGACCGCGCCGGCGTCACACCGATACCCCGAGGGCTGAACGAGCTCGAACTGACCGTGCCCGGTGATCTTCACGTGCTGTCGGACGCCCTCGACGTCGAGCTGCACGGCCGTGAGCGATTCGGGCTTCCACGTGAACAGCTCATGTGCTCTGAGCAGTGTCAACCGGGGACGCAGGAGCTTGGCGGTATGCTTGTCGACCTCCAGCACAGCGCCGTCCTGCGTGCGCAGAACATGGGCTCCGTCCTCGCCTTGCTCCTGCGCTACCAGGAGCACCTGATCCTTCTGGCCCTCCAGGGAGGGCGTGGGCGTGACCACGATGCGGCCGGCAGGTTCCTCGTAGCTGTCGACGTCGGCTGCCTTCCGCTCGACGATACGCCCTTTCGCATGCGTGAGAAGCTCGAGCAGTTGCTGTCCCGCTTCAGCCGGCACGTCCAGCGACTCCGGAGCGATCAGACGGAACCCCGTGCTCTTGCGCGCCATTTCCAGGCGGTTCTTGCCGTAGACTATGGCGAGCCGCTCGACTTCCTCTGGCTCGAGTGAGAGCAGCTGCTCATCGACCAGGGCCTCTGCAGGCATCGTCAGGCCGGACATGACGGTGGCCGGTACGCATCCGGCGCGGCGATCCGGACGTCCTTCGAGCGCCACGACGCCCTCGCCGCTCGGACAGCGCCCTCCGACGCGCAGGACGACCGAGGGCCGTCTGGTATCCTTGGGCACGGCCTCGATCGAGACGTCATCCACGTCCGCCAGCGCTCGCTCCGCCTCCCACGGCTCGATCAGGCGAGTCGCCTCCAGACGTGCCAGCTGGATGAGCACTCGGTCGATCGCGCCACGGTTCAGCCTCGCGCCATCGTACCGACTCGAGAAGCGCCACCCTCCCCAGTCGGCGCGAACCAGGATACGCAGGCCGCCAGCACCTCGCAAAGCGAGCTGTTTCAGCTCGGTCGCGGAGTAGGGCATCAGCCTTCGCGAGCGAAGCTGGTCGACGTTCACGAACAGCTCCTCGGCGAGCTGCTTGCTGATGGCAACGACGCCGGGTCGCGGAACGCCCTTGCCGGCAACCTCGAGATAGACCGCGCCATGCGGGGAGGGCGCATCGCCACCCCACGTCAAGCGATAGCTGATCGGACCTACGTCGACGTTCAGGATGCCCCGCGGCTCGGCCAGGCCGAAGCGTTTCCGGCTGTTCTTGCCCGCGTGGACGCGGCGGGCGACCGTAGCAGAATCGAGCGTATCGAGCAGTTCCTGCACCCTCTGGGCGTCGGCTCCTTCCCGGAACGGCTCGAGGATGGTCCAGGTCTGGCCGCGGGCGTCGGGTGCGGACCTTTCGAGCGTGGCTCTGGACCGGGGAGCCTCCCGTCGATCGATGACGACGCGCGTGACATCCTCGGACCGGAACGAACCCAAGAGCGACGAGCGTCGCGCTTGGAGCTCGCCGGTCGTCACGCTCTGGCTCGTGACGGCTACTGCGACCAGAAGCGCCAGCGCCATGATCGCCAACGAGCCGTTGACCAGCCATACGCGCCGGATTGCGATCATGGGTGTGCCCCTCCGGCCGGACTCGACCGACCCGGCGCGCTCTTGCCCTTCTTGTTGTGCCGACGTGACTTCAGCCGCGCATCGTGCGGCAGTTCGGTCATCCGCCGCCGATAGAACACGAGCAGACCCAGCAGCAGCACCGAGCCGGGCATGTAGAGCAGGACGTAGCGCCACACCTCACCGAGCGAAGCCTCCGTGAGCGCCAGGCCCACGGGGTGGGCGGCCTTGGCGGGAACGCTGACAATCAACGGGCGCGAGGTGAGCCAGGAAACGACGCTCTCCATGAAGCGTCGCGTGCCGATCAGCGCCGGGTCGTGCCAATTGCGCCCGAAGCCGATGCTGGCCGGGGCGGCGACGAGTCGCGGGCCGCGTGGCTGCGCGCCGGGCTTGGGGTTTGGGAGCTCGGTCGCCATCGCAACGGAGAAGGGGCCGCCTCGGCGTCCCGCTCGCGTCGGCTCCTCGCCCGCCATGACCCCGCCCAGCTCCGTGAGCTCGAACGAACTCGGACTCGTGACGAGCAACGATTCTGCCGGAGCCCCGGCTATTCGCTCCAGCGGTTGGGACAAGGTGACGAGCACCGCGAGCTCAGTCTGCGTCCGACGGATCAGACCCCGCGTGATGGGATGGCTCTCCGGCTCGGCGAAGAACGTCTCGCCGAAGCCGCCCGGCAAGCGGCGTTCGGAGTCTCCCTCGACGACCACACCGTCCCCGAAACCAATGCCGGCGGCCCTGACGACCTGTTCCAGCCCGTTGTTGCGTACGCGATATTGGTCATCCAGCCCGGCGCTCGCCAAGACCAGCACATTGCCGCCGCCCGTGTAGAAATCCGTGATGCTCGACGAGGCGCGCTGGTCGAGAGGCACGTCTGGCGCTGCGACGACCACCAGATTGCACTCCGTCAGGCTCGCGGGCGAGGGCGCTCCGAGGCTCACCGAGCGGACTTCGTAGTTGTCCTTCTCGAGCCTTCGGGCGAGCTCGGCGAGCCCCGTGGGCGACACGTCGTCTATCGACACCTCTTCGTGGCCGGTGGTGAAGCACACGACCGACCGATCACTCACCAGAACGTGACGCAGACCTTGTGTGAGCGTACTCTCGAGCTGCGGACGTGCCTCGGAGCGCTCCTCGTCGTAGCTGACGATATCGTCCGGGGTGACGTACCAGCGATGATCGCTGCGCGCGATGACAACGATGGCGTCGGTGACGACGCGGCCGTTGTCGGTTCTGCCGGCAACGATGCCGTACTTCTGCTGGACCGCCATGAATTCCCCTGGACTCCGATCCGGATCCACGAAGCGAGGTACGACCCAGGCGCTTTCGGCGCGGTAGCTCTCGAGGATCTGCTCCAGACTGGGATAGGCGGGGTCGCTGCGACCGAGCAGCACGATGAACTCCACGCGCTCGCTCAGTTCATGCAGTGTCTGTAGCGTCGGTGCCGACAGCGTGTACAGGTGCGTGCTGGTCCAGTCCCAGCGCGTGTAGTGCCGAGCCACGAGGATGTTCACGCTGACGGCGATGACGGCGACCGAGAAGACGCCGAGCGCGGACCACACGCGCTCCGCTCGTCCCCAGTGCACCGGGCGATCCGGCGCCGACAGGGAATCGGGCCGGTCCGTCAACCCCACCTCCACGAGTCGACCACGCGCACGGTCATGAACAGCGGAGCGATCACGAGCGAAACGTCGAACACCAGCCGCCGGAGATCGACGATGCCGCGAGACAGCTCATCGAGCTGGTTCTGGAGGGAGATATGGGCGGAAATCCGGTAGACCAGACCCGGCTCGAACACGTACTGCCCGATTCCGAGCACGAAGAGGCCGAACAGGAAGAGCACGGTCAACAGCAGTGCAACGAGTTGACTCCGGGTCATGGAGCTCATGAGCAGACCGATCGCCAAGTAGCCGGCCCCGATGGTTGCGATGCCTAGGTAGCTTGCGGCGACCACGCGCCAGTCGACCGTCCCGGTGCCGCGGAGCATGACCACGTAGAGCACTGTGGGCAGCCACATCACCAGATACGTCGTGAGCACGGCAGAGTACTTGCCGAGGACCAGACCAGTCGGCGCAACCGGGGCCGTGAGCAACGTCTCGATCGTGCCGCTGCGCCGTTCCTCGGCGAAGGTACGCATCGTGAGCGCGGGACAGAGCAGCAGCAGAGAGAGTAGGACGAATACCGTCTGTCCGAAGTAGGTCTGCACCGGACCGATGTCGACGCCCACCTCCGGCAGGGAAGAGAAATGCGAGACGATGGAGTAGAAGACCGTGCCCTGCAGCAGCAGAAAGACGACCACGAGCACCCAGGCCAGCGGGGTAACCCAGAGCGAGAGCATCTCGCGTCGGAAGACGGCCCAGACGCCGGTCACGCCGTCGCCTCCTCACCATCGAAGTCGCGAGGTGGGGCCGCGGAGATGATGATCTCCGTGAACACGTCCTCGAGCGAGGCTTTGGCAGGCGCCGCCTCGCGCACCCCGATACCTTCCGAGACCAACATCGAAATCAGCAGTTCCACGGCTAGGTCCAGGTCGCGTACCTGATGGCCGAACTCGACGGCTACTTCGATATCCCGTTTGGACGAGACGGAGTCCGGGTGGGGTCGGACCGTCACGCTTGACACTCCGCGGATGTCACGCAGCAAGTCCTTCGAACGTCGTTCGGGATCGTTCAGTCGCAGCACGGCTCCACGCGAGCGGCGTTTCTCCCTGAGCTCATCGAGCCCGCCTTCTGCCACGAGCCGGCCGCGATGAAGGACGAGCACTCGGGAACAGGTGGACTCCACCTCCGAGAGAACGTGCGTGCTGACCAGGACGGTTCGCGAGCCGCCGAGCCCGCGTATGAGAGCGCGAACCTCACGGATTTGACCCGGGTCCAGGCCAGCCGTCGGCTCGTCGAGCACGAGCAGAGGCGGGTCGGCAACCAGCGCGTCCGCGAGCGCCACGCGCTGACGGAAACCCCGCGACAGGTGCTGGATGCGTTGATTCCGAACGTCTCGGACGTTGGCCCGGTCCATGGCCTTCTCCACGGCGGCCACGCGGCCTCTGCGCGGCACTCGCTTTGCCCGGGCGCGGAAGAGCAGATACTCGCTGACGCGCATTTCCGGATAGAGCGGGGCGCCCTCGGGCATGTATCCGAGCGACTGACGAGCCTCGAGTGGTGCCAGCAAGACGTCGTGTCCGTTGACGACTACGCGGCCCGACGTTGGACCAAGGAAGCCAGTGAGGATGCGCATGATCGAGGTCTTGCCGGCGCCGTTCGGTCCGAGCAGACCCACGACCTCGCCGGGACGGACCCGAAAGGAGACGTCACGGAGCGCCGTGATTCGACCAAACCGCTTGGCCAGCCTCTCGACTTCGATCATGCGGACGGGACCGAGCATACCGCACATCCGCTAGCGACCAGAGCGTCTTTCGATCGAAAGTGCCGCGGTGTTCCAGTGCCCTGTCCCCAAGACAGGGCACACAACAAGCAACCTGTTTCCCGGCTCGGACCGAGGGCGTTCGCCGCGGAATTCAGCGGCTTCGCCCCGTTCGAGGCCGTCGAATCCTGCGGCCAACCACGGAGATAGGACACTAGGCCGAGGCATTCTCAGGGCTCGGGGCCCTCTTCCTCGAGAATGGCGCCATGGCATTTCTTGAATTTCTTGCCCGAACCGCAGGGGCACGGGTCATTCCTGCCGATCTTGGGCGCAGGAGGCGGGCGGACGGGCTGAGCCGCCGCCTCGCGTGCCTGCTCGAGGGCGTCTGGGGCCAGCGGGACGTCTTCGCCGGGGTGGCGGGCTACCGCATGCTCGAGTTCGGCGTGGTGACGAGCCTCGTCTTGGGCCTCGATGGCAGCCATGTCCTCCTGCCGCTGGATCTGAACCTCGAAGAAGCGAATGAGCACGGTCGACGACACCTTCGCCATCATGTTGAGGAAGATGTTGTACCCTTCCTTCTTGTACTCGTTCTTCGGGTCGCGCTGGCCGTAGCCTCGAAGGCCGATGCCGTCACGCAGGTGCTCCATGTTCGACAGATGGTCCACCCACGCCTCGTCGATGGCCTCGAGGTAGATGTGCCGGAAGATGCGCAGCGCCAAGTCGACGCCGAGTTCCTTCTCCTTTTCGAAGTAGTGTCCTTCGGCCCGGGTATAGAGCTCACGCACGACGCCTTCCGGCGTGCCCAGACCATCGATGTCCGGACCAGCCGGCGTCTTGAAGTGCTCGCGGAACGCTGCGTGTACTCCGTTCCAGTCCCAATCCTCCGGCGGCTTGGTGGGAAGGCATGATTCCTCGACTACCGCGCTGACCACGCGGTCGATGAGGTCGAGCAACCTCTCGCGCTGTTCGCTGAGGCTCTGGGAGACCTGGCTCGCGAGTTCGTCGTACGCCTGCACCGGCGTGCGCTGCCGACGTTCGCCGACGTCGTACTTCACGCCCCAGAGCTGGTAGACCTCGCGTTGCAGGTTCTCGAGCTCGACGAGCTTCTGCATCGGTTCGATTTCGTCGCGTGTGGGCGGTCGGAGCCTGCCGTGCTCGTCACGCGGCTGCAACGGAGGATCACCGAAGAGTCCGATGAGCTGAGCTACGAGCTGATCCGAGCGTTCCGCGATGTTCGGATCGACGCGGATCTGCCGGGGGCGCCCGGTCGGTTTTCCGAGCTCGTCGACCTCCTCGGGCTCGTAGCGGCCCACCAGAAGCGCCTGGCGCAGCGCGTAGACGGTCTTGCGTTGCGCGTTCATCACGTCGTCGTACTCGAGCAGGTGTTTGCGGATATCGAAGTTGCGTTCCTCGACCTTGCGCTGGGCGTTCTCCACGCTCTTCGTCACCCACGGATGCTCGATGGGCTCGTCGTCCGGCATGCCCATTCTGTCCATGAGCGTCTTGACCCGGTCGCCTGCGAAGATGCGCATCAAGTCGTCTTCCAGAGACAAATAGAACTTGCTGGAACCCGGGTCGCCCTGACGACCAGCGCGTCCGCGCAGCTGGTTGTCGATGCGCCTCGACTCGTGTCGCTCCGTCCCGACGATGTGCAAGCCCCCGAGGTCGACCACCTCCTGGTGCTCACGCGCGCATTCCTGCTCGTGCCGCTCGACCAACCGCAGGAACTCCTCGATGTCCAAGTCGGCGTCGAGGCCGTTCTCCTTGAACTCCCAGCGAGCCAGCATCTCCGGGTTGCCGCCCAACATGATATCGGTGCCACGGCCGGCCATGTTGGTCGATACCGTAATGGAGCCGAGCTTCCCGGCTTGGGCGATGACGAAGGCCTCGTTCTCGTGGTGCTTGGCGTTCAGTACGTTGTGCTGGACTTTCTTCTTCTTGAGGATACGGCTGATCGCGGCGCTCTTCTCGACGCTGGTGGTTCCGACCAACACCGGGCGGCCCTTCTCGTGCTCGTCGAGGATCTCGCGGATTACGGCGGTGAACTTCTCGCGTTCGGTCTTGTACACGACGTCCTGGGCGTCCGTGCGGATCATGTCCATGTTCGTCGGGATGACGTTGACGTCGAGTTTGTAGGTGGAGTGAAACTCCTGCGCCTCAGTCTCCGCCGTGCCGGTCATGCCCGCGAGCTTCTTGTACAGCCGGAAGAGATTCTGGAACGTGATGGTGGCCATCGTCCGGCTCTCTTCCTGGATGTTCACGTTCTCCTTGGCCTCTACCGCCTGGTGCAGGCCGTCGCTCCAACGTCGTCCGGCCAGGATGCGACCCGTGAATTCGTCGATGATGAGCACCTTTCCGTCCGGGCTCACCATGTAGTGCTGGTCGCGCTTGTAGAGAGCGTGGGCGCGAAGCAGCTGGTTCAAGATGTGCACGGTTTGCACGTTGGCCGTGTCGTACAGATTCGACACTCCGATGAGCTTCTGCACGAGCTCCACGCCTTCGTCGGTCAGCGTTGCGTTGAAGCCCTTTTCGTCGACCTGGTAGTGCTCGTCCTTGACGAGCTTGGTCGTGACTTCGTTCAGGGTCCGGTACTTGTGGCTCGCCGCCTCCGCCGGCCCGCTGATGATCAGCGGAGTCCGCGCCTCGTCGATCAGGATGGAGTCGACCTCGTCTACGATGGCGTAGTTGAGCTCGCGCTGGACGTAATCGAGCGCCGAGAACTTCATGTTGTCGCGGAGGTAGTCGAAACCGAATTCGTTGTTCTGGCCGTAGCAGATGTCGGAGCGGTACGCGCGCCGCTTCTCCGATTCCGGCTGCTGGTTGACGATGACTCCCACGCTCATGCCGAGGAAGTTGTAGAGCTTGCCCATCCACTCGGCGTCGCGTCGAGCGAGGTAGTCGTTCACCGTGACCAGGTGCACGCCCTTGCCCTCCAGGGCATTCAGATAGATGGGCAAGGTGGCCACGAGCGTCTTGCCTTCACCGGTCTTCATCTCGGCGATGCGTCCGCGGTGCAGCACGACCCCGCCCACGAGCTGCACATCGTAGTGCCGCATCTTGAGCGCGCGGCGGCCGGCCTCGCGGCACACCGCAAAAGCCTCGATGAGTAAGCTGTCGAGCAATTCGCCGTTGTCGATGCGCTGCTTGAATTCCGGCGTTTTGGCCTTCAATTCGGCATCGGACAGCTTGCGCAGTCCCGCCTCGAGCGCGTTGATGCGCACGACGAGCGGTTGAACGCGCCTCAGCGCGCGGTCATTGGAGGTTCCGAAGATCTTTTTCGCTACCCAGGTCAGCATGATGCACGGTGGCTGGCTCTGCCGGCTGGCACGCCCAACGCGGCAGCCGAGCTCGAGAGGGAGGGGAAGCTAGTCCTTTGGGGGGTGGGGTGCCACTTTGCTGTCCTGCCAACGGGCGACCTGCGCGGCCTGTTACGCGCGCCAAGCGGCAAGCACCGCCGAGCAGGGCCTGGGCGTGCTGACCACGGCCTCCACTGCATCGAACGGGCCGTACCCGATGCCAGCGAACGGCCCGCCGTTCTGGGCGCGACGCGCCCCGCACGAGGGCGCGAAGAGGGCGACGTTCATCACCTCCCTCCCGCGCGAAGGTCGTGCCCTTCAAGGGCACTCCCGACGCGTGCGCGTCCGCAGGCGAGTCGCGCATCGTGGTGGTGCGGAACACACCGAGACTCGAGGCAGACTCTGGCACGCGCGCAACGCCGGAGAACGGCGGGGCACGTCTCAGGCCCGCTCTTTCAGGCGCGCCTCCAGCTCGGCAACCCGGGCCAGGGCGGCTTCCTTCGCCTGCCGCTCCGCTTCTTTGGCTTGCCGCTCCGCTTCTTTGGCTTGCCGCTCCGCTTCTTTGGCTTGCCGCTCCGCTTCCTCACCGGTCGGAAAGAGCTCGTCGCCGCACGGCAGCAAGCCGAGCCGTAGACGCAGCGACTGCTCCACGCCGACGGCTCTCAAGAAACAGCCGAGCGCGTCCGAGCGGATCCGATCCGCATCGGTATGCTCGAGTAGCTCGAAGCGCCCGTGCTGCGCCTTGGCGAAGCGTTGCCAGCGCCGCCCCTCGCGCCGTTCGGCGAAGTGCGGGTCGAACACGATAAGCTCCCCTGTGCCCATCTCGGCGTGCGCCTCTGGCGTCGAGTAGTAGTCCTTCTGCCAGTCCAGAGAAGCGACCTCGAGCGCGAAGCGTGGAACTACGCCCGTCTCCCACACCTTCCACGACGGCACGCGCGTGTCGGGCGGTACTCCCGGCAGCACGTAGACGTCCGGCGACACCCGCCGGTGCGCGTTGAACTGCTCGAAGTAGATGAACTGATCGGCGCCCACCAGCCAGGGGCGCCCCTGCGCGGCGAGCCATCGCTCTATGAGCGGACGCAACAGCTCGACGATCCACCGGTGCAGTAGCTCCTCGCCCACCTTCTCCTCCACGGGATACACCGTACGGTCCTCGACGCTGAACGCGGCATTGACCATAGGCGCAACCTAGCACGTGGGGGGTCGGCAAGCCCCGGGGGGCCGCGCACAGGCGGCTCGGCCCGCGGTTCCTGTCCCATCGACCGCCAAGGAGGGGCAGCTCTTTCGTGTGCCACACGGCACGCGGCGTTGGGTAGGTCCGGGCGCATCGACCGAACCAGACGTCATCGCTCCGCCCGTGAACGGCCCACCGTTCGCTGAGGCGAGAGCAGCGCCACCTGGGACGTCGCGGTCCGTGGGCGAGGGGCGCGCTTCGGCCGGCCGCGGTGAGCGGGCGAGGGCTCTCGGTGCAGCGCCCCCTGCCGACCGAGGCCATGCAGGTGCTCACGGGCAACTGCGCTGGCAGGACGGTCGTTTGCGCGGTGAAGCAAACCGCGGACTGGAGCACCAGTCTGCAGGTCGCATTCGCGTTGGTACGGCAATACGCCGCGATCGTTCGCTCCGTACGCGATTTGGAGGAGGTGGTCGACATTGGGATCACCAATCTCGCGTCCTAGTGCAGAGGCGCTGGGGGACGGAGACGCGACGGACTCTGCCTACGCTCCCGGCCTCTTGCTCGCCGTCACCCGCGCCTCTTGCCTCGCGCGCCCGAGCTCCCAGTCACGCCGCTCCTCGTCGCTCGTGATCAAGAGCCCCGGGACGTCGCACGGACGCCTGTCATCGTCGAGCGCGACGAAGACGGCGCACGCCGAATTGGTGTGCGTCTTCTTGCCTGCCATGATGTCTTCGGCCTCCACCGTGACGCGCACCTCGATGGAGGTGCGACCCACGTAGGTCACCTTTGCGCTACAGCTGATGAGCTCCCCGACGTGTACCGGGGACAGGAACGTCATCGAGTCGATCGCTACCGTGACGACCGGGCGTTGCGCGTGACGTACTGCGGCGGTACCCGCCGCCTCGTCAACGAGCTTCATGATGACGCCGCCGTGGACGTTCCCGTACATGTTGGCGTGCTCGGGCATCATGATGAGCGAAAGCGTCACGCGCGAGTCGGACGCAGCCTTCGCGGGCCTCTCTGACATAGTTTCTAGCTACCCCGGCCCGCCGGCGCGTGCCAGCCCAGGGCCTCGCGAGCCGGCTTGCTCGGCAAGCTCGCTCCGAAAACCGACTAGAGCGGCTGACCAGACGCGGATCTGCGCCGTTCCCGGAACGATGGCTCGCCGCCGAGCCTGTCGCGCGTGCGGCGGGTCCGTGGCATAGAGCGAAGGCCACCCTGGCGCGAGTGCGGTCGCCCCATGGATCTTCTGTACTTCGTCATCCTGATCGGCTCGCTGATCTTCGTGCACGAGCTGGGTCACTTCCTGGTCGCCAAGGCGTTCGGCGTGAAGGTCCTGACCTTCAGCCTGGGCTTCGGGCCGAAGGTACTGAGGCTCCGTGGGCGCGAGACCGAGTACTGCCTCGGTGTGTTGCCCCTTGGCGGCTACGTGAAGATGCTCGAGTCGAGCAAGACCGACATCGTCCTGCCCGAGGATCGGAATAGGACGTTCGAGTCGCTGGCGTTGCACAAGCGCATCCTGGTCGTTCTCGCGGGGCCGCTGATGAACGTAATCTTCCCCGTGCTCCTCTATTTCACCGTGTTCGTCAGTGCGGGACCTTTCTTGCCTCCGACCGTGGGGATCGTTCTGCCGATGCATCCGGCGGACGGAAAACTCCTACCCGGTGATCGCGTCATGGCGGTCGACGGAAAGGACATCGGCACGTTCGAGGAGCTCAGGCGCATCGTCGAGAAGAGTCCAGGAAAAGTCCTGAAATTCCGCGTATATCGCAAGAACGAGCACGTCGACACCGAGGTGCAGGCAGACGACACGACGCGCCGACGCGAGCTCGACATCGTCGAGCACGTGGGCACGATCGGCATCCAGCCGAGCGCTCCTGCGCCCGTCATCGGAGTAGCGGATGCGGACTCGCCCGCGTATCGTGCGGGGCTTCGTACCTTCGACGTGATCATCCACGTTGCGGGCGAACCGGTGCGCCGCTTCATCGACCTCGAGCACGTTCTCGGAGAGAATCGAGGGGAGACGGTTCCTGTTACCTACCTGCGGCCGGTGGTCGTGCGCGAAGCGCTCGGCGGTCTGGCAGAGATGGCAGTCTACGAGAGTGGCGTGGTGGCGCTGACGCCGGACCCGACCGCGACGGACCTGACCAGCCGGACCGGAATCGAGCTTGCCGACCTGTACGCCGCCATCGTGCCGCCCGAATCCTACCTCTACAAGGCGGGCCTGCGCACCGGCGACAAGATCATGCGCCTCGACGATGAACCGGTGCCGGCATGGTCGACGTTCCGTGAGCGGGTGCTGGCACACCCCGACCGGCCGCATCGCATCGACTATCTGGCCATGCGCGACGGGCGCGTGCATTCGGGCACATTCCAGGTGAGGCGCGAGGACTTCACGGACGAGCACGGACAGGCCTTCTCTCGTTACGTGCTGCGTGTCCAGCCCTGGGTTCCGCTGGCGCCGGAGGCGATGGTCGAACATCCGGCGCCCGTGCGCTACGCGATCACCAAGGCCGTGGCCGAAACGGTCGACGTCACGCGCTTCATACTCGTAGCCTTCGTGCGCATCGTACAGGGACGGCTCAGTCTCGATTCGCTCTCTGGTCCGATCACGATCTACGAGGTCGCAGGCGAGGAGGGACGCAAGGGTGCCGATTACTTCATCTGGGTGATGGCGTTCATCAGCCTGAACCTCGGTCTGCTGAATCTGCTGCCCATCCCGGTGCTGGACGGCGGGCACCTCATGTTCTTCGCCCTCGAAGGCGTGCTTCGGCGTCCTCTGTCACTGCGCGCACGGGAAATCGCACATGTGGTCGGCATGGCCATCCTGCTCGGGCTGATGGCGCTGGCCTTCAAGAACGACGTCGAGAAGCGCTGGGACGTCATCGTGGGGCAGGTGCACGAGCTCATTGGGTAGTCCGTGGCAGGTCCGCGCAACAAGAACGAGCTGGGGCCATCGGGACCGCGGCGGCGAAGACCGCCGAGGCGCACGCCGGAGCCCGGCGCGCCGCGGGGCCGCCCTGGCGTCACCGGACGGACCATCGCCGCGACCGTTCTGGATCGTGTCCAACGTTCGGGCGCCTATGCGGCACCCACGCTCGACGCGGAACTCGACCGGTACCCTCAGCTCTCGGAGCGCGAACGCGCGCTCGGGACGCAGCTCGTCTACGGAACACTGCGGGCACGCGGGGCTCTGTATCGTGCGGTCTCGGAGCACGCCGCTCACGGATTGCCCGACAAGGATACACGCGTCGTCGCGGAGCTGCTCATGGCGGCTCAGCAGATCCTGCTGTTGGATCGAGTGCCGGCGTTCGCGGCCGTGAACGCGGCCGTGGCAGCTGTCGACACGCTGCGGGGCCCGAAGATGGCCGGCTTCGTCAACGCGGTCCTGCGTCGCCTCGCTGCATCGGGTATGCGGCTGGACTGGGCCCAAGCGATCCGGGAGAGCGCCCCCGTCTGGCTGGTGCAGCGCCTCGAGCAAACGGTCGGTACCGCCGAGACTCGCAGCCTTCTGGGGATTGGCGCGTCGGGGGCGCCGCACCTTCCCGGTCCCGTGGTGCGCTTGGTAGCCGGCCGCCCGGTGCCACAGTGGCTGGCTGGTGCCGCGGCCGGGGCACTCTCGCCAAGGGCGCGACGCGTGCAAGAGCGCAAGAACCCGAGACGGTGTCCCGGCCACGATGAAGGGGCATACGTGGTGCAAGAAGAGGGGGCGCAGGTCGTTGCCCTCGCGCTCGGAGCGCGGTCCGGTGAGCGCGTGCTCGATGCCTGCGCCGGCCGAGGCCAGAAGGCCTCTCTGCTCTCCGAGCAGGTGGGACCAGAGGGCGAGCTCTGGGCCTGCGACGTGCACCCATCGAAGCTCTCGATGCTTGCCGAGGAGTTCAGCCGTTTGAGGCTGCCGGAACCTCATACGGCGGCCGTGGACTGGGCCGTCGGATCCGGGCCGGTCCCGGGGGGCTTCGATCGCGTGCTGGTCGACGCGCCCTGCACCGGTGTGGGTACGCTGCGGCGTCGGCCGGAGATCCTGTTGCGTCTGAGCGAGCGAGACCCCGAGCGCCTCGGTCGGCTTGCGGCGGCTATCTTGCGGCGTGCGTCCGAACGGGCGCGCTCCGGGGGGCGTGTCGTGTTCGCCGTGTGCAGCGTGCTACCCGAGGAAAGCGACCGAGTCGTTGACCAGCTGGGCGACTTGCTGGAGCCGGTGCCGTTCGATGCGCCCGAGCTCGCGCGGCACACCGAGGGCGTCAGTAGGCTTCGGCTCTTGCCGGAGCAGCACGGGACGGACGGCTACTTCATAGCCAGTCTTCGCCGGAGGTGACTCGGAGTCTCCCGCCGGGGGACCTGTCGCTTCGGGCGGGGGTCGGCGCCCCGGCCCGCTCGAGCCCTGTTGCTTTTGGACCGAGAACGCGCCAAACGTCGGGTCCATGGCAGAGCTCAGACCGCGAGGCGCGTACACAGCCCTGGTGACCCCCTTCACGGCGGACGGGTCGGCGGTGGACTGGGATGCGTTCGACGAGCACATCGAGGGCCAAGTCGCCGGTGGCGTGGAAGGTTTGGTTCCATGCGGCACCACGGGTGAGGCTCCGACACTCAGCGGAAGTGAACAGGAGGAAGTGGTTCGGCACGCTGTTTCGGTGGCAAAAGGTCGAGCCATTGTGCTGGCCGGGACGGGCACCAACAACACGGCGTCGACCATCGAGGCTTCGCGTCGTGCTGTCGGCGCCGGCGCCGACGCCGTGATGGTGGTGATGCCCTACTACAACAAGCCCTCGCAGCTCGGTTTGATCGAGCACATCCGCAGGGTGGCGAGCGCCGTCGAGGTTCCGGTGGTGCTCTACAACATGCCGGGCCGCTGCGCGGTCGAACTGAGCGTCGATTCAACCCTGAAAGTCCTGGAGCAGTCTCCGAACGTCGTCGGTATCAAGGATGCGACGGCGAACGTCCTGTACTGCCAGGAGCTCATGTCACGCGCCGGTGATCGCGTCACGGTCATGTGCGGCGACGATGCACTTACGCTCGCCATGATGAGCGTTGGCGCACGCGGCGTGATCAGCGTGACGAGCAACGTCTACCCCGAGCCAGTCGAGCAGGCCGTCGTCGAGGCGCTGGAAGGGCGCTGGGACGCGGCCCGTCGGCGTCATTTCGCCCTCTTGCCGGTTCATCGTGCCATGTTCTGCGAGCCGAGCCCGCAGCCCGTCAAAGCGGCCCTGGCTCTCAAGGGTCGGATGACCTCGGCCGTTCGTCCTCCGCTCGTCGAGGCGGGCGAGCGGTGCCGTAGCTCTCTGGCGGAAGAGATGCGCCGCTACGAGGCCCAATGAAACTCGCATTGCACGGGGCCACGGGGCGCATGGGGCTTGCGATCACTCGGCTCGCCCACGCGGCCGAGGACCTCACGGTGGTGGGCGCGGTCTGCTCGAGCGTAGATCCCGGACAGGGCAAGGACATCGGTGAGCTTGCCGGGGTCGGGCCGATAGGGGTCGTGGCCACGGCCGACCTTGGAAGCGGATTGCTCGGCGCCGACTGCGTCATCGACTTCTCGGTCGCTTCTGCGGTGCCTGGGCTGCTCGCCGTGGCTGCCCGGCAGAAGATGGCGGTGGTCAGCGGAACGACGAATCTCGACGCAGCCGGCAAGCAGGCGCTGGAGAAAGCAGCCGACAGCGTACCGGTGCTCTGGGCTGCCAACATGAGCCTCGGCATTCAAGTGCTCGCAGAGGTCGTCGCGCACGCACTGCGGCGGCTTGGCGCGTCGTACGACGCCGAGATCGTGGAAATCCACCATCGCAAGAAGGTCGACGCCCCGAGCGGCACCGCTCGCCGGTTGGCTGACGCCGTCCGCTCCGTGCGCCCCGACGTTCAGGAGCTGCACGGACGTGATGGCGAGGTCGGAATGCGATCCGATCGAGACCTGGGCGTGTTCGGCATACGCGGCGGCGACGTTGTTGGCGACCACACCGTCTACTTGCTGGGGCCTGGCGAACGACTCGAACTGACCCATCGAGCGACGAGCCGGGAGCTCCTGGCGCATGGCGCGATCGCAGCCGCGCGTTTCGTCAACAAGCGTAAGCCACGGCTGTATACGATGGCGGATGTGCTGGGGTAGTCCCCGAGGCCGATCGATCACGCCACCCAGCCACTCTACGGGCGTGCGCCAGGAGAGCCCGGACAGCGCACGATGCCGTCGCATGCGCGGTGGATGCCCCCACGGTGTCCGACATCGTGCGGTGCGCCGTGCTCGCTGGCGCTGCGCGCGGCGCGGGCGTTCGCCTCCCAGAGACGTTTCGAGACGGGGAGGAGTCGTCGCTCGTCGTGGCGCCGAATCGTCGTCTGTGGTTCTTGGTCACGACCCGCGAGCAGGATGGGCGTGTGAGCAAGGTGATGCCGAGCGAAAAGACCCCGAGCGTCGAGGTGGAGCCTGGTCACGAGACCGAGCTCGTTCGGTTCCGCGCCACGTTGCGCGACCCTGCCGTTGCGGTCCAGGAATCGTTCAGCGTGTGCGGCTTCGACGATCCAGCGTTCGTGCGGCGGTTCGGGCCTCCCGATGGTGCTGCGAGCGACGCACAGATGCGAGAGTGGGAGCGCAAGTTCCAGCAGAAGCTCGAGCCGATCCCGCGCCAGCACTGGCATTGCGACGAGGTCAACTACCGGATCACTCCGCGGGCGGCCGAGCGCTCGCCGTAGCGCTTCACGTACGCGCAGGCTGGACGGAGCAGCCCGCCTGCACGGCTCACCTTTCGGCGCGCGTTCCCGCTCGGTGGCCGGATTTCTGACATCCGCCGCTCGTGGCATACTCTCTTCCCATGGCCGATCCGGCACGCCATGCGACCCACAACGCCGAGGAGGTGGAAGCCGCCTTTGCTGCTGCTCTGCCGGATTCTGTCGCAGAAATCCTCGACGGCGAGCTCCACGTGCAGCCTCGGCCTCGATTCCGTTGCGCACGGGCGGCCTCGCGGCTCGGAGTAGAGCTCGGGGGGTTCGACCTCGGAGATCTCGGTGGCCGCGGCGGCTGGATCATCCTGGACGAGCCGGAGCTTCATCTCGGGAGCGGACCGGACAAGGTGGTTCCGGATCTAGCTGGGTGGCGGCGGGAGCGAATGCCGGAGTTCCCCGACGTTGCGGCGACGGATCTGGCTCCCGATTGGGTGTGCGAGATCGTGTCGCCGAGCACCCAGATCATCGACCGCGGCGTCAAGCGGCGGATCTACGCGCGGGAAGCCGTTGGGAATCTGTGGCTCGTGAGTCCCGACGACCAGATCCTCGAGGTGTTCCGTCTGGAGGCGGGACGCTGGGTACTGCTCGACACGTTCGAGGGTAATGCGGTCGTGCGAGCCGAGCCGTTCGACGCGGTTGCGCTTCGGTTGGGTGCGCTGTGGGAACGGTAGTTAGGGGCGCGGCGCGCGCCTGCGTCAACCTCCCGGCGCGACAGCCATGGTTTTCGACGCTTCTCAGTCTGCCGATGGTCGCTCGCCGACATGAACCAGTTCTTTGCGTAGGGCGTCGATGCAGGGTCGTGGCCGAGCTCCATGGCCAAACGCTCGACCAGAGCGAGAACGAACTGCTCATGGCCCTGGTCTTCGCAGAATAGGCTGACCTCAGCCATCGAACCATCCCCTGCGAAGCATCGCATGGACGACATATGCGTCGTCGGGGTCGCTGAACGCCTCCCTGATCTCCGCATTGGCCAGAAGGGGCGTCTTCGGGTCGACGCGCACCACGCGCGTCGATTGTCTTTCCTGAACGCACCGCATCAGTGCAACCCGTTCCGCATGTTCGCGGCTCTTCTGCAGAATAGCAGCCACCAGTGTTGGTGAATGTGTGGTGACGACCAGGGTGGGTCCGACTGTCGCACGGTTTGACCGATGGTCTCCAGACTCGGGGCCGTGACCCGTGATTGCGCGGCCCTTCTGGCGCCCAGCGCTTGCCACCCCTGGCGGCCCACGCACGCGACACCAGTCGGGCGGCCATACGGCCTGTCTGGAAGTTGCCCGTTGCAGCTGGAATGCGATCCGCTCCTGATGTCGGCCGCCAGTCCGCCGGGGCGGGATCCCGAGGTCTCTTTCCGGCTCCTTCCTCGAATCGCTCTCCGCGTCGGACCGCTCGGCACGAGGACTACATCTTCTACTTCTTCTCGCTCTCCAGATCGCCCTCGTGGACTCGGCGCCGCTTTTCCCTGTTCGGCCCGAACTCCTCCTCGACGTCCGGATCGATCGAGGGCGAAGCCTCGGCACGCTGGCTCGGACGTGAGGACTTGGCGCGCTTGCCGGACTTGCGCTTTTTGCGCGGGGTTCGTTCGGGTTCGGCGTCTTCGGACCCACGGTCATCTTCCGCGGCTTTCTCGTCGTTTGCTTCTTCGCTCTCGCCGTCGTCGTCCTCGTCCTGCTCTTCATCTTCTTCGCCCTCTTCCTCGTCGTCCTCTTCGTCGTCCGAGGCCGCGGTCCAGCCGACCGGGATCTTCCGACGCAGGCTCCAGTAGACGCCGTAGTAGCCGAGCAGCGCACCGGGGATGCTGAGCCATTGGCCCATGCTCAGCGGCGATTCGGGCGAAGCCATGCCTTCCTGGTAGTCCTTGTAGAATTCGACGAAGAACCGACCCGTGAAATACAAGGCGAAGAACGACGCAATCAACAGCCCCCGCGGCCGTTTCTCACGGCCAGACCAGCGGTCGATGACTATCAGTAGGGCGAGTACGCCGAGACCGAGGGCAGCTTCATAGAGCTGAGTCGGGTAGCGCAGCGGACCCTCGGGCCCTTCGATCTGTATCAGGCGCACGCCCCAGGATTGGTCCGTGGGCTTGCCGATGATCTCGGAATTGAAGAAATTGCCGATCCGCACGAGTGACGCACCGAGCGCCGCGGAGAAGGCGAATCGGTCAGAACCCTCGAGGAACGGCACTCCTCGGCGCACGGTGAACAACCACATCGCCGCGATGAGCCCGAGGACGGCGCCGTGACTGGCCAAGCCGCCCGTCCAGATCTTGAAGATCCACGCCGGGTCGCGCAGGGCCTTGGCATAGTCGTAGAAGATGACGTGCCCGAGGCGTGCCCCGATCAGCACACCCAGCACGCCATAGACGATGAAGTCGGCTGCTTCTTCTTCCTGGCCGCCGCCACGCTTGACCTGCCAGTTGAAGAGCGCGTAGCCCCCCAAAAAGACAGCGACGAAGATCAAGCTATAGTAGCGGAGCCCGAATCCGTCCTCGAGCAGTTTCCAAACGAGGGCCGCCGCGCCCAACATGATGGCCCCGAGCGTCTGCAAATCAGCAGCCTTGCGCCGGAGTCCGTTCACGAAGACGAGGAGTCCGACGACGGCGAGCACCCCGATGATGGGGCCCTTCGGGATGGTCACCAGTACAGGGGCTACGTTCCAGTTGAATGTCGGCACGCGACGACCTTTCGCGATGGGGTGCCACCGGCAGCCCGTGGCGGGCACGGAGCCTACAGCGCACCATCAGCGCTGGCCAGGCCCGGTTGCCCGGCCGATACGTGGGGACCAGGCGCGGGGCAGAAACGTCAGCGGGGAAGGCTACGCGGCAGCTCCACTCCACATTGCTGGACGCACCGAGTGGCCTCGTCGGCCCAGCCGTGATGGGCGCGGGGATTCGCCGGGCTCGGGTGTGTGAGGCAGAGCACCTGCAGGCCACGCTCGCCGAGCGCCTCACGAGCGCGTTCGGCGGCGAAGTTCCCCACCCCCACTACGGACGCCGGTTCGAGCAACCCGACGACCCGACGCAGAGCACGGTCGCAGGCTCGGTAGAGGTCGCGGCGTTCGTCCGCGGGTAGCCTGTCCGGCGTGTGGTTTCTGCCGGCTAGGTCCATGAAGACCAGAGGGCAGTAGTTGGCGACGAAGCACTGGCCGAAAAAGCACCCGGGCGTGCCAAACACGTCCCGGGCCCACCCCCAGAGGCGCGAGCCGCTCACTTCGCGCCTTGGGCAGTCGAAGCCCAGAACAGGCCGTTTCGGGTGCAGGTCGCAGGGCTTGCCGACCCGTCCCGAGATTCCGAGCCAGCCCTGGACCATGGCGGCATCGCCAAACGGCACGCCTGTCTGCGCCATACCGAAGGGGCCCGGGTTCATTCCTAGCAACAGCACGCGTTTGGGAGCGTTGCCATAGCGTTCGAGATAGGCCTCGTGGGGTGCGCGCGCGTATTCCAGGGGGTTGTACACATGCGTCACTGGCGGGCTGAAGCTCAGGCCGCTGACCTCCTTGGACAGCTGACGACTGATGTCGTGGAGGCAAGCACGTGTCATGCTGGTCTGATCTCCGCCAAGAGCGTGCTCAGGTAGAGGCCTTCAGCAAACGCCGCCGGGACCGGATGGTCGGGTCCCTGGAACAGCCGCTCCAGTACCACGGGCCGGAGCCCGACATCCGTTGCCCCGAGGGCCAGGGCTCGAGTGAGTTCGCCGAACGAAACTGCCGCCGAGCACGAGCTGAGCGCCAGTAGCCCCCCCGGCACGGTCGCTCGGCTCGCGGCCGCCGCAAGCCGGCGCATGGCGCCAAGGGCGCGCTGCTTGGCAGTGCGGGTTGGGGAAAGCTTCGGGGGGTCACAGATGACCAGGTCGTAGCCGCCCCGCCTGCCGGCGGTTTTGAGCACCTCGCTCGCCGAGGCGCGCTCGTAGCGGATCGCTCCGGCCAGGCCGTTGAGCTGGGCGCACTCAGCTCCAACCCGCAGGGCCTCGGCATTCGAGTCGACTGCCACGACCTCCTGGGCGCCGCCGCGGGCTGCGGACATCGCGCTCGAGCCCACGTAGCAGTACGTATCGAGCACGCGCCGCCCCCGAGCCAGCTGCTCGATCCGAGAGCGAAGCGGTCGTTGGTCAAAGTAGTACCCGGTCTTCTGCGTGAGCTCGCACGGGATCCGGTAGGAGAGGCCCCGCTCGCGAAAGCTCAGCGTCGCAACGGCATCGCCACGCAAGAGTGCTTGCGTTGCGTTGAACCCCTCGAGTTCGGCGGCCGCGCGCGAGCTACGGTCGACCATGGAGCGAGCGCCCGTGACCCGGCCGAGTACGTCCAAGACCAGCGCCTCGCGGAGCTTGAGCCCGATGGTGTTGAGCTGCACGGCGATGGTTGTGTCATAGCGGTCCACGATGAGCCCGGGCAGATCGTCCCCCTCGCCATTGACCAGCCGATAGCCCGTCGTTTCTTCGGAGGGAATCGAAAGCACCTCGCGTCGGGCCAGCGCGGCCCGGAGCCGTTCCTCCAGCAGCCGTGCATCGAAGGCGGTGCCCCGTGAGCGCGAGAACAGGCGCACGAGGATGGCCGAGCGCGGCGAATAGAGCCCCCGCCCGAGGAATCTCCCCTCGGGATCGAGCACTTCGACCTCGTCTCCAGCCACGGCGCCGCCTTCGATCCGTGCCACTGCCTGGGCGTAGACCCACGGATGCCCGGCCCACACCGGCTGGACATGTCCTGGTTTGAGCGTCACGACAGCCACGGCTGCGATCTGTACTCCCGCCGTCTTGGCAGCACAAACGACGAGTCCCCGACGCTGGTATGACGTCGGGGACTATCGTCGATTCGGCGGCTGTCGCTCCGAGGAGCGACGGCCATGCTGCTACTGAACGAGATCCTTCAGGTTCTTGAGCGCCGTCGCGCGAACCTTCTTGCTAGCAGGCTTCGCCGGGATCGTGATGGGCTCCTT
>JAFGIS010000654.1 GCA_016929495.1 Polyangiaceae bacterium | reverse complement strand
TGCCGTCGCTTGGGCAAAGTGCCCCTTTTCTGGCGAACGCAACCATCGCAGCCGCTCGTGGCCCTCAGTGTGCGGGTCGCAGCGACGCTGACGGCTGCGATCATCGTGGTCTTCATCACGGTCCGACTCGTCGAAGGCAAAGGCATCGCTGCGCTGAGCGTCGTGCTCGCGTCAGGGCTCGTCCTGTTGCTGGTCTGGGTTTCGTGCGTCGTGGCCGGCGAACGAATCGAGCTCGAAGGCGATGCCACGCTCGTGGTTCGGATCCGGTCGTGGGGCGTGACTCAACAGCTCGCCCGGATTGCGCGCACGGACCTCGTTCGCGCCTACCCGGTGCAGGCCACATCGTGTCGCCATCTGCTGCTCGAGACACGGTCTGGGCCGATCGCCGTTGCGTTGGGTGCTCCCGGCCGACTCCAAGACGCGCTGCCGCCGGAGACGCATACACCTGGGATGTGAGTGGCCGGACTGACACGACTTCTCGGTCGGCCCTACGGTCCATTTGTCCCTGCGCTTGCTTCGCAGTGGATCGGCCAGCAGTGGCTTTCGCTGCCGGATCGTGTTCAGATGGCGGCCGCCGGTAGAGGCCTGCGAGAGGACTCCCCGTCGCCGAGCGTGGTCTTGCTCGAGTCGCAGGCTGTTGGCCTTCAGCGTAGGAGACCCACGATGACCCCGAGAAAACCATGGTTCGCCCTGCTTGGCCCCGCTCTGGCGGCCAGCTTGGCCGCAGCGGCCTCGGCCCAGCCCAAGGGAGCGCCGGCCCGCCCGGAAGCTGCGGACAAACACCCAGCCCCGGGCATGCACGCCGGTCGCGGCGGTCCTCCCGCGATGGTCGGACGTGGGCCCTTGGCCAAAGACAAGGACAAGGGCAAACACAACGCCAAGGGCAAGGGCGAACACGAGGGCAAAACCGGAGTGCGGCCGCGCCCACCGGGCGCACTGGACGGAGGCGTGCACCACCCACCAGGCGCGCGGGACGGAGGCCTGCGCCGCCCGCCTGATTTCCGGCTCAGGCACAGAGCGGCGCCCAACCCCGAGCTCAGAAAGAAGTGGCAAGAGCGACGCGCGGACCAGATGAAACGTCGGCGCGAAGCGTTGCAGCAGCTGCGCGAGCGCTGGGGCGAGGAGCAACTGAACAAGCCGGAGGTGAAGGCCGCGATCAAGGTACACGCGTGGCGGATGGCGCGCCTCAGGCGGATCAGAGAGCTGGCCCTTCGGGATCCCGACGGCAAGGATTTGGTCGAGAAGGCTGACAACTTGATCGAGAAGGAGCAGGAGCGTTTCCAGCTGCAGATGGCTCGCCTGAAGAGAGGCAGTGACGTGGGGACGGTCGGAGACACGGCGAGCGCGCCTCCCGTCCCGCCGCCAGCCGCGGCCAAGGGTCCGGGACAGAAGGAAGAGGCCCCCAAGCCTGCAACCGCAAATCAGGAGGGTGCGAAATGACTCGTCTCGTCGCCAAAGCTGCGCTCTTCGGTCTGCTCATGGCTCCCCTGGCGTGCAACCAGGAGCCCGCGCCAACAGCGGGCGCGGGGGCTGCAGCCGCGCCGGCGGCCGCTTCCGCTCCGGCTGCGGCAGCGCCGGACGATCCGGCCGCAGATATCGCCACCGAATCGGACTACGAGGAACAGGCGGACCTGGCCGTCGACAAAAACAACTACGTGGACAGGCTCGACGAACTCGAGAAGGAAATCGACGCGCCGGATCCGCGATAGCGCCGGATACAGGCCGGCGGGTGCCAACGGCCCACCTGCGCCGGGCGTGCGTTCTCGCGAGGAGACGCGCCCGGACAGACAGCCAGATGCGACGCTTCGGCTGCGCTCGGGACAGGGGCACGCTCCGAGCGGGGCGAAACGACGGGAGCCGCGCACCGTCGATGTCGGAACTCAGTGGCGTCGGGCCGACGGAAGCTGTAGGTGGCCGACGTGCCCTACCGAAACGAGCCGCGGTCCACCCCCAGCGCCAACATGAGCCCCGCATGGTCCGGGCTGAGCCAGGCGACACAAGCCCGCCGCGCACGTTTCGTCGTCGCAGCCGCGGCGGCCCTTGCCGCGGTCGGCTGCGACACGGGCAAGGCGGAGCGGGCCGGCGCCCCGAGCGCTTCCGCACACAGCAAGGCTGCGAGCACCCACAGCGCCCCTGCCCCGGCGCCTATCCCCTCGGCACCCGAGGCGCCCCCGCGACCGCTCAACGTGCTGCTCCTCACGGTGGACGCGTTTCGCGCGGACCACGCGCCGTGGCAGGGGTACACCCGTCCTGTCGCTCCGCATCTGACCAAGCTCGCTGAAAACGCGGTCGTCTACACGAACGCCTATTCCATTTCGAGCTACACCGCCAAGAGCGTGGCTGGCCTGCTCGCCGGGAGGTACCCGTCGACGCTCTACCGCAGCGGCTACTTCTTCGCGACGTATGCCAAGAGCAACGTGTTCTTTCCCGAGGTCCTCCAAGAGCACGGTATCCGAACCCTGGGTTGGCAGGCCCATCTCTATTTCGGGCGCGGCAAGGGGTTCGACCAGGGATTCGACGTCTGGAAAATGGTGCCAGGGATCACGTTCGATCCGCAGACCGACAACAGCATCACGTCGGAGAAGACGACCAGGCTCGGGCTCGAACTGCTGGGGAGCCCGGAGAACACGGGCCGGCAGTTCTTCGCGTGGGCCCACTACATGGACCCTCACGACGTGTACAACAAGCACCCCGAGTGCCCGGACTGGGGAAACAAGAACCGCGACCGGTACGATTCCGAGATCTGCTTCGCCGACTTGTGGCTCGGCAAGCTGGTGGACTGGGCCAAGACGCAACCCTGGTGGAAGGACACGGCGCTCATCGTCACATCGGACCACGGAGAAGTCTTCGGCGAGCACGGCATGTACCGCCATGCCTTCGAACTCTGGGAGCCGCTTGTGCGGGTGCCGCTGTTGATCATGACGCCGGGCGCCAAGCCGAAGCGGATCGAGCTCAGGCGGTCGGCCGTCGATCTGGCCCCAACGATCATGGAGCTCATGGGGCACAAACCCATCGAGGGCTTCCAGGGCAAGAGTCTGGTAGCAGAAGTCTACGGGACGGCCCAACCGGACAGCCGCGAGCCCATCGTGGTGGACCTACCCGAAGACAGCAACAACCCGTTTCGCCAGGCGTTCATCGAGGGCGACTACAAGCTGATCGCGCTCAGCCCGTGGCAGTTCCTGCTGTTCAATCTCGACAAGGACCCCGCAGAGCAACACAACCTGGCCGCGGAGGAGCCCGAGACCTTTGCCAAGATGAAGCGACGCTATGCGGAGGTCTTTGGCAAGATCCCCTACATCCAGGCCTACGGTGGCAACAAGCTCGCCAGCGGGAAGACCGCGAACGGGCCGATGGGGCCCGAAAGCACAGGGAAGCCTCGTGCGGACACGACGAACCCTTCGCCGTGACGCAACCGCCGGCAGTGCCGGTCAGACACCAACGAACGTCATCGGCAGGGCGAGCGTCTACAGGGCCGTGCTGAGCTCACGCAGCCTCTCCACCATGGGGCCCAGCTTCATCCGGTCATCGCGAACTTCGAGCACGTTGCCCTTCCTGCAGAACTCGAGCGTGTAGCCGCTATCGAAGTAGATCTTGTCGCCTGCGACGTAGTAGCCGCCCCGCTCGTCGATGGGTCCGGACTGCGTTGCATCGCAGTGGCAGACTCCGGCAGTGTCCATCACGCACTTGCCAGACTGGAACGTCGACGTGGGATCGTTGGTGAGCTCCTTGGAGTAGTCCGAGCAGATTCGGGTCACTTCTTCCGGAGTGTAGCGATGACCATTGAGTGCGTTGAGGCAGTTCGGGGTCCAGGTCATCTCCCAGTAGACGAGGATCGTCCCGTTGTAGACGACTTGGTGGTACGGATCGAGCCGAAGGGCCAAGTCGAAGGCGACGTCCGAGATGACCACCGCGTCCTCGCACGCTGGCTCATCGTCCACGCCTCCGATTCCAGACGAGAAACCCTTGTCCGGACAGATCCACTCACCGT
>JAFGIS010000653.1 GCA_016929495.1 Polyangiaceae bacterium | reverse complement strand
GACGCCGCCGGTTCCGCCCGCAGCGCCGCCCGCGACGCCACCGAGCCCACCTGCGCCGGCGAGCGCAACAGCTCCGCCCGTTTCCTGGCCACCGGTCGCCGTGGAGCCGCCCGTCTCTCCGGTGCCCGCTGTGCCGCCGGGGGTCAGCTCGCCACCCGTTGCAGCGACGCCGCCCGTGCCCGGGGCTCCCGCCCTGCCACCCACGCCGCCAACGCTCAGCTCACCACCCTCCCCGCCGTTTCCGCCCGTCTCTTCCGTTCCCGCCGCGCCGCCTCCCGCCTCGCCTGGCTGCGCTGCGCCGCCTGCCTGGGTCGCGCCGCCCACGCCTGGCGAGCCGCCAGGGTTTGGGCCGCCAGCAGTCCCCGGGATCCCGGCCGCGCCCGATGCGCCGTCGTGAGCGCCGCCATCACCGCCGGTGGGGCGCGCGCGGCCTCCCTTGCCTGCATCGCCGCTCGAAGGGACTCCAGCCGAGCCAGGTTCGCCTTGCTCACCGGCCACCGACTCCGGGGCGCCCGCCTGCGCGCTCTGCCCGCCCTCGCCCCCATGGTCGAGCGCATGCGGATCCAACGTTGCCTCACGGATGGAGCACGACGCGGCCGCTGCCGCTGCTAGACCGACCAGGATCAGGGTGTGCCGAAGCCTCATCTTCGCCTCTGTACTGCTCAGAAACGTCCGCTCACGATCAGATGTCCGCCAGTGGGCGAAAGCGCCGAGGCCACGGCCACCTGGGCTGCCAGTGGGCCCGCGGCCGCGTCCGAACCACGGGGCGCTGTCAGGTAGAGCACGGCTCCGGAGACCACGAGCAGGCCGCCAACGCCCAGCAGGATGTTGCCAGCCGTGTTCAGGCCTCGGGCGTCTTCGAGGATGTCTATGCCCTGCTGGGTGCAGCGGCTCGTGTCGTCTGGCGCGCAGTATTTCTCGGAGTCCGTCTCCTTGCTCTGCGCCATGATGGCGAGCACCGTGCCCACGCCGAGGCTGGCGACTCCGGCTCCGCCGATCGCCAAGCCCGCGATGCGTTGCGTGCCTCCCGGGTTGGACCCCGAGTCCTTGCTGGGAGGGGGTGCTGGAGCCGCAGCGACGACGGGCGGGCTGGGCGGCGCCACCGGTTGAGGCTGGGCGGCCCGAGCGGGCGCGTCGGGAGCGGAGTCCTCGAGCACCGGGATCTCGACCTGAGCAGACGCTGCGTCGGGGCCGACGTCCACGGCCGTCACCCAAGGCTTCTTGCCCGGCGCCGACGCCTGCACGACGTGCTGGCCAGGATCGACGGGGAGCGCGGTGTCCCAGCTCGGCTCGCCGACCTCGATATCGTCACGCCGGACCACGAGCCCGACGACTCTGGCGGCCGCCGGGACCGCGATCGTGAGGCGAGAGAGCCTGCCCACGAGCTGCTGGGCACGTTCCTTCGCGATCTTCTCGCGCGCCGCCTGGTTGTCCTTGCGTCCCTCGGCTGCGGCCAGCTCGAAGGTCGCCCACGCGCTCGCCGTTTGGCCGTTCTTCTCGTAGCACTCCGCCAGATACAGGAGGGTTCCCACAGCCGGATCCAGACGCTGGCTTTCGGCAAGCTTCGGGCATGCCTGGGAAAATCGACCCTCCTTCATCAACTGCCGCGCTTGTTGGAAAAGCGCTTCGGCGGTGGCTACCTCGTTCGGACCCGCATGAACCGACGTGGCCACCGCCACGAGCGCCAAGCACGCGGCAGCACTGAAGAGTGTACGGACTCGTCTCATGCTCGGTTCTCCTCGCAGGCCCCCAGCCTAGTGCCCTGTCTCCGTAATTCGCCACAGAATTCGACGGCCTCGAACGGGGCGAAGCCGTCGAATTCTGCGGCGAATGCCCCCCGTCTGAGCCAAGAAGCGCGTTGTTACTTGTGTGCCCTGTCTTGAAGACAGGGCACTAGCGGCGCGGGCCGAAGTCCGCCAGATCGCTGGAACCAGCCGCGTCAGGTTGGCGGGTCGGGGTCGCGGTCGGCACTGCTTTCGCGGCCGACGAAGCGGCTCTCGGCGGTCTGTTCGGGACCGCCGTGCGGCGAGCAACGACGCGCCGCTGTTTGGCCGATGCCGCCGTGCTGGTCGGGGACGCCGTCGACGTAGCGTTGGGCTTGGCGGTCGTCGACGACGCCGCGGCTGCGGGTTTCCCGTTGGCAGCCGCCTCGGCAGAGGTGGGGTCGTACGTTCCACCGGGAGCACTCGGTTCGTCGGTGTGCGTGCTCGCAGGGACCACCGACACGCTCGCGCTGGAAGCGCCGGACGCGACCGCAGCGGTGGGGGCTGGGGCCGCGGCTCGGGCCGCCGTGCTGCCCGCCGTCGAGGCGGACGGTCTGGGCCACCACCTCGCCAGCACGACGCCGCCCACCCCGATGGCCACGACCGAAGCCACCACGATCGCCACCGCGCGTGGTCGCCGGGATCGAGTCTGCGTTCTGCTGGAGGCCAGCGCGCTCGCAGTATCCTGCTCGGCTCCCACCGAAGGCGAGGGAGTGGGCCTGAGCAGCGCCGTCGACGCCGAAGCCTCCGAAGGCGAGCGAGCCGTGGCAGATGAACCCACTTCTGACGGCGAGATGGCAGTGCTCAGCAGTTGGCGCGCGAGTACATCGTTCGAAGGCGTGCTGAACGACGAGTGGCGCCTGAGGATGCGCCTGGACAGCACGTGAGCGTCGGCGTCCAATTCCGAGCCCACGGCCTCCATGAGCGACTGCACGAGAGCCGCCACCGTGGGGAAGCGATCCTCCCGCTTCTTCTGCAAGCAGGTCATGATGACCTGCTCCAGCCGCGCCGGCACGTCGGATCGCAAGTCGCGCAGCGGCGGCGCAGGGGACGACACGACCCGCGCTATCACTTCCGCCAGGGTAGAGCCAGGAAAAGGCGTCGATCCGGAGAGCAGCTCATAGAGCACGATGCCCAGAGCCCAGATGTCGGTCCGCGCATCCACGTTGGCGGCGGAAACCATCTGCTCGGGGGATGCGTACAGGGGCGTTCCGAGCATGCTGCGCGCGCGCGTGACGCCGACGCCGGATTCGGACACCGGAGCGTCGTCGGCCTTCGAAACCCCGAAGTCGAGGACCTTCACCAGAAAGGCTCCGCCCGGCTGGTGGACGATGAA
The DNA here is from genome assembly GCA_016929495.1 of Polyangiaceae bacterium. GTDB lineage: Bacteria > Myxococcota_A > Polyangia > Polyangiales > Polyangiaceae > JAFGIS01. The sequence continues at coordinate 8,022 of JAFGIS010000653.1, read as the reverse complement.
GAGATTCTCCGGCTTCAGATCCCGGTGAATGATGCCGAGCTGGTGAGCCTCGGCGAGCGCGTCGCAAGCCTGCAGTACGAGATCGACCGCCAGGGGGACGGGCAATGGCCCGTTCCTGAGCAAGTACGCGGCCAAGTCCTCCCCCCGCAGGTACTCCATGACCATGTAGCGCAGAGTGCCGTCGAGCGTACCGATGTCGTAGGTTCGGACGACGTGCTCGCTCTTGATACGGGCCGCAGCGCGAGCTTCTCTGAGGAAGCGAACGAGGAACTCCTCCCGCTCGCCCATGCCCGGCAAGAGGAGCTTGACGGCGACCGGCTCCTGTAGCTCCAGGTGTGTTGCCCGCAGGACCACGCCCATGCCCCCGGCTCCCAGCACGCCCTCCACCCGGTACTTGTCGGCTACAACATCCCCGACCCGGATCCCGGGCACGACTTCTGTGCCGTCCAATTCTGGCTCCACCGCTACAATCCATGCACGCTACTCGCTAGCCGTCGGGCCTGCAAGGCGGCGGCCGGCGCCTTGGGTCAGTACTGCGCCCACGTTGGCGTGCGGATGTATGCGCCGGACCGTGTGCAGAACGCAGAGGTCATGATCCGGCTCTTTGGTCAATCCGACGGAGCTGGAAGGGTGGGTTGACCCGTTTTCCGAGCCCTCGGTACAGACTGAAGCGGCAGGAAGCATGGCCGCCGATACACGCAGTCCCCCCGTGTTGCGCCTGGTCGGCGCCACGCCTCCCGAGCGACCTGATGCGCTGGCCGGGGTGGCCCGGGCGGCCGTCGCCGGGGACGGCTCGGCCGTGAGGACGCTCCTGCTCTCCATTGGCCCGCATATTCTGAACGTGGTGCGACGGGTCCTCGGGCCCAGCCATCCCGAGATCGACGACGTTGCGCAGGAGAGCTCGATCGCCCTCATCGACGCGCTCGGACGACATCGCGGCGAGTCGACCGTCACCTTTCTTGCCTGTCGTGTGGCGGCGCTGACGGCCATGAAGGCGCGCCGGAGAAACTCCGCTCGCAAGCGTCAGTCGATTCGCGATGACCGGTCTTCGGTGGAGCTTCTGCCGAGCGAAGCGCCTGGCCCCGACACGGAGCTCTCGGCGCAGGCCAGCGCCGATGCCGTCCGGCGCCTGCTGGATCTGCTGCCGCCCGAGCAGGCCGAGGCGCTGGCTCTGCATTGTGTGCTCGGCTACACGGTGCAGGAAATCGCGGAGGCCTGCCAGGTCCCGCGCGACACGGTGAAGAGCCGTCTCAGACTGTCCAAGCGAGCACTGCGCGTCCATGTGCTCGGAGATCCCAGGCTGGCCGAGTTGGTCGAGAGGTCATCATGAGCGCCGATTCCGATGTGATCGACGATGTCCTGATTCGAGCCCGACGGGGCGGTCTCTCGGAGAGCGACAAACGCCTCTTGCGCGACGCGCTTTCGACCTCCACGGACAGTCGCCTGCTCTACCAGGCCGGCACGGTGTTCGATCGGGACGCGAGGGTACTGCCCGACGACGACCAACGCATCGAGCGCATGGTCCGCGCCGTGCAGAAGCACCAGGCACGAGCGCCGAGCGTGTGGCGAGCGCGGCGGGCGGTGCCGGCCATGGCCGTGGGGATCTTGTTCGCCGCCGGAGCCGTGGCCGCCTTCGAGCTCGCGCGGCCGCTGCTGGAGCCCAACCGTGCGTCGCCGCCGCCCGCCCCGACGAGCGTGTCCTCGTCGGTCCGGCCCCGCCGCAGCGTTCGCGTCAGCCAACCCGCCGAGCCGCCAGCGGATACGCCCGATTCGGCACAGAGCCCTCCGCCGCCCGCTCCGCGACCTCCCGTTTGGTCGAGTCGAGGCGCCGAGGTCCTCACTCGTGCGGTTCAGCCGGCGATCCGCCGAGAGCCGGCTCTGACCGCCACCCAGCTGTTCGCCAAAGCCAACCGGGCGCGCGTGGCCGGCGACAGTGAGGCGGCGATGGCCGGCTACCAGCGGCTCGAAGCGGAGTACCCGGGCTCGCCGGAAGCGCTCACGGCTCAGCTGTCGCTCGGCATGCTGTACCTGCAACATGACCAGCCGAGTCGTGCGCTCGCAGAGTTCCGTGCCTATCGTGCGCACAGTTCGGGCCCGTCCGCGGCCGAGGCACTCTGGGGCGAGGCCGGCGCCCTGAGAAGGCTCGGGCGGAACGCCCAAGAGCGCGCAGCGCTCGGCGAGCTGGTCGCGAGATATCCGGGCTCTGCCTACGCGGTGGGAGCGAGGAAACGCTTGGCGGGGCCGCCTTGACCCGGAGCACGGGAGCCGTTGCTTCGGCGGTCACTGGGGGGTTGCTGGGCGCGGCCCTCCTGCTCGTGGTCTGCCCCCGCGCTGCCCTGGCGCAGGTCGATACGGACGTGCCGCGAGCTTCGACAGGTCCGCCCAGGGTCGACCTCGTCGTCGTCGGCGAAGGCCCGACGCTCCAAGCGCTACCTTGGCGCATCACGAGCTGGTTCGGCGGTGCCGAGACGGTCCGTGTGGGCCGCCGCGTTCCGAGGCTCGATCCCGGCGTGGTTCTGACGCCCAGAGGCGAGCGTGGCGTATCGGTCTGGGTCGTTCTCGAGAAGCCCGGCCGGGTCAGGCTGTTCTTCTCTCTCGAGGAGGGATCGGGCCTGCCGCCGCGCTATCTGGCCAGTGACGTCGCGCTCGCTCACGGACTGGACGAGGTGGGAATGGAACAGGTGGCGCAGGTGGCCTACCTTTCCACGATGGCCCTGTGGGAGGGTCGACTCGAAACGACGTCGCGCCAAGAGATGCAGCGGCGACTGAGCGGCAGAAGGCCTGACTCGCAGCCTCGCCGGTCCGCCGTGGTGACGGGGGAGCGTTCGGTCAACCAGCGCGCGCGCCGATCCCTCGAACTCAGACCAGGACTGGGCTACGGCGCAAGATGGCGCGGACCGCTCGGGATGGCCCACGGCCCCGTGGTCGGATTCGGCCTGTCCTCGGCAGGCAGCCGCCCGGAGATCGGGGGCCAGATCCGCGGACAGTGGCTGCTGCCCACGCACCCTGAAGAGCACGGGATCGAGCTCGACCTGCGTGGCTACGCATGCTCACTGGGGCTCACGCTGGGCCACAGAGCCACCGATCGCGTCACGGCGACCGCTGAGCTCGGGCCCAGCCTCGAGATCATACGCCGCCGCACGCGCAGCGTTCCCAGCGACTACGCGAGAGTCGCCGGTGACGTGAAGCTGCGGCCAGCGATGTTTCTCGCTCTGGGCGCTCGCGCGGATCTCGGGCCGGCGAGCTTGGGCGGTGCGTTCGTTACGACCGCCGCCTGGTACCGTACCCGATATCAGTACCTGGACGAGCCGCGGCCCAAGACGCTGTTCACGGCGTGGATCGTCCAGCCCGGGCTCTGGGCGGAGCTTTCATGGTAGCCGGGCCGACAGTGACCCGTCTTGGGTCCAAAGGGAACTATCAGACCATGGCCCATTCACTCCGACCCATCTCGATGTTGTTTCTCTGCCTTCTCGGCTGTGACGACAACCAGGCCGTGGCTCAGCGAATGTCAGGGGACAGTCCAGCGGGCGCGGCCGGCGTTGGCGATGCATCGGGTGGCACCACCTCACAGAGCTCCGCTACCAGCGGGGCGGCTGGATCGGGCGCCGGTGCAAGCAACGCCGCCGCAGGGTCGGACGGAGTCGACTCGGGCGGCGTCAGCACGGGCGGTGCTGCCACCGGCGGCAGACCGAGCGGCGGCAGGTCGAGCTCAGGCGGCCAATCCCACGGTACTGGTGGCGCGGCGCCCGACGCGGGCGGCACGAGCGAAGCGGGCGGGGCCAGCACCGATGGGCAAGCGACGGGCGGCAGTGCTTCTGGCGGACAGGCGACGGGCGGCAGCGCTACCGGCGGACAGGCGACAGGTGGCAGTGCTACCGGCGGGCAAGCGACGGGCGGCAGTGCTACCGGCGGACAGGCGACGGGTGGCGGTGCCAGCGGCGGTGCATCGATGGGGGGAGCAGCCGGAGCGGGCGGCGCCGAAGATTGCTCGATGTACCAGCGGGATCTCAGCTGCACCACCGATGATGACTGTTGTGTCATCATCGCCGAGTGCGTCGACGTCTTCTACCTGGTCACCCGTGCCAACGCCGACGGATTGCACGAGTGCCTGGTACCCGAACCCGTCTCGCCGAGGCAGTGCTACAGGTGCGGGCACCCCATAGTGTATCTGAGTTGCCAGCAGGGTCAATGCGTGGGACAAGTAGAAATCCCCGGTGGGACCGAGCTGAGCGTGCCCCACTGTGGCAGGTTCGAGTCCGCGGGCGCCGCGGGAGCGTCCTCGGGCGGCGCGTCCTCAGGCGGCGGGACCGGTGGGACCAGGGGCTCGACCGGTGGCGCGTCCGCTGCTGCCGACCTCATAACGCTCGGCTGCTAGTGGCGTGTCTCCAAGACACGCCACACAAGTAGAAACCCGTGTCCTGGCTCAGACTGCGGGCATTCGCCGCAGAACTTGACGGCTTCGCTCCGTTCAAGGCCGTCGAGTTCTGCGGCGAATCACGGAGACAGGGCACTAACGAGTGCGTCAACCGACGCCGAGCTCATCTTTCGAAGCGCTACACGAACGCGCGGACCGTGCTAGCCTCCGGTTTTGGCGTACGAAGCGAAAGAGCGGCCCACGAGGATCGATGTCACGGACCGTGTTGGGCTCCAGAGAACCGCAGCTGCCATCGGCGAGTCGAGAAAAGCGATCTGTCTAGCCTCGGCCCTGGTGGGCGCGGTCACCATCGCGTGCCTGCCCACCGAGACACGGCCCGAGTCTCCGTCGAGCTGGCCACCGAGCAGCGCTGCCCCCTCTCGAGCGCCCGACAGCTCCGCCGAACCCCTTCCTCGAACCGCTCCACCGGGCTCCGCTGTTCGTCATGTTCCCGCCGGGACCGGCCCAGCCCCGACATCGCCGACCCAGTCTGCCGAGACCCCCGAACGAGCTCAGGAGGTGGAAACCTTCGCCGAGCTCGAAGAGCTGGGACGCGCGGCTCGCGTCAGAGCGCGCTGGCGTGGCAAAGCCACCTACTACTCGGATCGTCTTGCCGGCAATTTCATGGCGAGCGGTGTCCGATACCGGCCCGATCGCCCCTACGCAGCGCATCGGACGCTGCCCTTCGGCTCGTTGATCCGTGTCGTTCGGCTCAAGACCGGGGCGGCCGTGGTCCTGCGCGTCATGGACCGAGGCCCCTTTGGCGATCGACGGCGCATCGTGGATGTGTCGCGGGCCGCCGCAGAGCGGCTCGGCCTGCTCAGAGTGGGCGTGGCCGATGTGCGTGTGGAGCTACTGGCGGAGCGGCGATAGGACTCACACCATCCTCGAACCGAGCCTAGGCCACGAACACCCCTGGACGTTCAAGTGTCGAGCGAGCCTCGACAAGCTCCTCACCGCCCTCTCGGAAACGGCGCGGTCAGCCGTGGCCGCTCTCGCCACCACAGCCAGCGGCCGGGTTATCTCGGTCAGTTGAGGACGACGGAGCCTCCCCCTCGCCGCCACTGCCTGCCTCCGCATGAGGGGACGGTTTGGCCCAGATGCAGAGCTCGACCTCCTCGCCATGCAGGTGGTACTCCGGCCGTCGGCCGCTGTGCGCCTCGCTCTCGTCCAAGATCCGTCGGACCCCTTCACCTCGCGACTCGAGCAGGGCCCGGCCCGTGCGGCGGCTCCTGAGCTTCGACAGGAACGCGACCAGCAGCTGGTTTCTCGTGAAGACGCGGTACGGCAGTGTCTCCAGGGTGATGGTGTTCGGAAGGCCGCCGGGGCTGTAGATCTCCATGCGGTCCGAGTAGAGAAACAGCCGAATACGAGACCCGGAGATCGAGTAGTCCCTGTGCGCCACCGCGTTCACGATCGCCTCGTGAACCGCACCCAGGGCGTATTGCGGGAAGTCCTGGCGGCCGACGTCCTTGCGCGCCGGCATCAACATGAAGCGCTGCACAAAGGCGACCGCGTCGTCGATCTGCTCGACCACCGTCCCGTCGATTCGCTGCGAATGAACCAGGTCATCCGAGTCCAAGCTCGTGCTTCTGTAGACTGCGGCATCGATGCATGCGGAAGCCAGGTGGTGCTGGGGCTGTGCGCCGAACACCAGGAGCCCCGCTACGGTGGGGCGAGTCAGCCCTTCTTCGTCGGAAATGGCCACGCGGGTATTTCGCAGCAGCTCGTCCATCGGGAGCTTGGTGCGCCCGAAGTACTCGACGAGAGTAGCGTCACTGAGGTCATCGACGGCGGCGCTGAGTACGGGCTGCTCGTCGAAGACGAAGGCCCGCCCTCGCTGCTGAAGCAGTCTCGCGAGCTCTTGGCTCGTTAGGTCGCGCTTCGTTGAGCCGACGCGAAGGAGCCAGCGCCCTCCGGTCGTTCGATGGACGTACAGACCACGTCGGACCTGGACGAGCAGAATCTGAGCGTTCTCGTCCTCGCCGATAGGGATGCGGACCTTGCGGATCACAGGTCGGATCGGCGGGTCGCAGTTGTTGGTGGCGATGTTCACGGCCCACCGCTCGACGGCATCGAGCGAGCCCTTCGCCACCCCCTGAATTACACCGGTGTCGTCCACTCCCAGGAAGATGCAGCCGCCCTCGGCATTCGCGAGAGCGACGAGCTCGCCCGCAAACTGCTCGGTGTTCGGCGACACAATCGCGTTGCCCACGAGGCGCACCTCCTTGAACTCGGCGAAGGTGTCCTCACCTGCTGCGAGCTGCTGCCGTATGGATTCGATGGTATCGAACATGGCTTCTCAGTACCCGTAGCGCTCCCGACGCGAGCGCAAAGCCTCGGCGCTTCCTTCCATGATGACGCTCACGGTCTCCTTGACCCCTGGCCTATCGATGCTGCCATGACCGAGCACGGTGCCTAGGCGTTCGCCCTCCGCCACGGCCAGCGCGACCATCAATTGCGCGTCGCCGTTGACGGGGATGTTCGCGTTGTGGGTGGCGACGATGATCTGCGGCGGCGTCACGGGGCAGAGTTTACATACAAGTCCTCGTGCGCAGTGAAACTGGCGCAACGGCCGGGATGTTTTGAGGTTTTCCAACGCGGATCTCGGCGCGGACGCCACCGGCGGGCAACGGGAGATGAGTCCGCCACCGGGGGACTGCGGGTTCGCCTACCAGTCGGGCGGTGGGCGCCTCGGAGTAGTCGGCCGGTGGGACGCCGAAGTTGATCGCGTCCAAGCTCTCGTGCCTCGGGCTGGGGGACCCACAGCGGGCGGCGCCCCGAGTGTCCCAAACGACGGACGCGCTCGAGCCACGCGGCGTCCCCGCCCGAGCACCTCTGCCATCGCAAGATCCACCTGCGGCGCCTCACGCATCGAAGCACCCGAGGACTCACGCCTCTTCCTCGGCTCCCCGCGCGAGCCGAACTCACGAATGCCGAAGAGCGCGGCATTGCGACGTCCATCTGGAGACGTTCAGCAGGTCGGGCATCGGCACTCCACGTCCGCGTCGTCCGGGCCGTCCACGCAGGTGTAGCCGCTGGGGCACAGGGAGGCTCCGACGCAAGCGCAGTCATGGGTCGAACACGTGGTAGGCGGCACGGGACAGGAGAATCCTCGCGGCGAACCGGGATATTCGGTGGCGACGCAGGTCCAGTCCGGGGAACAGGCGTCGCAGGTGTTGACGAACACGGTCCCGCACTTGGCCTGAGGAATACAGACTCCCCAGCAACCGCCGATCACGTTCGGCGCCCAATCCGCCGGGCAGGTGGGCGGAGGATCGGAACACTCCGCGTGGCTCGCCGTGCAGTCCGAGCCCACCAACACGCACTGACCATCGCGGCATTCGGCAGTATCGGCCCCTCGCGAACCGCAGGCGCTCACCGCGCAATGCATGCCACCCACGCCCTCGCAGCCGGAGGTCGGCGGCGACTCGCCGGGGCCGAGCGCCACACAAGTGCAACAGTCCGTGTAGAGCGTGCAGTCGCTGTGCTGGGTGCAAGGGGCGGAGACGGCCCCGCCGGCGCCAGCGCTCGCGAGCCCTCCGGTGGAAACGGCGCCGCCGTCGCCCCCGCTGGACCCACCGTCGTTGCTGCTGGTGCCACCGGTG
>JAFGIS010000652.1 GCA_016929495.1 Polyangiaceae bacterium | reverse complement strand
GCCGGCCACATTCGTCTCCGCCAATGCCCCACGGAGCCCTTCCTCCAACCGCGCCCCGCGCGCTTCGAGCAGCTCGTACACCGACGAATCGAGCGCGCCCAGCGTCGCCAACCCGGCGCTCACGGCCACGGGATTCCCGCTCAAGGTGCCGGCCTGGTACACTGGTCCGAGCGGCGCGACACGGCTCATGATCTCGGCTCGGCCGCCATAGGCGGCCAAAGGCATGCCTCCTCCGATCACCTTGCCCAGGCAGGTCATGTCGGGGCGGAGCCCGAAACGCTCCTGTGCTCCTCCCGCCGCCAAGCGACAGCCCGTCATCACCTCGTCGAACACGCTCACCGCGCCGTGAGCCTGGCACAGCGAGAGGATGCCCTCGAGGAAGCCGGGGACGGGCGGCACGCAGCCCATGTTGCCCGCAACCGGCTCGACGATCACCGCCGCGACTTCGTTGCGGCGGGCGTCAAAGAGACGCTCAAGCGCCGGCAGGTCGTTGTACGGGAGCGATAGGGTGGTTGCGACCATCGAAGCCGGCACCCCGTCGGAGTCGGGGCTGCCAAAGGTGGCCGCGCCACTCCCGGCTTTGACGAGCAGGGCGTCGGCGTGTCCGTGATACGCTCCGTCGAATTTGACGATCACCTCTCGGCCGGTGAAGCCGCGGGCGACGCGTAGGGCGCTCATGGTGGCTTCGGTGCCGCTCGAGACCGAGCGCAGCATCTGGATGCTCGGATAGCGCTTCACAATGGCCTCGGCGAAACGCACTTCGAGCTCGGTGGGCGCTCCGAAGCTCAGGCCCGCGCGTGCGGCGTACTCCACCGCTCGAACGACGGGCGTGGCTGCATGGCCGAGGATCGCCGGGCCCCACGAGCCCACGTAGTCGAGGTACTCGTTGCCATCGCAGTCGAACAGGCGCGGCCCGCTGGCTCGTGCGATGAACGGGGGATCCCCGCCAACGGCCCGGTAGGCGCGCACCGGGCTGTTGACCCCCGCTGGGATGATTCGCTCGGCGCGTTCGAGCAGCGCTTTGGACTTGGTGAGTTGCATCGGGACGTGCCCCTGTCCGAACCAATCGACTGTCTACGTCCGGGTCAGTCGCGAACGCTCCGTGAGCGCCGTTCGCCACGCTTCGATACGCCCGAGCGCGTGCTTGGGCCACGCATATCGCGACAGCCTGCCGAGCAGATGTGGGGCGTGGTCTCCAGCCGTGGAGCGTTGGTCGAAGACCTCGGCCGCCGCGTCGATCGCGTTGAACGCTCGGTCGGCGTTTCCGCTCGCTATCTCCAGCCAGGCACGGGTGAGCAGCAGGTGCTGTCTCGGCTCGACCACCTGGCCCGCATCCCGGGCAAGACGTTCGAGCAACTCGCGAGCTGGCACGAGCTCGTGTCGGGCGAGGTGGACCTGGCAAGCGATCAGAGAGGCTTCCACGGTCCCCCACGGGTCGCCGAGGTGCGAATACAGCTCCATCGCGCGCTCGGCGTGGCTCTGCGCGAGATCGATGTCGTCCGTGTCCAGGGCCACCATGGCAAGCAGACGCGAGCACGCGGCCTGCCCTCGCGGCGTCTTCAAGCTCGAGAAGGCATTCAGAGCCTCGACCGCCCCACGCTCCGCGCCGTAGAAGTTCATCAGCCGGTGCTCGACGTGTGCCAGCGACGCGTCTGCCTGGGCCATGCCAAGCCGGTAGCCGCAACGACCGAACTCGGCGCGGGCATCCGAAGCGACACGCCGTGCGCGCTCCAGCATGCCCTCGGAGTGTTCGAGCCAGCTGAGCAGCAGCAGGCATTGCCCACGCCCCAGCGGCTGTTTGAGCTCGGCGAAGTGCCGCTCGCCGAGCTCTCCCGCGCGGCGCGCCTCGTCGTAGTGGCCGAGCATGTAGTGGATCTCCCCGACAGCTGCCTCGCACTGTGCCTGCCCCTCCACGTGGCCGAGCTCCACGAAGATCGCGTAGGCCTGCTCGACGAGCTGCAGTCCGGCCGCCGAATTGCCCTGCTCGCTGCGAAGCTGCCCGAGCAGACGCAGTGCCTGCGCGAGGTTCTCCTTGTCGCCCGCCTCCTGGAATCCCGCCCGGGCGATCTCCGCGTGCATGGCGGCCTCGCCGGGACGCGCCACGTGCCGCAGCGCCTCTGCTTGCCAGCGGTGCTTGAGCGCCAGCGCGTGCCCCTGGAGCTTGCCCTTCAAGAGCTCGAGGTCCGCCAGAGCGGCGGACGGATCGCGGGCGCCGGACCATGCCCGCTGCACGTGCTCGAAAAGCAGCGCTGCAGCGCTCTCGGGATCTCCGGCCTGCAAGAGGTTGAGCGCGCGCTGGCGCACGACACGGCGCGTCGTGGCGAGAGGGTGGCGTCCGAGCGCCTCGCTCGCGGCTCGCAGAATGCGCCGCGAGTCGTCCCGCAGCAACAGATCCCGATTCAAGTGCTCGTACAGCAGCGCGTGCGGCCACATGTAGCGACCTGCGCCGCGCGGCAGAACGATCTCCGCGTTTTGGAGGCTCTGGATCACGGCGTCCGCAGGAAAGCCCAGGGATCCGAGCAGTGCATGGAGCACCGGTCCGCGGATCTCGGCACCCAGACTCGCCGCCGCATACGCGCCGACACGATGCTCCGCAGGCATCGCGGCGACACGGCTGTCCCACAATTCGGCCGTGGTCTGAGGCCGCAGTGCCAGCACCTCGCGCGGGACGCGATAGAGGCCGTTGACCAGCTCCATGGCGCCCGCCAGCGCCCAGGCGTGCAGCTGTTGCAGCGCAAAGAGAGGATTGCCGCGGGCGCGGCGCGCCGCTTCTTGCGCCGCCGCATCGTCGAGCGGCAGCGATGCCTTGAGGAGCGCGCAGGTCTCCTCGAACGCCATGGGTTTGATCTCGACCACCTGTCCGTCCAAGTGCTCGCGCAACTTCTGCAAATTGCCGACAGCGCGCGTTTCGAGATTCAGCTCTTCCGAGCGCAGCGTGGCGACGATCAGGACCCGCTGCTGTGGTGCCTCCTCCAGGAAATCGAACAGCGCTTCGACAGCGCCGTCGCTCGCGTGCTGCAGGTCGTCGAGCCAGAGCAGCGCGGGCTTGTTCCGCGCGATACGCCGCAAGGTGTAGCGGACGACCATGCGGCGCGTCTCGAGCGTGTCCAGAGCGAAGCGCATGCCGCTCGGTCCGATCGGCTCGTCGCTCATCGGCCCGAGCGGACGCAACCACTCGGCGACACCGGCCACCCAGGTTCGCCCCTGGGCATCGTTGCGCCCAATCTTCCAGCGCGCGAGCAGTGAACGCTCGATAGTGTCACGTTCCACACGCTCGAAATTGTAGTACTGCGTAACGGCGCCGAGCATGCCGTCTAGCGGTGTGCTGATGCTCCGGTAGCGCGCCCTCAGCGGCACCATCGTCCCGTCCTCGTGCACGACCTCGCATAGCCATTCGGCTATGCGACTCTTGCCGACACCGGCCGTGCCCGTCAACACGACGAGACGGTGCGGCGCACCGCGACCTTCGACGACTTCGTCAGTCAGGTCGAGCAGCATCGTGCGAACGTCGTCACGTCCAACCAGGGGGCTCGGGCGCAGACTGAGCAGCCCGGGGGCGCGCTCGGGAAACGCAGCCACCCGCAAGCCGGAGGCCGTTCGCGTCGACTCGTGCGTTGGCGTACCGGTGTCCTCGGTCGGACGCGGTCGGATCGGCAGCCGCCAGAGCGACGGGTCGACCTCCGCGGTGGGACGCAGTCGAGCCCACTCCGCCCTGGCTTCTGCTGCGAACTCCCAGCGATCCCACGGGCGCTTCGCCAACAGTCGGGTCACGAATTCGGTGGTACCTTCGGGCAGAACGACGACCGGTCTGAGCTCGGGCGGCTTCTCGAAAGCGTGCTTGCGAAGCAGCTGCTCGGACTCGCCCTTGAAGGGCGCACGGCCCCCGAGTTGTCGATACAGAATGCAGCCGAGCGCATACAGGTCGGTGGCGCCGCACACGTGGTGCATTTCGTGCTGTATTTGCTCGGGCGCCATGTAGCCGGGCGTCCCGGCACCGGCGTGGGGCGCGAACTCCAGGGCCTTCGTGCCATCCAGCCGCTCGTCGTGAGGGTCCTGCTTGAGCCACGCCAGGCCGAAGTCGAGTATCCTGACGCGCGGCGGCTGACCGTCGAGCTCCTGCACCAGCACGTTCGACGGCTTGAGGTCGCCGTGCACGATTCCGCGTGCGTGGGCATGCGCGAGCGCGGCAAGGACCTGATCGGTGATGGACCAGACCACCGCGAACGGAAGGCGCGCGTGGATCAGGTCATGCAGCGAGACGCCCCGCACGAAATCCATGACCAGGTACGGGGAGCCATCCACCAATTGGCCGAAGTCCCGAGCACGAACGATTCCCGGGTGGTCCAGAGCCGCCAGGGCCCGCGACTCCTTGTAGAACCAGGTCATGTAGTCCGCGACCACCTGACCCTCGGGCACCATCACGCGCTTGAGCGCGACCGTCTGGCGAGTGACCTGGTCCCGGCACTGATAGACGATGCCCATGCCGCCTTCGCCGACGGTCGCCACGACCTCGTAGCGGTCCGCGATGACGTGCCCAGGCAGGACGCTGACCGGGCCGACTGCCTCGGCAGCCGCTGCGCCCTCGACGGGTTGCGCGACGCTTGCGGCGGACGGAATGCTGGGCGGCCCGCTGCCTAGTTCGGCTTCGGCCTCGGCCTCGGCTTCGACCGCACGGGCGCGCGGTCGGTAGCGAAGCCGCCTGGCCAGGCTGAAGGGACCGTCGAGCAGAGGCGCACGAGCCGTGGGTTGCGCCTGGTCCGGGTCCGCTCCTTGAGCAGGCGCCGCGGGACCCTGCGCCAGCTCGCCGCGGCGCGGTCGCTGCTCCGCCGGCTGCTCAGCGCTCCGCTTGGACACCGCAGGTGCGATCGGCGGTTCAGCGGGACGCTTGGTCGTCGCGTGGCCGCTCGTCACCTGGGCAACAGCAAGCTCTTTCGGGTCCTCGGACAAAGAAGGGCCCGAACTCGGTTTTCCACGGTCATCTGCGCTCACAGTGCCCCTCGCGTGGCGGCCT
>JAFGIS010000651.1 GCA_016929495.1 Polyangiaceae bacterium | reverse complement strand
TTCGACTACACGACCGGTCTCGAGCGCGAGATCGGAACGTTTCCCTCGCCCGATGACCTCTGGTCGCGCCTCTGCGGTGATCAGCACCTGAGTTCCGATCAGGCAGGATGCCTGCTCGCACCTAGCTACCATCTGAGCGGCAAGTCACCCCGCTACTACCAGGTCATCGCCATCAACCGCACGGTGCAGGCCCTCCTGCAGGGGAAACGCCGGGTGCTGCTGACGATGGCCACGGGCACCGGCAAGACCGATGTCGCGTTCCAGATATGCTGGAAGCTCTGGAACTCGCGCTGGAATCGCGAGGGCGCCCACCGCCGACCTCGCATCCTGTACCTTGCCGACCGCAACATTCTCATCGACGATCCGAAAGACAAGACCTTCGCGCCTTTCGGTGATGCCCGGTGGAAGATCGAGAACGGCGTCGCCCAGAGGGGCCGGGAGATGTACTTCGCCATCTACCAGGCGATCGCGCGAGACGAGCATCGGCCGGGGCTCTACCGTGAGTACCCACGCGACTTCTTCGACCTCGTCATCGTCGACGAGTGCCATCGTGGCAGCGCTAGCGACGAGAGCAACTGGCGCGAGATCCTGGAGTACTTCGAGCCGGCCTATCAGCTCGGCATGACCGCCACGCCACAGCGCCGCGACAACGTCGACACGTACCGCTACTTCGGTCCACCGATCTACACCTACAGCCTTCGCCAAGGCATCGACGACGGATTCCTGGCACCCTACCGCGTCCACCGCATCGTCACGGCCTGGGACGCGGCCGGGTGGCGTCCAAGTAGCGGCGATCTTGACCGCTTTGGCCGCGAGATCCCGGATGGCGAGTACCACACCCGGGAGTTTGAGCGCGTCGTGGCCCTGCGCGCACGTACGGAGGCCGTCGCGGCTCACCTCACGGAGTTCCTGAAAGCTACCGATCGCTATGCCAAGACGATCGTCTTCTGCGTCGACCAGGAGCATGCCGACGAGATGCGCCGCGCACTCGGCAACCGCAACGCCGATCTCGTTCGGGAACACCCGGACTACGTCTGCCGTGTGACATCCGCGGAAGGCGACATCGGTCGGGGCCACCTCTCGAGCTTCCAGGATCTGGAGCGGCAGACGCCCGTCATCCTCACCACATCTCAGATGCTGACGACCGGCGTCGATGCACCAACGGTCCAGAACGTCGTGCTCGTGCGGGTCATCAACTCACTGACCGACTTCAAGCAGATCATCGGCCGGGGCACCCGGGTGCGCGACGACTACGGGAAGCTCTTCTTTAGCATCCTCGACTACACCGGCTCTGCCACCCGGCTCTTCGCCGATCCCGAGTTCGATGGTGATCCATCGGTCGAAACCGAGCAGCGGATCGACGAACAGGGACGGCCCCAGGGACAGCCCGAGTTGCTCTTCCCTGAGAGTGAGTCTCTCATCGATGGCGCGGGCGAGGGGCAGGCCGCGTTCGACGACGAGCAGGCTCAACCGCGGAAGTTCTACTTCGATGGCGGTCAGGTAGCGATCGCGTCTCACCTCGTCTACGAGCTGGACCCAGACGGCAAGCAGCTACGTGTGGTGCGCTTCACGGACTACACCGCCGACAAGGTACGCACGCTCTTCCACTCCGCCGCCGCACTCCGCGGTGAGTGGGCGGACCCTCAGCGGCGGCGCGAGATCATCGAGCGTCTGGCTGAACGCGGCATCGACTTCGACGAGCTAGCGCGCGTCGCAGCGCAACCCGACGCCGATCCTCTCGATCTTCTCTGCCACCTGGCGTTCAACGCGCCACTGCGAACCCGCCGTGAGCGCGCCCAGCGCCTGCGCAGCGAGCAGAAGGACTTCTTCGACCAGTACGCCCCTGCAGCGCGCCAGGTGCTGGAAGAGCTGCTCGACAAGTACACTGAGCACGGCACGGCCCAGTTCGTTATCCCGGACGTCCTGGAGGTGCCGCCGATCAGCGCGCACGGCAACATCCTCGAAATCGCCGGACGTTTCGGGGGCGAGCGCGAGCTCGTTGAGGCCGTCAACAAGCTCCAGATCCTGCTGTACGCCGCGTGACCGAGTGAGAGATGCCCAGGACCAAGAGCACCAAGCCTGATTCACCACCGCAGACGACGGCCCAGCAGCTCGGGAGCTTGATCAAGTCCGCCCGCGACGTCATGCGGAAGGACAAGGGGCTCTCGACAGACATCGACCGGCTGCCTCTTCTCACCTGGGTCATGTTCCTCAAGTTCCTCGACGACATGGAGCAGATCGAGGAGTCGAAGGCGAAGATGCGCGGCGAGCGGTACCGCCCAGCGATCGAGGCGCCCTACCGCTGGAGGGACTGGGCCGCCAAGGCCGACGGCGTCACCGGCCCCGAGTTGCTCGCCTTCGTGAGCCAGGATGAGGCGATGCGCCCCGATGGTAAGCGCGGCGCCGGCCTGCTCGCCCATCTGCGTGGTCTTGAGGGAGGAGCCGAGACGAGCGTTGCTCGGCGGCGTCGCGTGATCGCCACCGTCTTCAAGGACATCACCTGCCGCATGATCTCGGGCTACCTCCTTCGCGACGTTGTGAACAAGGTCAGCGGCATCCACTTCCTTGCGCAGGAGGAGCTCTTCACGCTGGGGCACCTCTACGAGACGATGCTTCGGGAGATGCGTGACGCCGCCGGCGAGAACGGGGAGTTCTACACGCCGCGTGCGCTCGTGCGTTTCATGGTCACTGTTACTGACCCGCGGCTCGGCGAGAGCATCCTGGACCCCGCCTGCGGCACGGGCGGCTTCCTGGTCGAGGCATACACCCACCTCGAGAAGCAGTGCAAGACCGTTGCGGACCGACGAACGCTGCAGGAACGGAGCCTCACCGGCGGTGAGGCCAAGCCGCTCCCCTACCTTCTGTGCCAGATGAACCTGCTGCTGCACGGGCTCGAGACACCCCAGGTCGACCCCGAGAACAGCCTTAGGAAGAAGCTCACCGAGCTGGGCGATCGCGACCGCGTCGACGTGGTGCTCACGAATCCGCCCTTCGGTGGCGAAGAGGAGGCCGGGATCAAGGGCAACTTCCCGGCCGACATGCAGACGTCGGAAACGGCTCTCCTCTTCCTGCAGCTCATAATGCGGCGCCTCAAGCGGCCGGGGCACGGTTCGGAGCACGGGGGCCGCGCCGCGGTCGTGGTTCCGAACGGCACGCTCTTCGGCGACGGCGTCAGCGCTCGCATCAAGGAACAGCTCCTTAAGGAGTTCAACCTCCACACCGTCGTGCGACTGCCGAACGGCGTTTTCGCGCCGTACACTCCGATTCCGACGAACGTGCTCTTCTTCGACCGCTCCGGCCCCACGAAATCTACCTGGTTCTACGAAATCCCGCCGCCCGAGGGCCGAAAGAACTACACGAAGACCCAGCCCATGCAACTCGAGGAGTTTGCCAACTGCATCGCCTGGTGGAACAAGCGGACGGAGAACGAGCGCGCCTGGAAGGTGCGCGCCGACGACATCCTGAAGTACAACGGCGGCCAGCTTGTCTCCGCCGACCTCGACGTCAAGAACCCGAGCGGTCGCGAGGACCTCGAACACCTCCCGCCGGAGCAGCTCATCGAAAGCATCCTCGAGAAGGAGCGTCGGATCATCGAGATCATGGGCGAGATCCGGACCTTCCTCGGACAGCGCGAGCCGTAGCGGCGACCGTGGTGACGACACCCGCGAACCAGACTCCTGACGCACAGGTCGTGCTTTACCGCCTCTTTGGCGGAGCCGCGTCTCTCGAGGTGTGCGTTGGTCGGGAAACCGTCTGGCTGACCCAGCGGCAGATGGCCGACGTCTTCGATAAGGACCCCGATTCGATCGGGCTCCACATCCGTAACGTGTACAAGGAGCGGGACTCGAAACGGTCGGGAACTACCGAGGAATCCTCGGTAGTCCAGGTCGAGGCAGGGCGAGCCGTCCGGCGCTCGGTCCGAGGCTGCAACCTGATCAACCGGAGGAATGCGTGACCCCGTTGGCGTGGCCGGCGGTTCGCCTGGGGCAGGTCTTGCGGCAGGTGAGCGACGGCCACCGAGTCGACGCCGAGAGGGAGTACCCCAATTTCGGTATCTACTCCTTTGGGCGCGGTCTCTTCCGAAAGACGCCCATCTCCGGAACCACCACTAGCGCCCGGACGCTGTTTCGTGTTCGCCGGGGCCAGTTCATCTACAGCCGCCTCTTTGCCTTCGAGGGTGCCTACGGTGTCGTCTCCAACGAATTTGACGGCAGCTTCGTTTCCAGCGAGTACCCCACGTTCGAAACCGAAGCTACACGACTGATACCCGAATACCTGGCCTTCTACTTCCGCGTTCCTGCGGTGTGGAAGCGAGTAGCAAGAGGTGCAGTGGGATTGGGCGACCGCAGGCGGCGGGTCCAGCCCGAACAGCTACTCGGCCACGAACTCCCCCTTCCCCCACTTCCCGAGCAGTACCGCATCGTAGCCCAGCTGGAGCAAGTGTTTGCGAAGGCTAGGGAACTCCGGCAACTACGACACGAGGCTACCCTCGAGATGCGCCGCATCCTGCTCGGATCTTTCGCCCGCATCACCAAGGATGCGCCACGACGGCCGATGTCGGTGGTTGCGCCAATCGTGCGGCGCCCAGTCGACGTGGACGAGGTGTCCCAGTACCCGGAGCTAGGCATACGATCCTTCGGACACGGGACATTCCACAAGCCGGCGCTCGCTGGCATCGACGTTGGCGGCAAGAAGCTGTACGAGATCCATCCGGGGGACCTCGTCTTCAGCAACGTGTTCGCCTGGGAGGGCGCTGTCGCGGTGGTGCAGGCAGGAGATGAAGGCCGTTTCGGCTCCCACCGGTTCATCACGTGCGTTCCGCGGGATGAAATGACGACGGCTCCCTTCCTATGTTTCTACTTCTTGACCGCTGAGGGACTGGCTCAGCTGGACAAAGCCTCACCTGGGGGCGCGGGGCGGAATCGCACCCTGGGCCTTGAAGCTCTGCGCAGCATCAGCGTGCCGGTTCCGCCGATCTCCGCGCAGCGGCGCTTCGATCATCTTCAGGGCTTGACGAAGGAGCTCGCGAAAGAGCAGCTGTCAGCGGATCGCCAACGCGAAGCGCTGGAAGCCGCCAGTCTGGCCCGCGTTTTCGCGCAGGAATAGGCCCGCTGTGCCTGGGGATTCGCCCGCATCCCTGCGCCCGGCTGGCCCCTCAACCCCACGAGGAGTATCGTCTCGGCGAATGGCGCTGGGCCGACGTCTCGGAGTGAATCTCAGTGATGCCTGGTAGTAGCTCGGGAAGAGCCCGGTACCTGCGCTCGCTAGCCGATGAGCTCGTTTCGCAGGCCAGCCGGGTACGCGATCTGATCGGTGATCGCCACTGGCTCTCCGATGGCGCACACAAGGAGGAGCTTCTTCGGGCGGTCCTACGGCGCCACTCCCCTTCCGGTGTCGAGTGGACCCGCGGATTTGTCGTCTCGCCGACTGAAGACGCGTGCAGCTCCGAGCAGGACATTCTCGCGGTAGACACCACTCTCGAGGCACCGCTCTTTCATCAGAGCAATCTCGCGATCGTGTTCCCGCGCGCCGTCCTCGCCGCGATCAGCGTGAAGACGACCTTCCGGAAGGACGAGCTCGTCGACGCGGTGGCGGGCCTCAGCACGCTGCGCAACGTGGCTCACGTCACGGCGGCGCAGCCAACATGGTGTGGCGTCTACTTCTACCATGCAGACTCGCGCGCAGATGCGCCGGCCGCCTACCGCTGGCTGGAGGACGCGCTACGACGTGCACCGGTGCAACGGCCCGCCCTGGACGCGTCGGATCAAGCAGCGCTCGGCCCTGACGCAGTCGGGGTTGGACGTGATCAGCTCTTTCTCCTCAACTACGAGGAGGGTGAATCCGATTCCTGCCGAGTGCGCGGATTCGGCCTCGGTTTGATTTGCGTGCCAAAAGTAGCGGGGTCAGACCCCCTTGTTTCCTGGCGTTTTCGCGGCCCCCTCGCGGAACCTC
>JAFGIS010000650.1 GCA_016929495.1 Polyangiaceae bacterium | reverse complement strand
GCGGACTGGCACGACGCTCGTGCGTGCCTCCTGCGCGCGTCAGAGTCCTTCCTGCCGTCATTGCGCCGCTCGCGCGCTTTCACCCCCGAGCTTCCTGGTTGCCAGAACCTGTCAGTCGCGGAGCCGGACGCCACACACGTATGATGCTTGGCCGCACGTGGACCGCGGAACGGGTACCTCAAAACCGCCGATACCGAGTCCAACGCGAAAGGTCGCTCGCTGACGCTGAGCGGGCACAAGGTCTACTCGCTCTACATGACTTCGGATTCGTCGTTTGGCTCTTCGACGGGCCCCACGCACGATGGCTATCGGAACAACGATGCCACGGGCTTGCCGTCCGGCACCGCGGGACAGGGTGTCTACGAGATCGTGGACGGCAAGCGTGCCAACGCGGGGTGCTGCTGGAACTTCGGTAATGCGCAACGCGACAGCTGCTCCACCGGCGGAACCGGCGCAATGGACACCATTTCCTTCGGCCTGAAGTTCGTTTGGGGTACAGGCGCGGGCGATGGCCCATGGTTCATGGGCGACTTCGAGGGCGGCGTCTGGGCCGGAGGCTCGGGAGATGCAGCCACGCAGAATCCCAACAACCCTTCCGTGACATGGGACTACGGCTTCGGTATCGTCAAGACCGACACGGCGGCGGGCACCCCGCAATACGCAATCCGGGTGGGTAACGCACAATCCGGGGGATTGACGACGGCCTACGACGGAAAGGCTCCCGCATCCTGGAACCTGCAAGGCGGGATCGTCCTCGGGATCGGCGGTGACAACAGCAACACGTCGTACGGAACCTTCTTCGAAGGCGCCATTACCGCCGGTCGACCCTCGGACGCCACCGACCTCGCCGTCCTGCAGAACGCCCAGGCCGCAGGGTACGGAAAGTAGTCCGGCATTGACGCGACATCGCGGGCTGTTGCCGCCAGCGCTGCTGCACCAAACTAGCGGGGGCGCCTGACCGACAACGCCGGCGCCGTCCTGCTCGAGCTCGAGACGGGCGTGCCGACCCAGCAGAAGTCGCGCGCGACGATCCACATCCGTGACGTCGGTGCGACGCTCCTATGCGCGCGCTCGTCCGCGGGCTACCATTGTCGCCAGGCACCGGTAGCACGCTCGCCGCCGAGACCAGGAGCGAAAGAAGACCATGAAGAACGCAGCCATCTTGTACGGTGTGACGGCAGTCGCCCTCACGGGGGCGGCCGTTGCGTGGAGCAGCGAATCACGGCCGGCCAGCGCGACGACGGCTGGCGCCAAGACGCCATTGAAGATCGCACCAGTTTCGAAGGCGACGCCGTTGCCTCGGCCCGGGGCCTGCCCGGCCTCTGCACCGTCCAACCAGCAGTACCTCTGGGTGACGCCCGCGGAATTCGTCACGAGCGCCAACGGGGACACCGGCTTCATCACTCCGGGCTACCTGTTCGGACGCTACGTCGATGGCAGCACGGGCCTCCCCAAGTTCATGGCCCCCGTCCGCGTTCCGGAGAACGCAACCATCAACGAGATACGGTTCGAATTTGTCGACAACGAACCGACCATGTTCGCGACGGTGCAGCTCTCGACGGCGCACTTCGACCAAGACGGAAGCGGGGCGACCACGGCCGGCGGGTCGCGGTACAGCTCTGAAGGGCGCGACGGGAAGTACGCCGTCAGGGACTGTTCGCTCCAGATGAGCGGTGCGACTTCCTCGTCCGCCTACACGCTCCTCAGCGTTGGCTTCTACAACTCGGGAACACCGCCCAAGGACGCCACGGTGCGGGTCAGCGGCATTCGGATAGGATACACGACCCCCTGACGCGGGGATCCGCCGGCTGCCTCCGTGAGCCTCGAGTGCGGAGACGCGCGACTACCTCGGCGCGTGCGTGACGGTGATAGACAGCGTGCCCGCCCCGCTGGTGGGGCTCGGCTCGACCCCGCTGAAGTCCTGTTTCATGGCCTGGGCGTTCCGGTTCTTGATGCTCGGGTGGAAGCTATACAGGCCCGCGACCTCGCTGCCGTAGTACTTGCTGAAGATGGCCCCCACTTCGGCCTCGTTCCCGCACACGCCGGTTCCTTCCGAGTCGTTGTCCGGCGCATCGGGATGGGTTTCCTTCCAGTGGCAGGTATCTTCGTCGTGGCTCCCGAGCCGATCCATCCGAACGTAGGTGGACGCTTCGTCGCAGGCGTTGAAGGAGAGCGTGAACTGTGGCGTGTAGGTGCCCCCGGTGGCGAGATCCCAGGTGTAGTAGTCCGTAGTGCTCGGCATCGGAGTGTAGTGCAGGGAGTAGGCCGTCGTCTTCATGCTGATCGAATACGGAGACAGCGGGCTGTTTGGATGGGTGAAATTGGTCGGGAGCCCGAAGGTGCCCGAGCCCTCGGCCGCGATGTGGGTGAGGTGACCACAGAATTCGTTTCCGTTGGCGTTGGTGGACCCTGGGTAGTCCTCGTCGGCCTCGAGCGCGAGGTCCACCTTGAACCGGTAGGCCGCGAGGAACTGATCGACGGCGGCCGTGTGATCGAAGTCCGGTACGGTCAGCGCCTGGGTCTTGAGGAAGACCCACACGGCATCGACGACCATGTAGTCGTGCTCGCTCCGTAGGCGCCGCAATAGCTCGGTCGTGGCCTTCGCCGCGCGCTTTCCGGCGTCCGCGAAGCTCGCCTGGTGGCGCGACTCGTCACCAAGCAAATCCAGGCTGTACTGCAGCGCGAACTCGGCGCGGACGATGGGGTTCGCGGTTTCGGGCGATTGCGGTAGCGCGATCAGCTTGTCGATCTTCTTGTCCCAACGGGTGAGCAGCGAATCGATATCACTCGTCCAGTCTTCGTCGCAGGCGAGCGCACCCACGCGGGCAGTCCCGAGGAGCCTGCTGATGGCGGTCCGCTCGGGTTCCTGAACCGTGCGCACGTAGAGACTCACCAGGTCCTTGGTCTTCACCTGGCTATCGAGACACTGCACCGTGAAGGATGGAGGGCTGGGCACCTGGACCTCGCCGGTGATCTTCTCCGCGGCAGTGCGGGCGTCAGCACGGGCAGCCCTGGCCCTCGCGCAGAGGTCGGCCACGGTGGGTCCGGTGGCAGCACCGCTGAAGTGCGGGACCACGATATCGCCGGTGACCACGTCGGCCCCCGGCGCCCCCGACGGAGCTTCCCGCAGCCGCGACCATGGTCGTACCGGCAAGTCCAGCGGTCTCGCCTCCGCCAGCGGAGCCACCCGAATCGCTTTCGCCACAGGCCAATAGGGAGCTTGCCGCTCCAGAGCCAGCCAGGACCCACCAGAACCTTGCGGGCAGTATGGTCATTGCGATCCTCCGGAATGGGTTGCGAACGCCCGCGATCTGGCACGGGCACGCCATGAGCAGTCCGGACATCCTACTCGATGGCCCGATCGATTTCAGCCGATTCGTTCGGTCCGGCGCAAGGCGTTCCTGGGTGGATGGTTTTCCGCGGCACCACCCCGAGCAGAAGCGCGGGCGCCTCGAACGGAACTACCGCGGGCGGGCACGATGTGCTCCCAGGTTCGCTAGCGCCACGGTTCGGCCCAGCGACCCGTCGGCAGTATGGCGCAGTACAGGGGGCCGTGAGCCTTCGCGCGTAACCGCGGTACAATCAGGGCATGTCGCAACGGCCCGAGCCCTGGTTCGTCGATCCGGCGGATCCGCGCGCGCCGCCGCAGGAACTGTGGGACCGCCTCTCCCAGGCGGAGCGCGAGCGCATCGTCGAGAGCTTGCCCTCCGAGTTTCCCATCGACGAAGCCTCGCCTCCAGAAGGCGATCGCCATTTCAACGCCAAGATGAACGCACGAAAGACGCTGGGGCGCTTCTTCGAGCGCACCGGGCGCCGCGTCTATTTGGCGTGCGAGCTGCCCGTCTACTACCCGGACGAATCGATGTTCGCGCCGGACGTCATGGCGGTCACCGACGTGAGCTGCCACGAACGGGACCGCTGGGCGGTGTCCGCCGAAGGCAAGGGGCTCGACTTCGCGCTCGAGATCCACGTTTCCGGCAGCCGTCGCAAGGACCACGAACAAAACGTGCTCCGCTACTCCCGGCTCGCCATCACCGAGTACTTCCTGTTCGATCGAGGCCGCTCGCGACTCATCGGGTATCGTCTCACCACCCCAGAATCGCGTCGCTACGAACCGATCCTGCCCCAGCGCGGTCGCTACGCATCGCGCGTGCTCGGCCTCGAGCTCAGCCTGGAAGACCATCAGCTACGCTTCTATGTCGGCGACGCCCCGGTGCCGGAGTCCGACGAGTTGATATCGAAGCTCGAGGGCATGCTCAACCACCTCGAGCTCAAGCTGGCCGAGGCAGAGCAGCGAGCCGAGGAGGAGACGCGACGGCGCGAGGAGGAGACGCGACGGCGCGAGGAGGAGACGCGACGGCGCGAGCAAGCCGAGCGCCAGCTCGCCGAAGCACTGGCGGAGGTCGAAAGACTCAAGAGCTCGGGGCGCGAGCGCTGAAGACCGCTCGACGGGGTTCCCCTTGACGACCACGGCCAACTCGGGCAACAGGGGCCGAGTGACCAGTCCCGCGACCCGCGTGCTCGTGGTCGATGACGACCCCGCGCTCTCGTACACTCTGAAGGAGATCCTCGAATCCGAGGGCCTCGATGTGCTCACGGCTCGCGATGGTCTCGAAGGCGAAAAAGCGTTCGAGGCCTCGCCGGTGCCGCTCGTCGTCACGGACTTGCGCATGCCGGTCCTCGACGGGATGGGGCTGTTGCGGCGCTTGCTGGATCGAGCGGCGCCCCCCCAAGTCATCGTCATCACGGCGCATTGGTGCATGGCTCGATTCAGCGATGTGGGTCGCCCGACCGGGCTTCGGGTTCAGTCCACCCGATGGCTTTCGGGCATTCCCAGGCCGGCCATCGTGTTCAAG
>JAFGIS010000649.1 GCA_016929495.1 Polyangiaceae bacterium | reverse complement strand
GCGCGCGGCACTCGGAAGTCGGCGGCAGGCATGCGGCGCTGGGCGCGCGGCACTCGGAAGTCGGCGGCAGGCATGCGGCGCTGGGCGTGCGGCACTCGGAAGTCGGCGGCAGGCATGCGGCGCTGGGCGTGCGGCACTCGGCATTCGCTACTGGGATATCCGCGGCGTGAAAAACTGATATGCACCGGTCGATTTCCATTGACGGGCTGCGCCGGTTCCGCGACTCGTTCTGCGCGGATGGGCTCGGCCGGTGCGGCGCAAGGCGCCTGGGTGCCGTCTGAAGCGGCCAGAGACACCGGGCACGCGTTTCAGAACGTCGTCGCAGAGAAACGCTTTCTGCGTGCCAAAGACGGGCTCGAAAAAACGCGTGATAGTCTGAGCCATGACCTCGGAGGTTCTTGGGGAAAGCACAGTCCGGACGGTCGCGGCTCTGTCCGACCGCGAGCTCGAATCGCGGTTTTCCGCGATCGTACAGCGCGACCACTCGCTCACGGCCGAGCTGCTCGTGCACCTCGGCGAGCTCGACGCTCGCAAGCTCTACGCATCGCGCGCCTGCTCGTCGCTGTTCCAGTATTGCCTCAACCTCGGCTTCAGCGAAGACGTCGCCTACAAGCGCGTGGCTGCCGCCCGAACGGCTCGGCGCTATCCGCTCATCCTCGACCTGGTGCGAACAGGCAAACTGCACCTGTCCGGTCTGTTGTTGGTGGCCCCGCATCTCACTCCGGCCGGCCATCAAGAGCTGCTCTCGGCCGCGTGCGGCAAGACCAAACGCGAAGTCGAGAAGCTCCTGGCCGAACGGTTTCCGCGGCCGGACGTGAACGCGAGCGTGCGCAAGCTACCGGAGGTCATCAGCGCGAAGAACGGCACCGACGCCACGAACGGCACCGACGCCACGAACGGCACCGACGCCACGAACGGCACCGACGCCGCGAACGGCACCGACGCCACGAACGGCGAGACAACGCTGGCGGCAGCGGCGAGGGCGCTACCGCTGGTCGGAGGGGCAGCGACGCAGGGCGGGTCGGGGCAGTCCGCGGAGGCGGCGTCGGCTGGAGCAGAAGGAGCGCGGCTGGCGGCGGCAGAGGCTGCCAGGATGACGTCGGCCGTCGCAGGAACACAGCTGTCCGCCGGAAACCGACCGGCCGCGGCAGGTGCGCCGACGGCGAATGCCCATCCGGTCACAGCCCGTCGCGATCGCCCGCGCGTCGAGCCCCTCGCCCCCGAGCGCTACCGCGTCACCTTTACCGCGAGCGAAGCGTTCTGCCGGAAACTCGACCAGGCCCGTGAGCTCGCGAGCCACGCCGTGCCGCCGAGCGATCTCGCCGCCGTATTCGAACGGGCGCTCGACGCCCTGATCGCCCAGGAACAGAAGCGCCGATTCGCCGTCAGAACCACGCCGGTCCGCGCTGGCTCGCCGGCGCCCAGGCCGCGCGGAGCGAAGTCACCTGGCACCAATCCGTCGACGAGACCCGCGCCCTCGGAACAACAGGATCCGGGGCGAGTCGCCGCAGTGCCCTGCGAGCCCGACACGGAACGGTTCCCGTCGAGCCCCATCAATGGGCCCGCGTCGCCGGCCGCACCAGGGCCGACTGCCTCGTCGCCGACCACCTCGTCGCCGGCCGCACCAGGGCCGACCGCCTCGTCGCCGACCACCTCGTCGCCGGCCGCCACGTCGCCGACCGCCTCGTCGCCGGCCGCCACATCGCCGGCCGCACCAGGGCCGACCGCCTCGTCGCCGACCACCTCGGCGCCGTCACATCCATCCGACGCGAGGCGCACCCGCAAGGGCAGGCCGTCCCGCTACATCCCCGCCGAGGTCCGTCGCGCCGTCTGGGAGCGAGACGGCGGGCGCTGCACGTTCGTGGATCCGGAGACGGGCCGCCGCTGCACGCAGCGTTGCTTTCTCGAGATCGAGCACCAGGTGCCGCACGCTTTCGGAGGGCCAGCAACGGCGCAAAACACGTGTCTTCTCTGCAGAGCGCACAATGCGCGAGCGGAGCGGCTCGTGTTTGGGCAGCGGTACGTCGAAGCGGCCGTTCGACACAGGGAATAGCCGACGCGGTGCGCGAGCCCAGAAGACCGTCCTTTTCGACGTTGCGGCGGCAGTTCGACGGAGCGAATCGGCGAGGGAGCTCGGGCTCGGGCCGACACTCCGCAGCAAATCGCCGACAAGAGCCCGAGTCGCAGTCGATGCCCCCGCCTCGTCGGTGCTCGCCGCGCTCGGCGCGGCTGCGCGCCGCCGGTCCCCCCCTTGCGTCCGTCCTCGCCCGCTCGGAAGCGGGCTGCGGGCGGCCGCGGGCGGGACGGGGACGGCAGGGGCGTTCGGCAGTTCCTGCGTCCCACTGGCGGACGTCGGTTGTCTTCGGCGGGGAGTCTGGTCACGTACCGGCGACGTCAGTTGCCTTCGCCGAGGAGCTTGTCGAGCTGATCGCGAAACTGGAGATTGAGGTTGTCGAAGCCGGTGTAGTGGGTTCGATAGTGCCCCAGCTTGTCGAGACGCTCCTGGAAGCTCTCGAGCGATGCCAGGTCCTTGGCCCGAACCGAGCTGTTGTCTATCGGCGCGTGCTTGAAGAACGTGAAGATCCGCGGCCGGCCTGTGGCCCTGAACTGGCCGTACGCTGCGTTGAACTCTTCCTCAGTGTACTTGCCGACCTTGGTGAAGAACAAAGCGAGGAAGACGTCGCAGTCGCGTACGGCCTTGTTGTACTCGTCCTGCAGTCGCGTTGGACTCATTGCGTCGAGGAAGTGCTCCCACATGACGATTTCGAGGTAGATGCCCTGACGCCGAAGGTCGTCATTCTTCCTGCGGAAGTAGGACTCGAACTCGTCGCGGTCGCCTTTGAGCTCGCTCGACGACGCGAGGAAGACCTTCAGCGTACGCGCGGGGTTCGCCGTTGGCTTGGGGGCGTTGGCCCAGCTCGGCGGGCTAGGAACGCGGATCCCGTCCAGGAGCTCGAGCACGTCCATGGACTCGTAGCTCCGTTCACACTCGACTCTGAGCCGTCCGCGCTCTTTGCGGCGCACGAGATCCCGGTACGAATAGGAGTGCGGCACCTTGTGCTGCGAGCACTCGGTGCACGCGCAGGGGACTCGCTTGTCTATCCTTTCGGTCAAGCCCGGAAACGAGTCGTTCAGGGCGTCCAGATCCGCGGCCACGACACTGAGGAGCTCCTTGCGCTCCGGCCCCCTGGCGCGGAGCTCGATTTCCGTGCCGCTCGGGAGCAGCTCCACGAGCACGACCGTGGCGTCCCGTTCGAACTGCACGCCGGTAACCCACGCGAGCTCTGGATCGCGGACGAAGCGGTGCAGGCGTACGGTCAGGCGGCTCAGCATGCCCTTGGGCAGGAACTCGTACGCGTAGCGCAGGACCAGATCGCCGGGCTGGGCCCAGTCGGTCAGTGCGGCGGGTTTGGTCGCCGGTAGGAGTTGAGGGACGAGCCAGGTCTCGGGTGTCGTGCCCTGGAGCGGATAGCAGAGCTCGAACTTCTCCATCAAGGAGCGGAGCTCGAGATCCTTGTCCTGGTACTTGTCGTCGTGCCAAACGCGCTCGCAATCGACGCGCCTGAACCGACCCCGCCGCTTCTTGACGTCTTCGTCGTCGAGGATCCGGAACACGGCCTCGGTGGCCCACGTGTTCTGCAAGATCACCGTGCGGCGCAGCAGATCGTGGTCCTGAAAGTGCAGGAACACGCCGAGCTCGTGCAGATACTGGCTCAAGAACCGCGCCTTCTTGCGATCCGACTCCCGGGCGGCATCGAACGGCAGATGCCGACCGTAGATCTCGAAGTAGTCGCTCTCGGAGATGGTGGGCGCCTCGGCAGCGCGCTTCTCGATATCCTCCCGTACCTGGACCCAACCTGCCGGCAGCTCGTCGCCAATGTGGGGCAAGTGGCTGGCATGGTACTCGACCGCGTCCCGGAGCGCGTCCGCAGCGTCGGTGCGCTCGAGGTTGCCGGCGAACCGGTCGAGTACATTGTCGAACCGACCCTTGATGCCGGCCAGGTCGATCTCCTTGCTGCGCCCTCCCTTTTGGTTCTGGAAGATCAAGACCGGGCTGTGGCCACCCAGGAGGTCGATGGCCTCGAGCCAGTACTTGAACCCCTCGTCCGAAACGGACTTGTGATCCTTCTTCGTGTCGTCCACGAGCACGTACAGCGATCGTCGCGTCAGGAAGAACTGGTGGGTGGCATGGTAGATCTGCTGGCCGCCGAAGTCCCACACGTTCAGGCGAAACGCTTGTCCGCTCCTGAGCTCGAAATCGTGCGTGTGGATCGCGATGCCCTTGGTGGTTTCGTCCTCGGTCGGTAGCCCTAGCTCCCGCTGAAACAGTCGCCTGAGCAGGCTCGTCTTGCCCGCTCCGCCTTCGCCGACCAGGAGCATCTTGGCTTCGTACAGATGAGCGACTTCTGTGAGCTCACGCTCCCGGAAGTAGTTGAGGATCGCTTCGTTGCCCTGCTTGACGATTTCGACGGGTGGACGAACCAACGGGCAGCCTTCGACGTAGATGCCCGGACCCTCCCAGGACGCCGTGCTCCACTTCGCGGCGCAGCCTCGGGCGATGGCCCCGCGCAGCGGACCGAGGTCGGCGACCTGCGTGTCTGAGACGTCTAACTGCTGCAGAGCGGAGAGAGAGGAGAGGGGAGCGAGGTCGGCGACCTGCGTGCCTGAGACGTCCAACTCCTGCAGAGCGGAGAGAGCGGAGAGGGGAGCGAG
>JAFGIS010000063.1 GCA_016929495.1 Polyangiaceae bacterium | reverse complement strand
TGGTCGGCTCGTGCTCACGAGCCAGCTCTTTTCCCCACCGGAAGCGTCCGGGCAGTAGATGTGACCCTCGATTCGGCACCGGGCATCGCAGCCATCACCGTTCTGGTTGTTGCCGTCGTCGCACTGCGTGCGGTTGCCAAGCGCGCGCTCGAGACGGCCGGATACACGCTGCTGACCGCAGCCAGCGGCGACGAAGCGCTTCAGACTACGGCACGCCACGCCGGCGAAATCCAGCTTCTCCTGACGGACGTTGTCAGGCCCAGGATGAGCGGTAGGATGCTTGCCCAGGCGCTGCAGAAGACACGACCGACGCTCAAGGTGCTCTACATGTCGGGCTACCCCGACGACGCGATCGTGCGCCACGGCGTGCTGGAGGAGGGCACGCACCTGCTCGCCAAGCCGTTCACGGGCGACGACGTGGCGCGAAAGGTGCGAGAGGTGCTTGACAGCTAGTGGCGACGACCCGAATCGGCTTTCAGGACAGCAAATTGCGAAACTTGCGACTACGTCGCCAACGATAGACTTCGAAGTCAGAGTCGAGCGTGAGTATTTCCCCCGTTTCCAGTTCGTCAGCCATTTGCACTAGGCACCCATCTGCCAGGTCCATAGGCACATTTCGGTAGCGTTGCAGAAGCCGCTTGACTGCAGCGCCAGAGGCGTCGAGTCGAAAAGGAACCCGAAACACGCCGGCGTCGACGTTGTCGAGCACTGCGGCCGCAGCCCGCTCCACCGATCGAAGCAGATAGCAGCTCTCCGCAATGACGGCCTCGCACGTGACGAGCGGGGCGGACAGCTCGGTGACGACCTCGACGCAGTGTTCGTGATGTCGCTCGCTGCGGTCCAGAAGTGCGACGATGCACCCAGTATCGAGAAGAACCGGCTTCACGTGCCAAAGCCAGACAAATGAGCCTTGTTGGAGCCGAGGTCCTCGATGCCCGACTCGAACTCTCCCAGTCCCACGATGTGGCGGCGACGCTGCGGCAGCTCGACCTCCGCCAGAACTCGAATGGCCCTTCGCATGACCTCGGAGACGGTCCAACCGAGCTGCCTTTCGAGCCGCCTCAGCAGACGCTCCGTCTCCGAGTCCAGGCGCGCGTGGACGATTTCGTTCATTTCCCCGTACGTATACATTTTGCCGTCCGTATACGCAAGCCCTCACGCGTCGAGCTATCCGCCGCGCGGCGCCGAGTCGTGCCGGCGCCTTCCTTCGTTTGCCCCAAGATCCCTAGCGATTTCTGTGATGCAACAAGCCGACCGTCTCGTCGGCCAGTTGTCTTCACGGCGTCTCGATCGGGAAGCCAGCCATGGCAGGGGCTCCGGGCGCCGCCGTCGCGACGCGCTCCATCCGCACGCGAACGAACAAGGAGTGCCGCCACTGCGGAAAACCCCGACGGCGTCGCGACCTGGACTGCCGGAGTCCAGGGCCTGGTAGGCTGGGATGTGGGTCGCTGGCGTTGGGGCGTTGGCCCCGGCGCTCGCTTGGGCATGGCGAGCTTGCGCGGCGAGTCCACAGGAGCGCTAGAAGGCGAGCGCATTCGCTCGGTCTGGGGCGGGCCCACGCTCGATGCGCAACTGGTCTATCCTCCAGCAGACGATCGATGATCGCGACCTCGTAGAGTAGCGAAGAACTCGTCACACCGACTCATGCAGCCGTCGTGTACCGACGATGGATGCCACCGAGAGAGAGCCTCGACTTGTTCGCCCAGCAGCGTACGAAGCCACGACGTTGCCAGGCACAACTACTGTGGCAGGCTTGACGATCGCCAGCGCGTCGGCCCAGCGCGACCATCCGCGTGAAGGGCAGCCCAGAACGCTCGATCGACTGGACCCAGCCACCCGTTTTCTGGCTCAGACGGGGGGCATTCGCCGCAGAATTCGACGGCTTCGCCCCGGTCGAGGCTGTCGAATTCTGCGGCGAATCACGGAGACAGGACACCAGCAGCAACCTGCTCGATCCGCACGGGTCTGCGTGCTAGGGGCGCACATGGCCCCGCCAGGACGCCTGTCGATGAAAGACGAACGTTGAACCAGGAGCAGCTGCCGTGCACATGGCGGACGCGCTGATCTCGCCATCGGTGGCGGGCGCCGGCTGGATCCTGGCCCTCGCGGGCCTGGGCCACGCAGCTCGACGCGTTCAACGTGCGCCCGAAGCAGGCAGGCCGGCGCTGATGGGCGTGCTCGGCGCCTTCGTGTTCGCCGCCCAGATGATCAACTTCTCCATTCCAGGAACGGGATCGTCCGGACATCTGGGCGGCGGCCTTCTGCTCTCGGTGCTGCTCGGGCCACACGCGGCCTTTCTGGTCATGGCGTCGGTGCTGACGGTGCAGGCGCTGCTCTTCGCCGACGGCGGGTTGCTTGCCCTCGGCTGCAACATCGTCAATCTCGGAGCGCTCACCTGCTTCGTGGCGTACCCGCTGCTGTTCTTGCCGCTGGCGGGCCCGGGCCCGACGCGCGTACGGCTCACGCTCGGCGCGCTGGTCGCAGCGTTGGTTGGCCTCGAGCTCGGTGCATTCGCCGTGGTTCTCGAGACGACTGCGTCGGGGCTCTCTCGATTGCCGTTCGCGTCGTTCGCGCTGTTCATGCTCCCGATCCACGCGGCAATCGGCGTGGTCGAAGGGCTCGTTACGGCCGGAGTCGTGCTGTACGTGTGGCGCGCCCGGCCCGACCTGGTGCGCGTGCGCCATAGCGCGCAGCGGACCGAGCGGCCGCTGCGCACCGTGCTGGTGGGGTTTGCCATCGCAGCGCTGCTCGCGGGTGGTGTACTGTCCTGGTTCGCGTCGACGCGTCCCGATGGTCTCGAGTGGTCAGCCAGTCACGCGTCGGGGTCGGAGCAGCTGCCAGCGCCTGCAGGGCGTCTGCATCGGTTGACGGCCCGTGCACAGAGCGTCACGTCCCGCTTGCCCGACTACTCGCTGGGCCCCGAGCCGCACGCAACGGACGCGAACGCATCGCACTGGCCGGCGCCGAATGCAGGGACTTCGGCCTCCGGCCTCATCGGCGCCGGGTTGACGCTGCTCGTGGCACTCGGGGTCGGGCTGGGGCTGCGCGTGGCCCGGTTCGGCGGCAAGCCGGGTCCTCCCTCACCGGGCCCGTGACGCACGTCGTGCCCATCCAGGGTCGTTGATGGGTCGCACCGCGTCTCAGGCGACCGACAGCTCGGACGCGTCGGATGTCCACTTCGAACCTGCGAGCGCCTGGTCGGCCACGAGCCGCCCGAGCGATTGGGTGAACGCCACATGCTCGAGCGGATGGCCAACGCCGGGCAGACGGCTGAGACGCCGGACGAGGGACAGGCCGAGCTCTGCAGCGGCTTCGGCATAGCGCCCGGACAGGACGATGCCGTCCAGCCCCCCGAGCGCCGCCACGGCAGCGCCAGCAGCGAGCAGCAGTCGATGCTCGAGTACTTCGCGGGCGAACAGCGACGCGGGATCGTTGTCGCGCATGACCCGTTCGAGGGTGGTCGGGTGGTCCACGAGGCCGGAAAGTCCGCTTTCGCGAGTCAAGAGCGTGTTGATTTCCTCGGGGCCAAGATGCGCGCGTTCGGACAGGGTGAGCACGATCGCCGGATCGGATTCTCCGGCTGACGTATCGCCAGGCAGCCCCTCGAGCGGGGTCGCGCCGCTGGTCACCGTGAGCGGTCGTCCGTTATCCACGCCCACGAGCTCGGGGCGCGGCTCGAGACACAGGGACAACAGACGCGGTCGACCGATGCCTGCCGAGGCACGTAGCGTGCGAGAGATCTCGACGCATGCGGCCTGGTGAAACAGCCCGTGGTAGCCGAAGCGGCTGAGCACGCCCGACTCGTTGAGCTCCGGGTCGAGTCCGTAGCTGCGTTCGCGCTCCGGGAGGCCGCGGAAAAAGGCCGTCTCGACGGCCAGGAGCACGGGGGATCCTTCGAAGTACGCCGGAATGGCGCGCGCGGCAGCGATCGTCGGGGGCAGGTGCAGCGGCGCTCGAGGCACCAGCGCCTCGAGCTCCGCCAGGGTCCGGGGCGTGGCGAGCGCGGGCGTCGAGAGATGCTCGCCGCCAAAGACGACGCGCAGCGCAACGGCGCTCGGCGGGTCTTCTGGAAAGGAAAGCTCCCAGGTGCTTCGAACGACACCCAGGGCGCGATCGATGGTTTCCGACACGGACAGGGGGCCGCGCTCGAGGTCGATGCTTCCCGACCACGCCGGCCGGGCCTCGGTTCCGTACCACGCGGCATAGGCAAGCACTCGGTGGGACACGGAGAATGTCAGGACGTTCATGGCGGTGCGCTCCGGTATTCACGCAGCGGGTCGCAGGCATAGCGCGTAGCTGCGCCGCGCGATTGCGAGCTCCTCGTTGGTGGCGATGGCAAACACGCGGACCCGGCTGTCGGGCGCCGAGAGCTCGGCTGGAAGCGTCTTTGCCTGCTCGTTGCGCCGCGGGTCGAGCCGCACTCCGAAGACCTCGAGCCCGCTGCAGACGGCCCAGCGCACCGCCGGAACGAGCTCGCCGATCGTATCGGTGAAGACGATCGCCCGGGGCGACCCGACCAGCGCCAGGTAGGCGCCGAGGTACTTCTTCAAGCGCCACAGATACACGTCCAGAGCGCGTCGCTGGCGGGCGTCGTCACTGGCAGTCGGTTCGCGCGCGAGGGCGAGTACATCTCGCAGGTCAGCCGAGACTCCGGAAAGGCCGAGCATGCCGCTCTTGCGGTTGAGTAGGTCGTCGACCGCGCCAGTGTCTCCGGAGGCGCGCGCGAGCAGGCGCAGGGTCACGGCAGGATCGAGGTCACCGGAGCGAGTGCTCATGACCAACCCCTGCAGGGGCGAGAAGCCCATCGTGTTGTCCACCGATCTTCCGCGCACGACCGCACACAAGCTGGCGCCGCCGCTACCCAGATGGCAGCTCACGGCATCGAGCTCGGTCAACGGGATCCCCAGCACCTCCGCGGTGCGCTCGACCACGTAAGCGTGGCTCGTGCCGTGGAACCCGTACTTGCGGAAACCGAGCTCGGCGACATAGCGACGCGGCAGCGCGTATTCTCGGGCCGCCGGCGCAATGGTGGCGTGGTAGACGGTGTCGAATACCGCCACCTGCGCGAGCTCCGGGAAGAGACGGTGGCAGGCCCCGATCAACCGTACCGCCGGCGGATTGTGGATGGGGGCGAGCGGCAGAGTCTGCTCGAGCATCCCGAGCGCCGCGTCGTCGACGAAAGCGTCGTTCGAGAACAAGGCCCCGCCGTGCACCAGGCGGTGCGCGAGAAGCTCCGCCTCGAGCTCCGGGTTGCGCGCCAAGACGCTATGGATGGCGACGAAAGCGGACGCGTGGTCGGGCAAATCCGCTTCGATCACCTCTTCCCGGCCGTTCTCCCGCTGCACGATGCGAGAGTTCTGGGCTGTTTTCGGCCCGACCCTCTGCGCTTCACCGGAGACGAGCTCTCGCTCGCCCGGCATGTCGATGAGACGGTACTTGAGCGACGAACTGCCGCAATTCAGAACGAGGATCTTCATGACGGGTCCTTCCCGCGTTTTCCCTTCGATGCGCGAGGGCAGTGGGTACCGAGGTGAGCCCTACGGGTCGTCCGTGGTCCAGCCGAACGTCGGGACGCCGGCGAGCGCGTGGACGATGATCGCCGTGCCGAGAACCGCCTCCTGGACGCGTGCCAGCTCGACGCACTCGTCGGGCGCGTGAGCCAGGGCTTCGTCACCCGGACCGTAGCCGATGGTTGGTATGCCATAGCGGCGCACGAGCGTGCCGCCCGCGGTGCCGGTGCCGAGTCGTCCGAGCTGCCATCTGCCGGGCCGCGCATCGAGGCGGGCCGCCGACAGCGCCTGACGGGCCCGGTCGACGAGCGGTGAGAACGGATCGGTCGACCAGGCCTCTGCAACGCAGGCGACTCGCGTCCGAAGCTGGCCGACGGTGCGCTCCACCTGCTTCGGAGCTACCTCCAGCGCCAGGGCCGCACAACCGCCCGCGGCGAGCTCTGCATTGTGGCGGATTTGGCCCACGATGCTGTCGGCGCGGTCGTCCGGACCGAGTCGGCGCGCCAGCTCGATTTGGGCTCTGCGCAGGCCGCCCTCGTCGGAGCACTGCGGCGTGGTGACGGCGAAGGTTTCCGCATCGTCGCGCACGCCGGCTCCGGCACGCGTTTGCGAGAGGTCGTCGTAGATGGCTCCGGCAGCATCGCTCACCTGGAAGGGGTTGGCGCCCTGCACCTGGACGCGAACCTCCATCCAACCGTCGTGGCCGTAGTAGATCCCGTTGTTCGTGGGCTCGCCCAGTATCGCATGCGTGGGCGTCAGGCCGAGCGACGGCAGGGTGTGCTCGAGCAGGGCTCGGAGTCCCAGGCTCTTGCCGTTTTCCTCGGACGCGGTGGCGGCCACGACCACCGACCCGTCCAGCGGCAGCAGCGCCCGCTTCAGCAGTGCGGCCGCGAACAGCTGCGTCACGATGCCGCCTTTGCAGTCGGTCGCACCAAGGCCGTACATTCGGTCTTTCTCTATGTCGCCGCCGAACGGATCCTTGCTCCACTCCCCTCCAGCGTCCTGACTGACCGTGTCCAGGTGGCTGAGCAAGAGCACCACGGGCCTGCTCTCGCGGCCGAGCAACACGCCGACCACGTTGCCGAACTCGTCGCTCACCACGCGATCGAGACCGCAGCGGCCATAGGCACGCTTGACAGCCCGCGCGACGTCGCACTCGTGACCGCTGAGGCTCGGGATCTGGATCAACTCACGTAGACACGCGGTGGCGTCAGCCATCAGCCCGCGGGTCTTGTTGCGCAGCAGTTCGTACATGGCCATCTCCTTCTGAGGCTTCGAAGGGTCTTCCTGCAAAGAGCGAACCAAGTGCTGTGCGAGCGGGAAATCGTGCTGCCATCAGGGCCCGATCGGTTCTGGTCTCTATTCCAAAATGAAGTAGACTACTTCCAAAACGAAATAACAGCCACGAGGCTACTGCCATGCGTGCCAGAGAACTCAGGCTTTCTGAAATCATGCAGTTCGACGAGCACTACGTCGGGCTTTCCGGCCGGCGGATGGTGCTCCACGACCTGCACGCCTTCGCCCAATTCCGCAAGGATATCGTCGATTCCGTCGGCGTGGAGCCGGCGCGGCGGATGTTTACACGCTTCGGGACCTTCTGGGGGGAGGCGGACGCTGCCGCCATGAAGAGGCTGTTCCGCTGGGAGAACCTCGAAGAACTGATCCGGGCCGGACCACGCATGCACTCGCTCCAGGGCGTCGTGCGGCCCGTCGTCCGTGAGCTAGAGCTCGATCGAGCTATGGGCCGTTTCGAAATGAAAGTCACCTGGTATGACTCCGGCGAAGCTGAGGAACACCTGTTGGAACTCGGTCAGGCCGACCATCCCGTGTGTTGGATGTTGGTGGGCTACGCATCGGGGTACGCGACGTACTGTCTTGGACAGCGCATCTACTTCGTCGAGCAGCAGTGCCGCGGCAAGGGCGACCGTGTCTGCTCCGTGATCGGCCGCGACGAGGCGTCCTGGGGTGACGCGCTCGGGCCTCACCGCGCCTTCTTCGAGGCGGACAAGATCATGGAGAAGGTGAACAGGCTTTCGCTGGAGATCCAACGCCGCCAGCGAGCACTCGAGCGGGCCGAAGAGCGGCTGGGACGAGCGCCGACGCTGGGCTCCTGGTTGGAGGTCCGAAGCAACTCCTTCCGACGCGTCCTCGATCTTGCCGAGCGGGTCGCACCGTACGAATCCTCGATCCTCATCTCCGGCGAGAGCGGCACGGGCAAGGAGGTACTCGCCCGTTTCATCCACAGCCGCTCGAAACACGCGAGCGACGAGTTCCTGGGCGTCAACTGCGCGAGCCTGCCGGATTCCCTGCTCGAGAGCGAGCTGTTCGGCCACAAGGCGGGCGCGTTCACGGGCGCGATCCACGATCGAGTCGGGCTCTTCGAAGCAGCAGGGCAGGGGACCGTCTTTCTCGACGAGATCGGCGAGATCTCACCGACCATGCAGGCCAAGCTGCTGCGCGTGCTCCAGGAGCGTGAGGTCGTGCGTCTGGGGGAAAACCGACCGCGCAAGATCCGCGCACGTATCCTGGCCGCCACCAACCGCAAGCTCGCCGACGAAGTGCACACCGGCCGCTTCCGGGAAGACCTGTACTACCGTATTCGGGTCGTCGAGCTCGAGGTCCCACCGCTCAGGGAGCGGCGGGAGGACATCCTGCCCCTCGCACGGCACTTCGTCTCTCGGCATGCGGAGCGGCTCGGATTGCCGGAGCTCAAGCTCGACGCATCGGCGCTCAACGCGCTGCTCGACTACCCGTGGCCCGGCAACGTTCGCGAGCTCGAAAACGCGCTCGAACGCGCCAGCGTGCTTAGCCGTGACGGTCGCATCACTCGCCGCTGCCTGCCACCCGAGGTCATCGAGTCGGACCGGCAGCATTCCCCGGTGCCCGAGCCGAACCAGTCGCTCGAGCAGGTCGAGCGCGAACACATCCAGCGCGTTCTGAAAGCCACAGGCAACAACCGCTCCGAGGCGGCACGGATCCTCGGGATCGGGCAGACGACGCTCTGGCGCAAGCTCAAGGTCGAGGAGGCGGGCACACCGCGGCGCGTTGGACCCCGGTCCGGGTGACGAGCGGTCGATGCTGACCGGTGGGCGTCTCAGGGGCGTCCGGGACGGCGTTCTGGTCGCTCGCAGTCTCGGCCCACCCGAGGAGCCTCGTAGCATTGGACGGCCCCGCGCACCGAGCCACCTCCGGCTTGCACGGCTCAGTCGCAGCACTGCGACTCCACGACTTGGCCCGCCGTCTCACGTATGCGCAGAACCCGCAGAGGTGAAGCCGTTGCGGCGATGTGCTAGCCATCGAAACGCTGTCATGGCCGACCGGGCCTCGCTGGGAGTGCTCGCGGACGCCGCGGCAGGAAGCCCGGGTGGACTCCGCTATCGAGTCGCCCTGACAGGAGATGACCATGCGACGAGACAAGAGCATCGAGCTTCTGAACAAGGCCATCGGGGACGAGCTGCAGGCGGTCCACCAGTACATGTTCTTCCATTTCCACCTGGACGATCTGGGCTACACGCCGCTGGCAGAGCTGTTCAAGCGCACGGCCATCGAGGAGATGGGACATATCGAGAAGCTGGCCGAACGGGTTCTTTTCCTGAAGGGCGAAGTAGAAATGCTGGCAAGCTCCGCGGTCGCAAAGATCACGGAGCCGGAGCAGATGCTGAACAAGGCAATGAGCATGGAGGAGCAGAGCGCCGCGGACTACAACGCTTCCGCCCTCGAGTGCAGCAAGGTGGCGGATTCGGCCTCCAAGCAGGCTTTCGAGGAGCTCGTGCGGGACGAGGAGCGCCATTACGACGCGTTCGAGAAACAGCTCGAGAACATCAAGCGATTCGGCGCAAGCTATCTGGCGCTTCAATCCTTCCCTGGAACCAGCAGCAGCTAGCGGGAAGACCGGTCCCACAAGGTCGGATGGCGTTGGTCCCGGTTTGGGCCGGAGGGCGGACGCTCGCCGGATGGCCCGGCTACAGCCCAGTTGGCAGTCAAGCATCGTACCCAGGAGACCCATGGAAAACCATGAAGACGATACCGACCTCAGGCCGGACACTCCGCCCGGGCCGATGCTCTTCTACAACGAGATCGTGATGGACCATTTCCTGAACCCCCGCAACGTGGGAGAGCTCTCCGAGGTGGAGACAGACGGCTTTGGGCTCGTGGGGGACCCCTCCTGCGGTGACCAGATGAAGCTCTGGATCGCCGTGCGCGACGGCCGCATCGCCCGTATCGCATTCAAGTCCTTCGGCTGCCCCGGGGCCATCGCCACCAGCAGCATGCTGACTGCCCTTGCCGAGGGCAAGTCCATCGAAGAAGCCCGCCTCGTCACCGACGACGATGTGATCGAGGCGCTGGGCGGCATACCAGAGAACAAGAGGCACTGCTCCCTGCTCGGTGTGCGAGCGCTCCAGGCTGCCATCGACGACTGGCACACAAGGCGGGCCTCCCATGATCTACCTCGACCATAACGCCACCACGCCGCTGGATCCGCGGGTCCTCGAGGTGATGCTGCCCTTGCTGCGCGAAGCATGGGGCAACCCCTCGAGCCCGTATCGGTTCGGCAGCCAGGCCAAAGCTGCCGTCCAGCAGGCGCGAAAGCGCATCGCCGACCGCCTTGCCTGTAGGCCGGCAGACCTGCTTTTCTGCGCGAGCGGGACCGAGGCGGACAATCTGGCGTTGCGTGGCGTCGCGTCCGCACTCCGATCGAAAGGAAGCCACATCGTCACTTCGGCGATCGAACACCACGCCGTGTTGAACACGTGCAAGGCGCTCGAACGCAATGGCTTCCGGGTCACCTATGTACCGGTGAACGCTGACGGCGTGGTCGACTTCACGCAGCTCGCAGCGAGCATCTGTGATGAAACCCTTCTCGTCTCGGTGATGCACGCCAACAACGAGACCGGAGTCGTCCAGCCGGTGGAGGAAATCGCCACGCTCGCGCGCCGGCGCGGCATCGTGTTCCACACCGATGCGGTTCAGTCGACCGGTAAACTGTCCCAGGGGCTCGCCGCGCTCGGCGCCGATCTCGTGAGCTTCTCGGCGCACAAGCTCTATGGGCCGAAGGGCGCCGCGGCCCTGTACGTGCGCCCGGGGACGCCTCTCGAGCCGGTGACCACTGGCGGCGCCCAAGAGCATGGGCTTCGTGCCGGTACGGAGAACGTCGCTGCGATCGTCGGATTCGCCGAGGCCATGGCGATCGCCTTCGAGGAAGTCGACGGCGAGGGCCAGCGCCAACGAGAGCTGCGCGATCGCCTTGAACGGGAAGTCACCGCGGCAGTCCGAGGGGTCCGGCTCAACGGAGCGAGGGCGCCACGCGTGCCGAACACCTCGAGTCTGAGCTTCCAGGACATCGACGGCGAGTCGGTCGTCGTCGGGCTCGACGCCAGGGGCATTTGCGTCTCCACCGGTTCCGCGTGCTCGACCGGCGAGCCCGAGCCTTCTCACGTGCTGCGGGCCATGGGGCTCTCGTCGCAACAAGCGCAGTCCAGCATCCGGATCTCCCTCGGTCGCCAGACGCGCGAGCAGGACATCGACTGCGCAGTTCGCGCGTTGACCGAGGTCGTCGGTCGCCTGCGGCAGATCTCGAGCGTGCGGGGCAGGTTCGAATGAACACCTACCTCGACTGCGTCCCCTGTTTTCTCCGTCAGAGTCTCGAGGCGGCCCGCGGTGTCACCTCGGACGCGCGTGTCCACGAACGCATCGTCCGGGAAATGCTGCTTTTCGCGGCCCACCTGGACCTCAACCGGCCGCCGCCCTTCGTGGGCCAGGCGATCCACCGCAAGTTGCGGGAGCTGACGGGTCTAGAGGATCCGTATCGAGAGGCCAAGCACCGTTTCAACCGCCTGGCCATGGAGGCGCTCCCCGAACTCGCGGCTCTCGTGCAACGGTCCGGCGACCGTCTCCGGGCGGCCGCCCAGTGCGCCGTCGCGGCCAACGCGATCGACATGGCTCTTGTTTCGGCCTTCAGCGACGCCGACGTTCGAGCCGCGCTCTGTGGCCTGGCGGGCGAAGCGGTTCAAGGAGACTGGCAGGCCTTCTTGGAGGCAGCGGCCGACGCGAACGATATCCTCTACCTCGCCGACAACGCGGGGGAGATCGCCGTCGACCGCCTCGTCGTCGAAACGTTGGGGCCGCAGCGGGTGACCGTTGCGGTCCGTGGGGCTCCCGTGCTGAACGATGCCACCTTGGCCGACGCCGAGCAGGTGGGGATGCACGAGCTGGTGCGCGTGATCGACAACGGCTCGGATGCGCCGGGCACCATTCTCGACGATTGCAGTGCGTCTTTCCGCCGACGATTCGAGCGCGCGGAGTTGATCATC
The DNA here is from genome assembly GCA_016929495.1 of Polyangiaceae bacterium. Classification (GTDB taxonomy): domain Bacteria; phylum Myxococcota_A; class Polyangia; order Polyangiales; family Polyangiaceae; genus JAFGIS01. The sequence goes on along the minus strand of JAFGIS010000063.1, from coordinate 28,230 downwards.
GCCAAGGGCCAGGGCAACTTCGAATCGCTGAGCGGCGTAGGGGACAACATCGCCTTCTGGTTCAAGGTGAAGTGTCCGGTCGTGGCCCGTCAGATCGGGTCGCCCGTGGGTACGCTCGCCCTCCTGCCGCCGGCCACCGGGCGGCGGAAACACGCTGCAGAACGCGCGGGAGAGCACTCATGAAGGGCAAGTGCGTGTACGGCCCCGTGCCTTCACGACGTCTCGGCCGCTCGCTGGGAGTCGACCTGGTCCCCTTCAAGACCTGCCCGTACGACTGCATCTATTGCCAGCTCGGGCGCTCAACCAACAAGACGATCGATCCGGGGGAGTACGTTCCGGTCGACGACGCGCTAGGCGACGTCGCGGAAAGGCTGAGGGCAGGGCCGAGCCCCGACTTCATCGGGCTCGCCGGCTCCGGAGAGCCGACGCTCCACTCACGAATCGGCGACATCATCAGCGGGCTCAAGGGGCTCACCGGTACTCCCATCGCGGTGCTCACCAATGGCTCGCTCTTGTGGAGGCCCGAGGTCCGTGATGGCATCGCGGAGGCCGACGTGGTCATGCCCTCGCTCGACGCGGGCGACCAGGCAACCTTCCAGCGCGTCAACCGGCCCCATCCAGACATCTCCTTCGAGCGCATGGTGGAGGGTCTGCTGGCCTTTTCGCACGGCTTCGAGGGGAAGATCTACCTCGAGGTGTTCGTTCTTGCCGGGGTGACCGATGGCGCAGAAGAGATCCGGCGAATCGCCGCCATCGCGGAGGAAATGCGGCCCGACCGGGTGCAGCTCAACACGGTGTCGCGGCCTCCCGCCGACTCGTGCGCCCTCGCCGTTCCGACCGCGACCTTGGAGCGCCTGAGCAGGCTCTTCGTCGGCTGCTGCGAGGTCATCGCCGAGAGCCGCATGGATCCACGAGTCGACGCCCCCGGGGGCCGCGATGCCGAGGATGAGATTCTGGAGTTGGTGAGCAGGCGCCCCTGCGCCGTCGAAGGCATTGCGGCGGGGCTGGCGATGCATCCGAACGCTGTGGTCAAGCACCTGGAGGCACTCGCCATGAAGGGATCCGTTCGTGCGCAGCGGAGAGGAAACGTCGTCTTCTACCAGGGGGTTGGGAACCGGTGAGCGCATGCAGTGCGATCACGGTCACCATCCTCGTCGACAACATGGTGCGGTCTGGACGCGCGCAATCCACCGCGCCTTCACGACCTCTTGCCCCGCCCGTCCGTCTCGGGAGCCTTGATGCCGAGTCGCTGGATCTTCCGGTAGAGCGTGCTCAGGTCGATGCCGAGCTCGCGTGCGGCGAGCGCGCGGTTGCCACGGTGCTCGGCGAGCGCTTCCCGTATCAGGGACCGCTCGAGGACCTTCAGGTTCATCCTGTGCCTGCGATCGACAAGCTCGCGCGCAGCCGTTCGCGTCATGTCCGGTGGGAAGTGCCGAGGCTCGATGATCCCGCTCTTGCATAGAACGAAGGCGTGCTCCAAGATGTTCTGCAGCTCGCGAACGTTGCCTGGGAAGTCGTGGTGCACGAGCAGCGACAACGCTTCTGTGGAGAGCCCTGCGATCTCCTGGTCGCGCAGTCGATTGTACGTGGCAACGAAATGATCGACCAGGACAGGGATGTCTTCTCGTCGGTCTCTCAGAGGTGGAACGTCGACCTGGACGATGTGGATTCGATAGTAGAGATCCTCTCGGAACTTGCCCTTGCGAACGAGCTCTCCCAGGTCCTTGTTGGTGGCAGCGATGATCCGCACGTTCGCCCGAACGGGCTCCACGGCGCCCAGCGGCTCATAGACTCTCTCCTGGAGCACGCGCAGCAGCCGAACCTGCATCGCTGGCGAGACGTCACCGATTTCGTCGAGCAGGAGCGTCCCGCCGTCGGCCAGAGCGAACCGCCCGGGCTTGTCCTTCCTGGCGTCGGTAAAAGCCCCTGCCCTGTAGCCGAACAGTTCTGATTCGAGCAGCGTGTCCGGGAGCGCGCCACAGTTTACGGCGACGAAGCGCTTCTTGCGCCGCGGCGAGAGCGCATGAATGGCGCGGGCGACCAGCTCCTTGCCCGTACCGCTCTCGCCGTGGACCAGCACTGTCGTGTCGCTGTCGGAGACGTGCGGAAGGATGTCGAAAAGCCGCGTGATGGCCGCGCTCTTGCCGACGATGTCGGCGAAGGAGTGCTTGTCCAGGAGTCGCTTGCGCAGCTCCTCCACCTGCCTGAGATCTTGAAACGTTTCGACGCCGCCGATGACCCGGCCATCGATGTCGCGCAGGACCGCCGCGGAAACCTTGATGGGTATGCGCGCCCCGCGGGCATCGACCACGAAGACCGAGGCATTGACGGCCGGCTCGCCTTTGTCGAGGACACCCCTCATCACGCAGGCGTCCGCGCAGATATTCGCCCGGAGCACCTCGCTGCACCGGTGGCCGATGGCGTCCTCGCGCCGAATGCCCGTGATCTTCTCGGCGGCGCGGTTGAAGGAGCTGATGCGCCAGTCGAGACCCACCGTGAAGACGCCCTCGTTGATCGAGTCCAAAATCGGGTCGCGGTAGCGCGCCACGTCGAGCGTCAGGTCGCGCGAAGGGCCCGGCGTTGTCGATGCATCACGTTTCAAGGCGGGCGATCTCCTGCTGGCTTCGGGTCCCATCCAATCGTGCAGAGTGCAAATCCACGTCGCATTCTGCAAGAATATAGCCCATGAACCCAGCTCGTCCACCTTCGAAAGCAGCGACATTCTCAGCGTTTGCGTTATGGACACCGTGTGGCACGGCAATTGCTTAGGCCTCTCCGCGTGAAGGCCGTGCTCCCGATAGACGGCAACAGGATCTCACCGGTGCTCGACGCCGCGAGGACGTTCGTCTTGGTGGCCGCGAGCTCGGATGGTGCATTGACCCGCAAGGAGGTGGTCATTGCCGACGAGGATCCGGTCACGAAGGCAAAACGCATCGCCCAGCTGGGCGCGAACGTGCTCATCTGCGGAGCCGTCTCGTGGCCGCTGGAGGCCGTGCTCCTCTCGACGGGCATGCGGGTGATCCCAAACACCTGCGGCCCGCTCAACGAGGTGGCAGCCGCCTACTTCGCGGGTGGCTTGACCGAGCAGGCCTTCCTGTTGCCGGGCTGTCCCGGCCGTCAGCACAGGCACCGCCATCGTCATGGAAGGCGATGGAAAAATGGATGGCGACAAACATAAGAAAGGAGACTCGGAGATGCCAGGAGGAGACAGAACCGGTCCAGCCGGATTGGGCCCGATGACGGGACGCGGAGCTGGATTCTGCGCAGGATATCCTGTCCCGGGATTCATGAATCCAGGATGGGGAAGAGGTGGCGGCCGCGGCTGGGGACACGGCGGCGGTGGTGGCGGCGGTGGTGGCGGCGGATGGCGGCACCGTCACCGGTACTACGCTTCTGGATTGCCGGGCTGGCAGCGCGCATGGATGGCTGACTCGGCCTATGCCCCACCGCTCCCTGCAACCTTCGGTCCGATGATGACCAAGGAGCAGGAGCTGGAAGCACTGAAGCATCAGGCCACGTACTTTGAGCAGGCACTGGAGCAGCTGCGCGACCGGATCCGCGAGGTCGATCCGTCCGTGGCCGATTCGAAGACGAAGTAACCCAACGAGATTCTGGCGCCGGGACGAACGCAAGCCGCGGCCTGTGGTCCCGGCAGCCGCGTTTGGAGGCAAGGTAGGACCGATGCATAACGGACGTGGGTACGGTGGTGGTGGCGGTCGGGGATGCGGCATGGGCAATGGCATGGGCCGTGGCCGTGGCGGCGGAGGAGACGGCGGGCGGCGCGATGGAGTGGGCCAACGGCGAGGAGGCGGCGGCGGAATGTGGCGACGTCAGGAAGGGGGGGGGCCCGTGTCCAAGGCCACCGAGCCGTGCGACGCCGTGCAGCAAACACGGGCGCTCAGGGCCCATGCACGGGACATGATCAACCAGCTCAGCACCATTGCCCACAGGCTCACCGAGCTTGAAGCAAGCAGAACCAACTCATCCGCTTCCCTCCTCCGGCGTCCATCGACGACGGATCCCCAGGGAGCGAAGCGATTCTTGAGGATGACGGCGGCAGTAGACCAGGAGCGTTGCACCTGCTGCGGGCTGTGTGTCGACAGCTGTCCGGAGCGAGCCATCCAAATGAACGGTGATGCCGTGACCATCGAGTCGAGCCTTTGCACGGGTTGCGGCTCGTGTGTCACCGAGTGCCCGAACGAGGCCATCTCGCTGTCCGACACGCTCCGACGGGCGGTGTTGTAGAGCCGGCCACAACGGTCACGCACGAGCAACCAGCCGGACCAGGAACCTGAAGGATGGCCATACGTCCCATCGTGCTCTACAAGACCAACGAAGCGGCGCTTCGCTGCAAGAGCGAGCCGGTCTCGGTCGGGTCGAACCGGACGCGGCAGCTTGTTTCCGATCTCAAGGACACATTGCTGCGCCATCCCAAGGCCATTGGGCTGGCTGCGCCGCAGATCGGTGTGCATCTTCGGGTGGTCGTGGTGTGTTTCGGCGCGGACAGCAGGGAAAAACCGAGCCCCCCCATCGCGATCATCAACCCCACCATCGTCGAAGCTGGCCGCGAGCTTCTGGACTACGATGGCTGTCTGAGCATTCCAGGTCTCTATGCCGAAACCGTGCGACCGCACTTCATGCGCCTCGAAGGGCTCGACGAGCGCGAGAACCCATTCGAGTGGACCCTCGAAGGCTTCGATGCGGTGGTGGTGCACCACGAGGTGGACCACCTCAACGGCGTCCTCTTCATCGACCGGGTTACTCTGCCCAACAGGTTCTATTCGGAAGACGAAGCGGCCGGGGTGCGAGTATGAACGCAGCCGATGTCATCGACTGCGCGAGCACTCCTCCGTCGGCTTTCCGTTCCGCCTTCATCCACGTGACGGCCATCGCGTGCATGTTCCGACCGATGGCACGCTGAGAGAGGCCCAAGATGCAGCACCAAGAACGCCCAACCCAGAAGCGTCGGGCCCGATCGCTTGAGCGTTCATCATGAAAGTCGCCGTCACTGCCATGGGCTCGACACTTCAAGCCGTCGTGGACCCCCGTTTTGGACGCTGCTCGACGTTCGTTATCGTCGAGACGGCTGACATGACGTTCGAGGCCGTTGAGAACGAGAACTGGCGGCTCACTGGCGAGGCCGGTATTCGGTCTGCGACGTTTCTCGCCAACAGGGGTGTCAGCGTGGTGCTGACAGGCAATTGCGGCCCCAAGGCCCACCAGACGCTGAGCGCTGCCGGCGTCGAGGTGGTGGTCGGGTGCAGCGGTCAGGTGGCTGAGGTAGTCGGCCGGTTCAGCGCGAGACAACTGCGACCCGCACGCGCCCCGAACGTCCCGAGCCACTCCGGAACGGGCGGAGGGGAGTAGTCACCCGTCCGGACGGCTGGGCTCGAGCACCGCGCGGTGCTACTGCAAGGCGTCCGGTTCCATCAGGCGGTCCCGGCGAAGTGTATGCGGCGAGCCGGGCAATGACGCCAGAGGCCTTCGAGAAGTACGCGACCGACCTTGCGTTGAGCGTCGCGGCAGGAGAGCAGCCCGACGCCGAAGCCTTTCAGCCGCTCGTGAACCTGCCGGACCATCGGTTGGGAGAGCTGATGCAAGGGGTCCACGTGATTCGGCGGAGCTTGGCTCCGCAGGGGGTGCACCTGTGCACGATCTGCAACGTCAAGTCCGGGCTGTGCACCGAGGATTGCCGTTTCTGTTCACAGGCGCGGTCGTCGACGTCGATCATCGACACGTATCCCCTGCTCGACTCCGAGACCATGCGGCGTTTTCTATCCGACAACTCCACGCCCCCTTTGAACCGCTGCTCTCTGGTGGCGGCTGGACGACGCGCGTCGGGTAAAGAGGTCGGACAAATCGCCGAGGTGCTGGCCTCGTTCGGCGAGCGCTCCGCGAATTTCTGTGTCTCGCTCGGGCTCCTGCACCCGGATGAACTATCGCGGCTGAAAAAGGCGGGGCTCACACGCTACCACTGCAATCTGGAGACTGCACGCAGCCACTTCGGTCACATTGTGACGACGCATCACTACGAGGACAAGCTCGCCACCATTGCCGCTGCTCGCGATCTGGGACTGTCCCTGTGCGTGGGCGGCCTGTTCGGAATGGGCGAGACCGACCAGCAGGTGCTGGAGCTCGCGTTGGAGCTACGTGGACTTCGGCCCCAGGCCGTTCCGGTGAACTTCCTGGAACGCATTCCTGGCACCCCGCTGGCCAGCACGGGGAGTCTCAGTCCGCAGCGGTGCCTGAAGATCATCGCCCTGCTCAGATTCGTGCTGCCTCGACAGGATCTTCTCGTGTGCGGCGGCCGCGCGACCCACCTCGCAGGCCTTCAATCGATGGTGTTCTCTGCGGGCGCGAGCGGCGTCATGACAGGTAACTACCTGACGGTGCGTGGACGCTCCCTCGAAGACGATCTCTCCATGATATCGGCTCTCGGCCTGCCCCTCAGAGCTCGGAGGGCGTGCGAAGGACCGCAGCAGAGGTGATCGTTCGGCTGCTCGACGTCAACGCGGGTGCGTACCGCGCGCGTGCTGGTCTCCCTTCCGGCCGAGCGGAATCGAGCCAGACCACATCTCAAGGACCCATCAGAGGCCGAACAGCAGGTGCGCTTGACTCGGCCGTTGTGCGTTGGCAGGCTTGCGTGGTGAAACGCGCCCGAGCGACGCGGCCAGACTGCAGAGCGACGAGGATCGCTCGACGCAGGGGTATTGCCGCGGGTGCGAAGCTGGCTCTCTGCATCTACGCGTTGTTTTCGCTGGGGGCACCGCAGCTTCTCGCGGGGCTCCACTACAGATACGCCTCGCACGGCCACCGCTTCTGCCCCGAGCACGGGGCGATCGAGGATATACCGGCTTCCGGTCCGAACGCCGCGCTCGCGTTGGCCAGCACCGTGGGAACGGGGCACGCCGGCACGTTCGTCCGCGCCACTTCACGTCGGCAATCGGGCTCGCACACGGCGTGCGCCGTCCTGAACACCCACCTCGTTCTCGGTGGCGTCCCTCCTGCGCAGAGCTCGGGTCAATCGGCGCGGCAGTGCGGCACGGTGGCGCCGGAGCTCGAGTCCCCCGATGGCAGCCAAGCATTGCCACTGCTGGCGCTCGCGCCGAAGCGTTCGCCGCCGCTGTCGCGCGCAAGCTAGCCAACAGAGGGCCTGCACCGCGCGGTGAGGTCCCAGGGCGCAGCCGGAGAACAGCCGGAGCACTCAGCGGGCGTGCCTGACTCCCCCATGGCGAGATGGCGACACGCGCCGTGCGCAATCGATGCCGGGTGTGATCCCACGCCTCTCGCGCTGACAGACCCTGTTTCGCAACACAACGAGCGACACGGATTGTCCGGTCCATGGGCCGCGCACGTTGCATCACGGGCACACAGCGTGCGCGTGGACCGTCCGCAGAACGCGGCCCGACTTGTGTAGCGGCCTGCCACGGCCCCGACTGAGGCGGCGCAGGCCAAGGAGAACGAAGCATCATGGTGAAATACCTGTCACTTGCCCCAGCCGTGTGTGCGCTCGCTTATGCGCAGCCGGCTCGAGCGCAGGCAACGCCGCCCGTAGCCGATGAGCCACCCGGCACGGGCGTCGCGCCCGAAACGGGTGCGGTTCCAGTGTCGGCGGCGGCTTCCCAGAGCCCATCAGGAGCAGCGCAACAAAAAGAGCCCTCACTCGCAGTGCGCCTGAACGCGCTCGAGACACGGTTCGACGAGCTGTCGTCGGAGCTCGAAAGCGAGGCCGTCGAGCGCCTGGTCCAGGACGCTCAAAACGAGGCGCGTGCAGCGGAGGCCGAAGCGCGCCCCGAGGAGCGCGAGTTCCTGGAAGGGGGGCTGGCGCTGCAGAAGCTCAACCCCGAGCTTACGGCGTGCGGCGACGTCGTAGCGGCCGTGGTCGTCGACGGCAAGAAGTTCTACGCCACCGAGTCGGACCGAAGCGGGCTCTTTCTACGTGGCCTCGGGGTCCACCTGCAGCACGTGCTCGACCCGTACTCCATGTTCAAGAGTGCGCTACACTTCTCGCCGGAACATGGCGTCGGGCTCGAAGAGCTTTATGTGAGCTGGTTTGGCTTGATCCCAACCACGTCCTTCGCGGTTGGTCGCTTCCGCCAGAACTTCGGCATTCTCAATCGATGGCACGAGCACGACCTGGACCAGTCCTCCTACCCACTGGCGCTGCGGCTCGTTCTCGGTGACGAGGGGTTGATCGGTGACGGACTGATGTTTCGTTGGCTCATGCCGTCGCTCTGGGCCCACGCCAACGAGCTAACGATCGAGGTCGTGGATGGCTCGAACGAGACGCTGTACGCGGGGGCGCATTTCAGCGTTCCGAGTACATTGGCTCATCTCAAGAACTACTACGATTTGAGTTCCAGCACGTATCTGGAGCTTGGGCTGACGGGGATGTTCGGCTTCAACAATCGACGCGGCCTGCTCGACGACCAAGATGAGCTCGTCGACGAACCATGGCGTCGAACCGTGGCGGCAGGCGCCGACTTGACGCTCTACTGGTCGCCGCTGAACCAGGCGAAGTACCGTTCGTTCACGTGGCGCAGCGAGCTCTACTTCGCAAGCAAGGAGCGCCCCGAACAGAGCCCGCATCGCTGGTCCAAGTCGACCGGCGTCTATTCCTACGTCCAAGACCAGCTGTCGGAACGTTGGTTCGTCGGTGTTCGAGGCGACGTCGTGCGCCCCACGGTGCGCGCGAGCCGAAAGCTCGCCTGGGACATCGTGCCGTACGTGACGTTTTGGCAGAGCGAATTCGTCTACCTGCGGCTCGAAGCCCAGCATGGCCGCAACCTGCCGTACGTCGCCGGCGATGGCACTCTGGACCTACGAACCGACAACCGAGCTCTGCTCCAGATCGATTTTGCTGCGGGGCCGCACAAGCACGAGAAGTACTGAGGCAGAAGGAGGCATGACATGAGAAAGACCATCCTCGTTGTTCTTGGCATCATCGCCATGGCGCTCGTCTGGACCAAGGGGGCATCCGCGGGAGAGCACAAGCTCAACGTCGTCACGGCGAACTCGGCCTATGCGTCCATTGCCGAGGCCATTGGCGGCGACAAGGTCACGGTCGTCAACATCGTGGCGGGCAACCAGGACCCGCACATCGTGCGGCCGAAGCCCAGCCTGGCAGTGGAGCTCAGACGGGCCGATGTCTACGTCACGACCGGGATGGACCTCGAGATGTGGTCCCCGGCGCTGGTCGACATGTCGGGCAATCCCAACATCCGCAGTGGCCAGAAAGGATACGTTTCGGCGAGCGCGGGGCTCAAGATCATCGAGACGCCCATCACCGTGTCCCGCGCCGAGGGAGACGTTCACATCTACGGCAACCCGCACATCCACACGAGCCCTCTGAACGGCAAGATCATCGCGGAGAACATCTGCGTGGGGCTCAAGCGAAACGCCCCGGAGTACTCCGCGTTCTTCGAGCAGAACCTGGCGCGCTTCAAGAACGACATCGACCGCAGGACCTTTGGTGCGAAGCTCGTTGCTCTGCTCGGAGGCAAGACGCTCACGGACCTCGCCCAGAGTGGACGGCTCGTTGCGTTCCTGGAGAAGAAGCAGTACAAGGGCAAGGCGCTTATCGAGTCCCTCGGCGGCTGGATGAAGGAAGCGCTGCCCTTGCGCGGGCGCAAGATCGTCGCTTACCACAAGAACATCAGCTACTTCAGCCAGCTCTTCGGCTTCGAGATCGTCGACTATCTCGAGCCCAAACCGGGCATTCCCCCCACGCCGGGGCATATCGCCGCCGTGATGGCCAAGATGAGAGCGCAGAAAATCCGGGTGATGTGGGCCGAGAACTACTTCGATGTCGCCACGGTGCGACGGGTCGCGGACAAGGTCGGCGCCATCCCGGTGATTGTCGCGCTCGCGCCAGGTGGCCAGCCCGGCATGCGGACTTTCTTCGACCAGTTCGACGTATGGATCCGCGAGCTCAATCGCGCATTCAGTGACGCCGACCAACGCGCCGGCGCCGCGGCCAAGCCGGCCAGCGCTCAGCATCCCTGAGCCACGCGCCGCGCAGAGCCGACGGGCACGGCGCCCAGCACCGATGGAGACAGCGAGGCTATGAGTATCTTCGAGCTGATGGGGGCACCATTCGCTGAATGCTTGGTGCTCGTGGCTATCCACACCTACCTTGGGCTGCATGTGCTCAAGCGCCGCGTCATCTTCGTCGATCTAGCGCTGGCTCAGATTGCCGCGCTCGGAACGACCGTGGGCTTCCTTTTCGGCATCATGCCGGAGACGCCGGGGGCCCTGCTCTTCTCCATGCTGTTCACCTTCGTCGGTGCGGCCGTCTTCTGCGTCACGCGCTTTCGCAACGAGAAGGTACCGCAGGAGGCGGTCATTGGATTGGCGTATGCCGTCTCCTGCGCTGTTGCCGTAATGGTGGTCGAGAAAACCCGGGGTGCCGAGCACCTGAAGGACATCCTTACCGGCAACCTGCTCTGGGTGAGGTGGTCGGACGTTGCGCTGGCGGCGGCCACCTATACCGGAGTCGGTCTGGTCCACTGGCGATTCCGCCGGCAGTTCTTGATGATCTCTGAGGACCCCGAGGGGGCGTACCGCGCGGGCTACTCGGTGCGCGCCTGGGACTTCCTTTTCTATGTCACCTTCGGTATCGTGATCGCCTTGTCGACACGCGTGGCGGGGGTTCTATTGGTGTTCGTCTTCCTGGTAGCCCCCGCCATTTTGGCTCTTGCGGTCACCGACCGGCTACCACGGCAGCTGGTTGTCGGCTGGGGTATGGGGACCGCGGTCACCGTGGGAGGACTCTACGCATCGTGGGTGCTCGACCTTCCGAGCGGACCCGCGGTCATCGCGTTCTATGCCGTGGTCTTGTCACTGGCAGGCATCGCCGTGTTCGTGTGGCGCACTGCCGATAGGCGCCGTGCGGTGCGTCTTGTCCTGGTGGGCACGGCCACTGCCGCCGGTACGGTGCTCGTCGTGTGGGGTGCCGGCAAGTGGCTCGGGTCGACCGACATTTCCGTGAGCCGGGACGCTCGCGAGCTCGCTGCAGGCGTCGACGCCGACCGGGCTGTCGCCGCCTCGCGGCAATCCGAAGAGCAAGAGCAGGGGCGTCGTGCGATCGAATCGAGGGTCGGCCAATGCGTGGGACCCAACAAGATCGACCGCTACCTCGGCATGGCGGGTCCAGAAGAGCGCCTGACGCACGTCAGAGCCGTGCTCGCCACGAGCAAGCGCAAGGCACTCGAGTTCTTGCTGGTGGTGCTGGCCGACGACGAGCTGCCGCTGCTCTACCGCGAGGAAGCGAGCGCGGTCCTCCAGCAAGCGGGTGGGGAAACCTTTGGGTATGACAGCCAGCTGGATGCCTCCGGGAACAGCCAGGCTATTGCACGGATCTGCGATCGAGTCCGTGCCATGAAAAAGGGGCCTCCGGGCGGCCACATTGACGACTAGAATTTTCTGCCGAAAGCGCAGCAGATCCGACTGAGCTTGAGGTCCGACGCCAATCGGCCTAACTAGTCGGTCGCGACCCGCACCCGTGGGCGCTCGACCGCTTGGCACCATGGACCCCCGAGACGTATCCCGTTGGTTTCCCTATCTCACCGGGGCAGCGACTGCCGTCCTGCTGGTGGGATTGCACGACGTTCCGCGCGCGGAAGCCACCGAACCCGGCCCGGTGCACGCCAGCCGCGCGTCAGCGCGCAGCGGTGCGGCCGTGTTCGAGAGCTCCTGCGCCACGTGTCACGGCGCGGACGGACGCGGCGCGGCGCAAAGTCAGGTCGGCTTCGACGTGACGCTGCCGGATTTCTCGGACTGCTCGTTCGCCACGCGGGAGCCCAACTCCGACTGGTCGGCAATCATTCACAAGGGCGGTCCAGTGCGAGCGTTCGACGAGAAGATGCCCGCCTTCGGCGAAGCGTTGAGCGATGACGAGATCCAGGCCGTGATCGAGCATGTGCGCACCTTCTGTGCCGACGACGCATGGCCGCGGGGCGAGCTCAATTTCCCACGGGCCATTGTCACCGAGAAGGCATTCCCCGAAGACGAAGTGCTTCTGTCCACTGGGTCGACCCTCGAAGGGAACGTCGAGATCGCCGGCAAGCTCATTCTGGAGAAACGGGTCGGGGCCCGCGGTCAGGTCGAGGCCGTTATCCCGTACGGCGTGCGCCAACGCGACCGTGAGACCGACGGTCGCGGCGGGTGGGCCGAGGGCGTCGGGGACATCGCCTTTGGCGCCAAGTACGTGCTCTTCGACAGTCTGGCGAGTCAGAGCATCCTGAGCCTCGCCGGCGAGGCGATCCTGCCCACGGGTGACGAATCCGACGGCTACGGCAAGGACACGGTCATCTTCGAGCCCTTCGTCGCGTACGGGCAGGGGCTGGGCAGTCTTGGCTTCGTCCAACTGCAGGCCGGAACGGAGCTGCCGACCAAGTACGCCAACGCGTCGAACGAAGGCTACGGGCGGCTCGTGCTGGGCCGTACATTCACGACAGGACGGTTCGGCGGCGACCTGTCGCCGATGATCGAGCTCGTGGCCGCGGGCGAGCTCGACAACATGGCCGCGTTCGACTGGGACTGCGTCCCCGAGCTGCAGATCACACTGAGCCGGCGCGGCCATGTCCGCGCCAATGTCGGCGTCTCCCTGCCCGTGACGGGCGCGAGCGAGCGCCCGACCGAGCTGCTGGGGTACCTGCTGTGGGATTGGTTCGACGGAGGACTCGATGAGGGCTGGTAGGTCGACAAGACTCGGATCCGCCTGTGCGGCCCTGAGCGCGCTCGGCACGCTCACGCTCGCTGCCGCAGCGGCGGCACAGGCGCCTCAGCTGTTCGCGCCGTCGAGCTCCTGCATGGCCTGCCACAATCGGCTCTGGACGGCCGAGGGCGAGGACATCTCGTTCGGACACGCGTGGCAACCCACGATGATGGGCAATTCGGCACGAGACCCGTATTGGCAAGCGGGTGTGCGCCGGGAGACGCTGGACCATCCCACGGCGCGCGGTGCCATCGAGGACGAGTGCTCGACGTGCCATATGCCCATGGCGACCTTCGAGGCCCATGCTGCCGGGGCGAAGGGCTCGGTCTTCGCCAACCTTGGGCGCGGCGCCGCGGCATCTCCTGCCGCGCCACTGGCCCAGGACGGGGTGTCCTGCAGCGTGTGTCACCAGATCGAGCCGAACGGTCTTGGAAGCAGGGAGAGCTTCACTGGGCGCTTCGTCGTGGATCAGAAGACCCCGTGGGGCTCGCGTCACGCGTATGGCCCTTTCGTCGTCGATGCGAACCGTACGCACCTCATGCAGTCGGCCGCACGGTTGCGCCCGGTGCTCGGCCCGCACGTTCGACGCGCGGAGCTCTGCGCCAGCTGCCACACGCTGATCACGCACGCGCTTGACAGCACTGGCCGTGTCGTTGGTCGGCTACCGGAACAGGTCCCCTACCTCGAATGGCTCGCCAGCGGATACCGGTCCACCCACTCCTGCCAGGCATGCCATATGCCGCTCGTGGACGAGGCCGTGCCGTTTTCGAGCGTCATCGGTCAGCCGCGTACCGGCGTGAGACGCCACAGTTTCCTCGGGGGCAACTTTTTCGTGCTCTCGCTGCTCGGTCGGCATGCCCAGGAGCTCGGCGTCGCTGCCTTGCCCCAAGAGTCGTCCCTGGCGGTGGCCAAGACCAAAGACCATCTCACCGGTGCGGCAGCACAGCTCGACCTCACGGTGGTCGCTGCGACGGGTGATCGCCTGGACTTCGATGTGGCGGTCACGAACCGCGCCGGCCACAAGCTGCCCACGGCATACCCTTCGCGACGAGTGTGGCTCCACGTACGGGTGAACGATTCCGCCGGTCGCGTCGTGTTCGAGTCCGGTCAGCTCGACACGGCAGGCGCCATCCAAGGCAACGACAACGACCGTGACCCTGGCCGGTACGAGCCCCACTACGAGCGTATCGTGGAGCCTGGAGAGGTCCAGATCTACGAGGCCATCCTGGGCACGCCTCAGGGCACGGTCACCACGGGCCTCTTGTCCGCATCGCAATACCTCAAAGACAACCGTTTGACGCCGGCTGGGTTCGACAAGACCCGCGTGGAGGCCGATGTTGCCGTCGTGGGCAGGGCGCGACAGGACTCGAGCTTCTTCGGGGGGCGGGACACGGTGCGCTACTCGGTGGCCCTCCACTCAGTACGAGGGCCGCTCAGCATCGTCGGCGAGCTCGTATACCAACCCATAGGCTATCGATGGGCGCAGAACCTTCGTGCTCGTCCCAGCGCGGAAGCCCTCCGATTCCTGAGCTACTTCGACGAAAGCAAACGGGCGACCTCCGCGGTCCTGGCCCGCGCTTCCGCTGCCGCGACGGCTCGAATCGAATAGAGCGCCGGTCCGGAGCAGCGTGATCTTCTCGACAAAACAATGAGTGAGGGATCCTTCGCCCACGTTCTGGTCAGCGTCCCGGTCTGACTCGTAGGCGTTCTGGCGACCCGCATTGAGCATGTCGCCTGGAACGTCCGCGCTTGCCATCTCCTCGCAAAATCCGCCGATGAAGGCATACGCGCACCCAGAGCCGCCCGTGTCCGTGGCACCGACAAAGGCGATGGCTCCTCCTGGAGCGAGCACCCATCTGGTTCGGCATAGCGGTCGGGCGCTGCGATTTTCGACCGCGTGAGGCCGTTGGCGGCTGCGTTGGGGCCATCACGATCCGGGGGAGCGAGCGCGAGACAGGTCCGAGCGTCGATCGGACTGGTTGGAGGGGTCGAGTGACATGGGTGGTGGGGTGAAACCGTTGGTCGGAGGGACCGATCCGGCCGTCGGTGGCATGGAGCGAAAGGTCGGCGGGGTGATCGACTATGCGTTGCGGGGAGGAACGGCAGGTCGGCGGGGACGATCCGCTTGGGTGGTGGCAACGAACTCGGCCGCGGCGTGTCGTCGGTGAAGGTCGGCGGGGTCGAACCGGCGGGCGGCGGGTACGAGGACGCCGGTGGGTGCCTTCGAACCGAACGGCGCCGGGGTCGAGGCGCCGGTCGGCGCGGTGGAGGCGATTTCCAGCGGGCCCAACTCTGGCGCGCCTCGTCGCGCTGGCGTTGGGCGTCCTGGGCTCCGTTGAAACGATGCCCAAGAACAAGGGGTACTGCGGGTTTTCGTCGCCCTCGCCCGGTCGGGGGCGGCAAGAAAAGGCATCGCTTCAATCGAAACGCGGCACTAGCGTAACGCAGCGAGAACATCCTCGGCGTCGACCACGGCGAAGGGGCGAGAAGCGCGCTTGTGTGCCGCAGAAACCACCGGAACGAACACGGCGTGCGCCGGGCGTCGTCCGACCGATGCCGGTAGCAGTTCGGTTCCCCGGCGCTCTAGGTCCTGGAATGCCTGGTTCAGGGCACGCTCACTCACGGCCCTCTCACTCCACCGGACTTCGCCCAAGAGCACATGCTTGCCATCCAACGAGTGTGCGACCAGGTCCCATTCGGGCCCGTTGCCGTGCCAGTAGCGCCGGGCAGGGCCCCAAGAGACTCCTCCCGCCAATCCCTTCAGCGTGAGCTTCGGGGTCGCCGTCCGGCAGAGTTGCTCCCATGCCTCGGCGCGCAGTGCTGGCAGGTGACGCTGCAATGGCTCGCGCCGGGCACGGGCTGCAACCGCGGACAGCAGCGCGCGGTGGGGCGCGACCACGCGGAACCACAGGCGAAAGAACGGATCGTCGATTCGGTACAGCGAACGCTTCCCCGAGTGGGATGGCTCACCGAACGGTTGCTCACGGCGCAGGAGACCAAGCTCGACGAGTTGGGACAGGGGACGACTGAGCGAGGTCGCGGGTTGGCCGAGCCGTCCAGCTATCTCGGAGACACGATGGGCACCAGCACCGACCACGTCGAGAATGGGACGTAGCGCAGCGGCCGAGGGCGTCTCCTCGCTCAGGAGGCGCTCCGGTTCCTGGTGCAGCGGGCCCGAGGGATCGAGGACGAGCGCGTCGAGGGCGTCTTCGAGCCCGGCGCCGAATCGGGCTGCGAGCTCCCAATACCAGGGGATCCCCCCCCAGGCGGCATAGGCACGGACAGCATCGACAGCCTGACCGAGATCCAACGCCTCGGCGGCGTAGGCGGCGGAAAGCGGCTTGAGCTCAAGAGCTTCCTGCGCACGTCCATAGAGCGGAGACGACGCATCGAGCGCGGCTCCTTGCATCATCCGTCGACTCGAACCCGCGAGGACCAGAACGATCCCGGCCTCCTTGGCCTCGTGATCGACCCAAGCCTGCAGAATGCTCGGCAGCTCGGGACTCGAAGAAACCAGGTAGGGCAGCTCGTCGACGACGATGGATGGGCGCGTGCCTGCTCGGCCGATCTCGCGCGCCAGTGCCCGCAGCAACACGCGCCAATCGGGGTACTCGACGTCGCCGAACCCGGGCAGTCGCTGCGCAATGGCTTCGGCGAAGTACCGCCGCTGCACCGGTCCGGCCGACAGATCCGCGACCGTGTAGATCCCGCCGTTCGTACGCGTCCACTCCAACAGCAAGCGGGTCTTGCCCACGCGACGCCGTCCCCACAGGACGACCAGCGCCGGTCTTCGCACCCCGCGGAGCCGCTCCATCTCGTGCTGGCGGTCTACGAATCTCACGAACCGTGATTATGCTGTGTAGCATTATTCTTTCAAGAATAATGATCGTTCTCCTGCTGGAATGAACGGCCCGAGCCTGTTGGGCCCACTGGCCGCATCGGCTGCCACGCGGCTCCGGGCCCTTGTCGTCCGTGCAGGTGAGCGGCTGAACGCTGCCGCGACGGCTCATGCCGAATAGAGCGCCGGTCCCGATCTCGGAACGGTCCGCGCTGCTACGAGTCCCACGCGCCCAGCCGATTGGCCAAGCCCCCGGAGCAGGAAACCCGCGCGCAAGGTGAACAGCCAAGGCCGTCCGGGGCACTGAGCGGTGTTCGACGAAATCTGACTGGCCTTCGAGGTGCTCTGCTCGAGCCCGCGTGCCGCGTCCGCGGTCGGAAGCGCACGCGCGGCTCGAGGCGTCGCACCTCGAGTCGGGACGAAACCGCTGTGAGATCCACAACGCACTGTAGCTCTATCTCCATTGCGTTCGCGTTGACCCTGCTCTTGGCTGCGAGCTCGGCCCGCGCCGAGACTGCGGAAAACGCGCCCGCCAACCCAAGCGACGAGCCGCCTGCCGGCGCGCCGAGCGACGTGACCCCGCCCGTGCTGCAACGCTTCGTGCCTGCGGAGTACCCCCCGGACGCGCTCGCGGACAGGCTCGAGACGAGCGTGCTGCTCGAGCTCGTGATCGACGCGCAGGGCCGCGTCACCGAGGCGCGCGTCCTCGAGCCTCGGGGCCACGGCTTCGACGAAGCCGCGGTTCAAGCCGTACGGCAGTTCGAGTTCTCACCCGCTCGCCGTGGCGACGTCCCTATCGCGGCTACCATCCGCTATGGCTACCAGTTCACGCTCCCTCCCGCGGAAGTCGCGCCCGCTCCGCCGCCGCAGACTGCTCCGGTTGCCTCGAGCCCTGTGGCGCCCTCCGCCCCAGCCGCGCCCGTGACGCCCGCGAGTCCGGAGACCACCCTCCCTGCAGCGTCCGAGTCGGAATCCGCGCAGGCTCCCCTCGAGTTCGGTGCCGAAGCCACGGTAGAGGCTCCTGCGCGCGAAGTGACCCGCCACACCCTCGAGGCCGGCGAGCTCACACGCGTTGCGGGCACCAACGGCGACGCCATGCGCGCCGTCGAAGTCCTCCCCGGCGTTTCTCGGCCGCCCAGCGGAGACTCGACGCCCCTGCTGCGCGGCGCGTCGTCCTGGGAGAGCACCGTACTGCTCGACAGCATGCCGATCCCCCTTTTGTACCACTTCAACAGCCTGGTCAGCACTTTCAACTCGCGCTTGCTCGAGCGAGTCGACATGGTCCCCGGGAACTTCTCCGTCCGCTACGGGCGGGTCTACGGCGGTGTCATCGAGGCACGCGCGCGCGACCCCAAGATGGACCGCCTGCACGCTCTGCTCGACCTGAGCCTCTGGGATAGCTCTGCCCTGGTCGAGACGCCGGTCGGCTCCAGCACGGGTGTGGCCGTTGCAGCCCGGCGCAGCAACGTCGACATCTACTTCGATGCCATAGCTCCTGGAGGCTCGTACAGCGTCGTGAGCGCACCGGTTTATTGGGACTACCAGGCGATCGCCGCCGGACAGCTCGGCGCCCGGCACCACTGGCGCGTCATGGGCTACGGGAGCCGCGACAGCATGGGGTTCTTTTTCGACGAGCCGGTGGAAAGCGACCCCTTCCTCAGAGGCAAGTTGTACGGACGGCTCGAGTTCCACCAGGTGCACGCCGGGCTCGAGAGCCAGCTCGGTCGCGGCGTGGAGCAGGAGCTCGGCCTCGCGTTCAGCCGCAACATCCTGGAGCAAGAGTTCGGTCCCGAGATCAACGGCAAGCTCGTTTCACTCAACCTCACGGGACGCGCGGAGTGGCGCGTGCCCGCGAGCGACAGCTTGTCCGTGGCGTTTGGCCTCGATACCCAGGGCAGCCGCCTCCATGGTCACTATCACGGCTCGCAGGCGCCGCAGGTCGAAGGCAACCCCAACCTGAACCAGCCCAACAGCACCGAGGAGCAGGTGAGCCTCGTTGCCACCCAGTACGCCATCAAACCCGCGGCGTACGTGGAGCTCGGCTACAGGCCTGCTCCTGCATGGTTGCTCGTGCCAGGAGTCCGAGCCGACTACCTCAGCACGCTGCGCGAGTGGTCCGCTGATCCGCGGCTCAGCGTCCGCTACCAGGTGCTTGCGAACACGGCGCTCAAAGCCGGTGTCGGCCTGTTCAGTCAGGAGCCGCAGTACTACGAGAACCTCGAGAAGATCGGCAACCCCGACGTCAACCTCGCGCACGCGTTACACCTGAGCGTCGGAGCCGAGCAGGAGTTCGGCAAGGCGGCGCAGGTCGGGGCCGAAGTGTTCCACAAGCGCCTCTGGGATCGCGTGGTCGCGACCGAAGGCGGCGTGCCTCCGCGTTTCATCAACGATGGCTCCGGTAGGATCTACGGACTCGAGCTCTCCTCGGTGGTGCGTCCGAGCCCCGGCACTTTCGGATACCTCGCTTACACACTCTCACGCAGCGAACGCCGCGACCGCAGCGAGCCGTGGCGGCTGTTCGACTACGACCAGACCCATAACCTCATCGTGGCCGCGACCCACCAGCTTGGCCGCGGTTGGGAAGTGGGGGCGCGATTCCGCCTGGTCAGCGGCAACCCGAGCACGCCGGTCGTCAATGCCGTGTACGACGCGCGCAGCGCCCTATACCAGCCGGTCTTCGGCGAAGTGAACAGCGACCGAGATCCCGTCTTCCACCAGCTCGATCTGCTCGGTCAGAAAACGTGGAAATTCACCGACTGGTCCCTCAGCGTGTATCTGGACGTTCAGAACGCGTACAACGCCTCGGTTCGCGAGGGGACCGAGTACAGCTACGACTACTCCGAGAGCCGCGCCACGAGCGGCACGCCCTTCTTCCCGAACTTCGGGGTCCGAGGTGAGCTATGAAACGTATGCGGCGCGCATGGATCGCGACCAGCGGTCTGTTGTCCGTGCTGGTCGCCTGCGGCGACCCCATTCATCCAGCGCAGGTCATCGAGAAAGCACGCGTCCTTGCGGCGCGCGCCGAGGTCCAGACCGATCCGGAGCGAGCAACGCCCGAGCCGGGCGAGGAAGCCACAGCGCGCTGGCTCGTCGTGAGCCCCGGCAAGATGCCCCGTCTCGGCTGGACGCTCGTGGCCTGCGAACCAACTCCTGTGGCCACCGGCGCCAACGAATGCGGACACAAGCCACTGGCAACCTCGCGTGTCGACCCGGACGACGTGTCGATGCCCGAGCTGTCCTTCACCGTTCCGGAGCAGTACCGCGGCTCAGCGGTGCTCGTCGCCGGCATCCTGTGCTTCGGCGGAACCCCACCGGAGGTCGACGACATGCTTCGCGTTTGGCCGCGCGCCAGCGGCTGCGACGGCGGCCGCGGGCAAGCCGTCACGTTCGAGGTCACGGCCGAGCAGAACGAAGAAGCCAGCAATCTAAACCCGTCCCTGCAAGACGACCGCTTCGAGCTCCACGGGCAACCCTGGCTCGTCCCTCCGAGCCCAATCGACGCCGCGTGTGCCGAAAGCGCTGGCGGCGCGGAGCTCCCGCTCGTCTCCCGCGCCTCGAAGAAGCTCGAGGTCAGGTATGTTTCCGAAGGATCCGATCGAGAACCGACCGGAGACGGTTCCGGAGAGAGTCTGCTCTTGGCTTCCTTCTCCACCGGCGGGAAGCTCGAGCGTACCTTCACCGTGATCGAATGGAAAGGCGCGGGCTCCAAACCCGAAACACGCGTCGATTGGACGCTGCCCGGGCACGTATCCGAGACGGGAGACCTCGTTCGCTTCCACTTCGTCACTCGGGATAGCCGAGGCGGCGCCGACTGGACTGAAAGAGCGGTCTGCGTCGTCCCTTGAGCGACGACGCCCCTTGCCGTGCCGAGTCAACGACTTGGCGGTCCCCATGAACGCGTTCGACACCAGGAGACGATCATGAACATCATCGCAACGCTCAACTCCTTCGCCAACCTCGGCGCCACCTGGGTCATGTGGGTGCTCGTGGCTCTGAGCGTTGTTGGCCTCGCCATCGTCATCGAGCGGTCCGTCGTCTACGCCTGTTCGCGCGACGACCTGCCGCGCCTGCAGAGGCAGCTCCACGCTGCGCTCGACAGCGGCGAGGTCGACGTCGCGCGGCACAAGCTCGACGAGTCGCCGTCGTACGAAGCGCGGATTGCCTCGGCCGCCCTCGGCTCGACCGGTGCCGACAGTGCGGCCGAGCGCGTCGCGGGCGCAGCCTCCCTGGCGCGCCTCGAGATGGAGAGAAACCTCGCCTTTCTCGGCACCGTGGGCAACAACGCGCCGTTCGTCGGACTGCTCGGAACGGTCATCGGCATCGTCCGCGCGTTTCATGCGCTCAACGCGAATACCGGACAGGTCAGCGCAGGGCTCATGGCCGAGATCGGGGAAGCCCTCACCGCGACCGCGATTGGACTGCTCGTCGCGCTGCCAGCTGTGGCTTTCTTCAACCTGTTCCAGCGGGTTATCCGCGTGCGGCTGAGCCGAGCCGAGGCCCTGTGCCACGAAATCATCGCCCACCTCAAGACGCAGGACCGTCCGAGCCCCGCGTGACCGTAGAGCAGGTGTCCCATGGCGAACGGACAAGACAACGGTGAGCCAGCTCTGATTTCCGGCATCAATGTCACCCCTCTGGTGGACGTGGTGCTCGTTCTGCTGGTCATCCTGATGGTCACCGCCGGCTATATCGTCTCTCAGGCCATCCCCGTCGACCTTCCTGCCGGCGCGACCGGACAATCCATTCCCTCGGCCCTGGCCATCAGTATCGACGCGCAAGGCCGCCGCTATCTCGATGGCGCGGTGACCACGGAACCCGAGCTTCGCGAACAACTGCGGCGCGCCCGCCGAACGAGTCCGGACGTCCGCGCCATCATCGCAGCGGACGGTTCGGTCCCTCACCGCGATGTCATCCGCCTGGTCGATCTGTTGAGACAAGAAGGGCTCTTTCAGTTTGCGTTCAACATCAGGCCCGAGGACTTGAAGGAGAAGTGAAGTGCGGCCTCCCAAGCTCGGGACCATCGCGCTCATCTCCAGCGGCCTGGTGCATGCTGCCGCCTATCTCGTGATCGCGAGCGCGCCGGGCGCCGCCTCGAATCACACCGCTGTCACGACCGCCTCGTTCGCCATCCTGCCGGCAGCGCCGCAGCCGCCCCCCGTCAGTCCTCCCGTCCCTGAACCAGAGCCGCCCAAGCGTCCCAGCGAGGACCGCGCGCGGCCGCGCGCCAAACGGGCGCCGGCCGATCCTCCAGAAGCACCTACACCAACGAGCACGGATCCGGATCCAGCCGTGGCCCCGGCCGATCTCACCGGCATCACGCTCACCAACGCGCTGGGCACGGGCTGGCTGAGCGCCACGGGAGACGGCTCCTCGCGCAGCGGGCCCCTGCGCAACGTCCAGGCCGCGCGCCCAAGTGCCGCGTCCGCCGTCCGAGCGTCTTCGAAGCCCGTGCGCTTCGAGCATCCACGATCGAGCGTGCCGGCGCTCGTCGCTGCAGAGGACTTGTCGCAACCCCCGCGTGCTCCGGACCTGAACGGCGCGCTCGAGGCCAACTATCCACCCGAAGCCCGAGCTGCCGGAATATCCGGCATGGCCGTGATCCGCGCTCTCATCTCGCCCACGGGCGAAGCGCGCTCCCTCGGCATCGTTACCGAGTCCGCGGCCGGGTTCGGAGCCGCGTGCCTCAAAACGCTCATGGGCTCACGCTGGACCGCCCCCGTCGACCGCACCGGGCGAACCGTTGCCACCGAGATTCGGTATCGCTGCACGTTCAAGGTTGCACGATGAACGGATGCCCACCAGCAGCGACGGCGCTCTACCAGCGCATCGCCGATGCGGCCCGCGGCGAGCTCGGACCGCGCCAGAGCGAGCTCGGCCTCGATCACCGCGTACGCCTGAGGCCCGACCAGCTCACCGAGCGGCATCGCCAGCGCCTCGGCGGGGGTGAATCCCTGGAGTTTCTCCACGGACGGGCTCATGTACGTGAACCGTCCGTCGAACCCCATGGTCCACACGACATCCAGAGCGTTTTCGGCCATCAGACGGAACTTGCGCTCGCTGTCCCTCAGCGCGGCTTCGACCGCCTCGCACTTGACGATCTCGAGCCCGAGGTCTCTCGTCTTCTTCTCCAGCTTGCGTCCGAGCGCTTCGTTGTGCTGCTGAAGGAGCTCGACATCGTCGTCGCGAGCGGCGCGGCGTACGGAGCCCGCGTCTCGGTCCGATGCTTCCAGGACCTCGCGTACCGCCTCCAGCAGTGCTTCGGGCTTCTGCGGTTTCACCAGAAAGCGGTCGGCGCCGAGGCTCAACGCCAGGCGCTCGTCCTGTGGATCCGTGTAGGTGGCCGTATAGATGACGAAAGGAACCCTCTGAAGCAGCTCGTCCCGTTTCCATTGGCGGCAGAGCTCGAATCCGTCCATCGCCGGCATCATGATGTCCGTGACGATGACGTCCGGAGGCGAACTGCGTGCCAGTCGGAGGGCCTCGACCCCGTCCGCAGCAGGCACGACCTCGAAGCCGCTTGCCTCGAGCAGAGCCGTCAGCAGATAGCGGTTTTCCGCGATGTCGTCAGCGACGAGGATCTTCGTCATCGGCAGTCCTTGTCCGTGCGCACGGCGCCGAGGTAGCTCTCGATCTGCACGGCGAAAGTAGCCGGATTGATCGGCTTCTCGATGTAGCCGGTGCAGCCGGCCTGGAGCGCCTTGTCCCGGTCACCGGGCATGGCGTAGGACGTCAGCGCAACGATCGGCGTCGCGGCAAGCTCCGCGTTGGCGCGAAGGGCCCGGGCAACCGCGTATCCGTCCATTACGGGAAGCTGAATGTCGAGCAGGATCAACTGCGGGCGTTCACGTAGCGCCGCCTCGATGCCCGACTGTCCGTCCTGTGCCCATTCAACGGCATGCCCCCGGGACGTCAGGATGAAGCTGACGAGGTAGAAATTCTGTTCGTTGTCTTCGATGTAGAGCAGCTTCGCTGTCATTGCTGCACTCCACGACGGCTGGGCAGCTGGAACCCGAAAGTGCTTCCATGGCCCCACTCGCTATCCACCCAAATCGAGCCGCCGAGCAGTTCAACCAACCGCTTGCAGATCGAGAGGCCAAGACCCGTACCCTCGTGGCGCTTGTTGAGCCCCGAATCAATCTGAGAAAACGGCTTGAATAGCCGGGCGAGCTCCTCACGCCGAATACCAGGACCCGTATCGCTCACCCGAACGATGGCCTGCTGCTCACGCGACGAGGCCTCCAGCCGCACGTGCCCGTGGTCCGTGAACTTGATGGCGTTGGACAGCAAGTTGAGCAGTACTTGCTCCACTCGGCGCCGATCGCCCAGGATAAGCCCGACACCTTGGTCGATATCGACCTCGAGTCCAAGGCCTTTCTTCTGCGCCTGCGGCCGCACCGCGTCGATGGTTTTCTCGAGCGATCCTCGAAGATCGAACGCGTCGATGTCGAGCTGGAGTTGTCCTGCTTCGATCTTCGAGAGATCGAGCACGTCGTTGATCAGCGCCAACAGGTGTTCCGCACTGTTGCAGACCATTCCCAGTTGCTTTGCCTGCTCGGCGTTGAGCGGCCCCGCGAGGCCTTGCAGGAGGATCCCGGAGAACCCGATGATCGAGTTGAGGGGCGTGCGCAGCTCGTGGGACATCGTGGCGAGGAACGCCGACTTCAACCGGTCTGCCGACTCGGCACGTTCCTTGGCGCCAACCAGTTCCTGCGTGCGCTCCCGCACTTGCTCCTCGAGGTGGTCCCTGTATCGTGCAAGCTCCTCCTGCGCTCGTTTGCGCTCGGTGATGTCGAAGCCGATGCTCAAGATCTCGCGAACGCGGCCTGCTTCATCGACGACCACCTTGTTCGTCCAGTCGATCCACACGCGTTCACCGTTCCGGCGAACGTTCTCGTTGGTGTTGCGTTCGAAGCGCTCTGGGTCTGCGCATATCGCTTCCATCAGGGGGCGCAAGTCCCGCCCCGTGCTCTCGCTCGGCGGCACGATGGTATCGAGCACGTGGCGCCCGACGATCTCCGCTGCCGTATAGCCAAAGAAGCGTTGACCGAACTCGTTGAGAAACGTGATGCGTCCCTCGGGCGACCAGCGCAGGATGATGCTATTGGCCAGCATGACGAGCTCGCGGTACTCACGCTCACTGGTGACCAGCGCCTCCTCGATGCGTTTGCGTTCCGTGATGTCGCGCACGATGGCTTGCAGCAACTCCTCTGTGCCGAGCTGCAGACGATTGAGGCTGACCTCCGCGGCGAACGGGGTCCCGTCCTCCCGACAGTGTACCCACTCGAAGCTTTGCGGCCCTCTGGCCAGCGCCGAGTCGATCTTCTCCAGTGCCTTCTCCTTCGAGGGACGCCCATCGGGCTGCAGCGGCGGCGAATACTTGTACGGAGGTGCGCCGATGATCTGGTCACGGGTACAGCCGAACATCTCCAGGGTCTTCGCGTTACAGTCGATGAACCGGTCGTGCCGCATCAGGAAGATGGCGTCTCCTGCGGTTTCGAACAGCGCGCGGTGCTTGAGCTCGCTCTCTCTGAGCGCCTGCTCGACGCACTTCTGGTCGGTGATGTCCCGAACGACTTCGATCGCGCCGCAACGCTCGCCATTGCGGTCGAACAGAGGCTTCGCCTCTCCCCAGAGGTGCGCTCCCTTGCCGTTTCGCAGGCGCGGAATGAACGATTCGGCGAAGATGGCGTCACCCTGGCGCGTTACGTACTTGTAGGAGGCTTCCACCTCCGGCTGAGGCAAGTCCAACAGATCGATGAGAATCGGACGGCATACGCCGAAGAAGGGTTCGGCGTACGCGTAGTCGCCTCGGCCGAGCAGGGTTTCCTTCTGGACGCCCGTCATGGTCTCACAGGCGCGGTTCCAGGCCACGACGCGCTTGTCCCGGTCGATCACGAAGGTTGCGTCCGGGAGGAACTCGACGATGTCCATGACCTGCTGCTGGGCTGTCTGGCTGGCGGCCTCGACGCGCTTGCATTCCGTGATGTCGTGGAAGTAGATCGAGACGCCTTCGGCAGAAGGATAGATGACGCTGTCGAACCAGCGGCTGCTGCGGACGCAGTGCTGCTCGAGTTGGACCGTTCTCTGTTCGGCTGTCGCGCGTTCGTAGGCGAGGACGAAGGGCTGTCCGAACGTGGCTGGGAGCTCCGCCAGCAAGTGTTTTCCGACCAGGTCTTCGGGCTGTCGTCCCAGCAGCTCTCCCGCTTCGGCGTTCACGAAGATGCAGCGCCCGTGGCTGTCGAGCGCGACGAACGCATCGGCGATGCGCCCGAACACCGATGCCAGTTGCTCCTGCGCCGCACGGGCTTCCTGCTCGGCCAGCTGCGCACGACGAAGGAGCTCGAGCTGTTCTTGCCTGGCTTGCCTGAGCTCGTTCTGTAGTCGATCCCGCTCGTTCGCGAGGTCTTCGTGTGAGAGTCGCACGGCCTGGACGTGGGCCCGTTCGTTTCCTGATTCCCTGGACACGGCGAGTTGCCCCTCGGGTCGCCGACCATCATCAGCCCTCCACCGGCGGTCGTCGAGTGTCTTGCGCACGTCGCGCACGGCACCACGCCCGCAAACGGCACCCCCGAAACCGTTCGCCCAAGTCGAAATGCCGTTGCGGGCATTTCGTCAGCGGACGCTGTGGGTAGGCAAGTCAACCACAGTTCCAGAATTGGCCCGTCTGGACGCCCGACCCGAGTGGGTCACCGTCTGCTCTACGTCGGAGGCGCAGGTGGACCGTGTCCGGTGCGTCGAGGGGGCCCGGGCTTGTGCGACAATGCCATCCGCACGCGGACCGCTTCGTGAGGATGATCCGCATGGAGGGTCTCGCTCACTCCCTCATGTTTGGCGAGAGTCATCCGTGGCATCTGCTTGGCGAGTTCTGCACGCACTCTCACGCAGAACGCTTTCACCAGTGTCTCCCGCCGGTTCTTGAGAAACCGCTTCCCCGTCCGTTTCGGTGCCTGCTTCCATCGGGATGTTGGCGACCGGAGTCCGGCCAAGCCTTGACGCGATCCAGATCATCGGATAGGGCCGATGGATGGCCAACTTCCAGAAGGGTGGACAGAACGTCAACGGTCAGGTGATCCCTGCAACGACGTCGTTCGAGATCGGGCTGTGGGGCCCGGTCGACACGCGTAACGGCAAGGAGTTGACGGTCCAGACGGATCCCCCGAATGCTGCCGTCAAGATCACGAAAGGCGGGCTCATTCAAGGAAACCTGGTGCGGGTCTATCAAGTGACCCATCTGCCGCGAGGCAAGACACGTCTCGTCGCCAAGGACCTGGGCGGTGCCGTCTGGACGAGCGTGACGCTCGACACATCGGCGGGGCGCCCGGCGCACGGTGGCACCGTGGTCTCACCGCCCCGCCCCGAGCCAGCCAAAGGAACGAACTATCCGGTTCCGGGCTATCACGTCGTCAAGAGGGCCACCCCGACCATGGTCGCCAAGTGCCAGGAGATCTTGCATGGTCGGGAGCCCAAGGGGACCTGGATCGTGGTTTCGGTCGACGGGCGTGAGTACCTTTTCGCCGTCGAATGGCACAAACACGCGCCCACGGACAACGTTCCGGCCAACCTCAAGGACTGGCACCGAGGTGTCACCGTATACGAAAAGTGAGGCCGTGCTTCGTCCGGCGAGCCTGCGGAAGGCGACGGCGCGGGGCTCGAGGGTGTACCTGGGTCTATGCGCGGTGCTGGTCGCGGGACACGCGGGCTGTCGATCCGTACCGAAACCAGCGCCAGACGACGGAAAGGTCGGGGACGGTCAGCCGTCGCTGACCGAGAAGCCCCCGATGGACGCTGCTGCGGCGGCCAAGCCTGCCCTTCCGCCGGGGGTCACGCTCTGCGAAGCTGCCACACGTCAATGGGGGCCCTGGCGGGCAGGGCGAGAGGATATCCGCGCGGTCGCGCTGCTGCTGCCCAAGTCGTGCTTCGATCCCCAGCTGCGAGCGCGCGCAGCGGATGCATGTGCCGAGACCGTCGGAACCACGTCGGTCACGGTGGGGTCGGGGTCAACCGACGGGTCGACGCTGTGCCAGGAATCGTTTGCTTCGGCAAGTTGGGGCCATCGCCATTGGATCGTGATGGGCGCTCACTTCTTCAGCGAGGGTACCCTCAGCGGCGGGCAATTCAGCGTCGAGCTGCTCAGCACCGGCCCTGTGCTGTACCTGGACAACTCGGCGTCAGATAGGGATTGCTCGAAGAGCGCCCGTGGAGCCCGAGGCACGCCGGCAGACTGGGCCACGTTGCCGGAGGACCTGGCCCAGTTTCTCTGCGCGAATTGAGGGGATCACTCACCCGACGCGCGGATGGCGAAGCCGCTGGAACACCTGCCACCCGATCCAGCCCGCCTGCACCAGCGAGACCGCCGCCCAAGCCAGCCGGTATTCGCTTCGCCCGGCCATTGCCGTGCCGATCACCAAGACCAGGAAGACAAGGGCGACCAAACCAACGATGGCGTCGTGCTGAAGCTCGAAGGTGACGCCGCAAGCGCTGCAAGCGTACCTGTCCGCCTGAAAGAAGTATTCCAGGTTCAGCCCACCGTCCGTGAACGGCTTGGGAGCGACGCCGGCCGGCGCCAGGACTTCGCCGCAAGCGCAGCGCCGATACGCACCGTGTGCGCGAGCGCGCTTGTCCGCCACGGCGGCGAGGTACGTGCCGTAGCAGCGGCGGCAGAGCCGCTGGCCAG
>JAFGIS010000648.1 GCA_016929495.1 Polyangiaceae bacterium | reverse complement strand
TGCCTGCGCTGCCACCTGCCGGCGCTCCGGCTTCTTCGCCGCTCCCGCCGGTCTGCTCCTGGCCACCGGTGCCGGGCGTGCCTGCGCTGCCACCTGCCGGCGCTCCGGCTTCTTCGCCGCTCCCGCCGGTCTCCTCGCGGCCACCGGTGTTTTCGGTTCCAGCGGCCTCTGATTGGCCACCGCTGGCGTTTCCGCCGGTTGATTCGCCGGCTTCACCCTGGGAGCCCGCCGCGCCAGCGGCACCCGCAGCGGCATCGTTGTCGTTATCGTTGTCGTCGTCGTCGCTGCACGAGGCAGTTCCCAGCGCTGCCAGCATCGTGGTCAGCAGCACCGCATTCAAGCGCACTTTGAGCATGATAGCACTCCTTTCGACTCCTCCCTTTGAGCTCGCCTGCGGTGAGCTCGCCGGGCCCGTGTTCCTACCGTCAACAGAAGAAACAAGCGGCGCTGCAGGCTCGATACACGACCCGCAGAGCGCCGGACGATCAGAAACTCGTCTGATGAATACACACGAGGATGTGACTCCTCGCTGGTTCGTTGATTCCCGCGATACGATAGGTACCGCCCGGCGCGTGAGATGGCCAGAAAAAAGGCGTGCATTCGTCGCCGCTCGTCGTGACGCTCCGCAGCTGTGATCCGATTGTCGTGGTGCTCGATGAGCAGCACGCGAAATCACGCTGTGTTTCGATGGACTCCAATAGGCGCACTTCGTGCATCGAAGCGACCAGGCATGGCGGGCGGCGGCAGGCCTACATCGCCGCTCTGCGGACAGCGCGCACCAATTCCCGATTCCGCGTGTGCCGATCGAGCGTCATGTGCCCTGTCTTGGAGAGCCGCCGCAAGCGGCTCCTTCGTCACCGAGGCGTCCCAGTGCCTCGACGGCCGCGCGGCGCACGTCCTCGTGAGCATCGTCGCGGACACCTGCAAGCGGTTCGATCGCGCGCCGATCGCCGAGTCTCCCCAGGGCCTCGGCCGCGGCTTTTCTCAGGCCCGGATTGTCCGCTTTGAGCTTGCCGACGAGCGGCTCGACCGCACGCAGGTCCCCCAACTTGCCGAGAGCCCAGGCCGCTGAAATGCTCACGGCTTCGTCATCGACATCCAGTACGTCGACGAGCGGGTCGACCGCGCGTCGATCGCCGAGTTTGCCGAGAGTCCAGGCTGCCGGCCCGCGCGCGATCGAGGAACGGTCCAACAGCTCGCGTACGATGGGATACAGTGTCTGCTCGCCCATCTTGCACAGCGCGTCGGCCGCTGCCTTGCGCACGGCGTCGCACTCGCTACCCAAAGCACGAACGAGCGCCTCGATGCTGCTCGCGTCGCCGAGACTGCCGAGCGCCTCGGCTGCCGCCTGCTGAACCTCGCTGGTACCGTATTCGAGCGTGACGACCAGCGGCTCTACGGCCGCCTTGGCCCCGAGACCGCCAAGCGCCTTGCACGCCGCGCTGCGCACCCCGTGGTCCGCGTCGCCCAAGAGGTTCAGGATGATGGGCTCGACGGCGTCACGATGGCCAAGTCGGCCGAGTGCCCCGACGGCCGCTTTTCGAACCTCGCCCTGTGGGTCGCGCAGCAGAGCCAGCAAGGGCGTGAGAGCGCACCAGTCGCGAAGCTGACCCAGCGCGGCGGCCGCCGCCTTGCGCACCTCGCTGTGCTCGTCGCCCAGCGCACGGGTGAGGACCTCGGCAGCACCCGGACCGCCGATGGTGCCGAGTGCCTGAGCCGCGGAGCGGCGCGTGAGCCAGTCCCCGCGGGTGAGCCCTCGCTGCATCGGCCAGATTGCCCGCCGATCATCGCATCCGGCAAGCCGTTCGAAATCGGCCTGCTCGCCGTCGACGTAAGCGCCCCATCGGGGTTCGCCGAGCTTCGCGAGGGCGCGCGCCGCGGCCCGTCGCACTTCGGACCTGCCGTCCGCAAGCTCCGCAATCAGTGGCTCGATGGCACGACCGTCGCCCACTTCGCCGAGCGCTCGGCACGCCGAGCGCCGGACGAACCAGTCCTCATCGTCGAGCGCAGCGAGCAGCGGAGCGACTGCAGCGTCGCCCAGCTTCGGCAGGGCGGCTGCGGCAGCTGTCCGGACTTCGTTCTCGTCGTCCTTCAGCGCACCGAGCAGCGCGTCGAGCGCACGAATGTCGCGCAGGTTACCGAGCGCGTCCGCGACAGCATGCCGCACGGCGCATTCGGGATCCTCGAGTGCGCGCACGAGCGGAAGCGTCGGGACCGGACCGGGCATCGTTCCGAGCGCACGGGCCACCCAAGGCCGCACGCGGACGTCGGCGCGTACGAGCGCCCGAATCAGCGGCTCGATCGCGCAGTCACCGAGCTGCGACAGAGCCGCGGCTGCGGCCTGTTGCACTTCGGGATGCAGGTCGCCGAGAGCGCCAACGAGCGCGTCGACGGCCTTCGAATCGCCCAGCGCGCCGAGGGTCTCGGCCACCTGGCATCGGACGCTCGGCGATTCGTCGCGCATGGCAGCTATCAACGGCTGCACGCAGGTCGGGTCACGTGCCCCCGACAGAGCGAAGGCTGCGAGCTCGCGCACTTCCGGTTCAGTGTCCTTGAGGGCGCTCGCCAGGGAATCGACACCCGACCGACCGAGCTCGGCCAGAGCCGTGGCGGCCGCTCTGCGAACCTCGGGGTCGTCGGCTCGCAGGCGCCTAGCCAGCCAGAGTGAGCGGATCCGGTTCATCGGCAACCTGGCAGTCTCGCGGCACTACCCACAAAGCATGCCGGCGATGGGCACGGCTCGGTAGTTCCATACGGCCAGCCGCTGCCCAGGTCCTGTCGTGGCTTACCCTCCGAGCCCAGGCCGCCAGGCCGTCAAGCGTGCACACGGCGCCCTCCACGCGGGCGCCCCCGGTGACACGGATACCAAACCGAATGGCCGCCCAAACCATATTTCGCCAGCGATCACGCTCGATTGGCGCAAAGCCCCGCGTGGCAGCCGGCGGCGCGGGTCGGCTCCGCCGCCCGGGCGCCGTTGACCATCCCCAGGATTTTCCTGCTTGCCGAGCCATGAGCATCGCGTCTAACGTGCCGTCCGATGCGGTTTGGAGTGAGATGCTCCTGCCGGTGTCGGCACCTGCAACAACGTTGCCGACGCGAGTGAAGGAAAGGAAGATGGGAATCATGAAGTCAAAGCTTGCCGTGTTCGGCTTGTTGGCCGGTGTGGCTCTATGCGCAGTGGGGTGCGGGGCCCGCGTGGCCAACGTGTCCGACGCCCAGTCAGCGTACGTGGTTCGCCAGGGATTTCTTGGCACCGACATGTATCACTGCACTGCAGCGAATCCACAGAAGCCCGTGTGCAAGAAGGTCGTCGAGAAGTAGGCCCGTCCCCCAACGCCAAGAGGAGCACCAAAAATGAAAACCCTTCTGAAGCTATTGGCTCTCGCAATCGTCGCCGGCGCTGCCAGTGGGTGCGCGTACGTCAGTTCTGCCAATCCCGGCATGTCGACGGCTACGGGCGAAGCCTGGTACACCAAGGACACCTACTTCATCTTCTATCTCGGCACCGACGTCTACTACTGCCCCAAGGGTGGCGGGGTCTGCTATATGGCCGAAGTCGCCGAGTAGCGGGCTCGCTGAGGGGCGGGCCCTGTTGCAGTGGACTCTCACGAAACGGGCGGGATGCGAACAGGATACCGAAATCGAGGATGGACACGCTATGAGACACCTATCTGCTAGAGGGTTTTCCCTGTCTCCCGCCATTGCGGCCGGCGGATGGATCGCCGTCGCGCTGGTCTTGGGTACTTCCGTGGCTGCTGCGCAGGCGGCGGCGACAGGATCCGCCCCCTCGGCCAGTCCCGCGCCTCCGACGGCCGCAGCCGCCGGCTCGGCAGAGACCACAACCACCTGCCCGCCGGGTACGTTCAGGACCCAGAGCGGGCAGTGCGTGCAACTTGCCGCGTGTCCGCAGGGGCAGGTACGGACGGTCGACGGCCAATGCGTGGCGCTGGCTGAGTCCGCCGCACCTGCGCCCCCGCCCCCGGCGGCGGCCGCCGAGCCCGCTGCTCCAGCTGCGGACACGACGCAACCACCGTCCGGTCCAACCGATGCTGCGGCAGCAGACCTAGGCCAGCCCCCTGCGCAACCCGAGGATGACACCCCGAGGGAAGATCCCACCCTGGGAGGCGGGCGAGTCGCTTTGTTCGGCGGACTGGGCGCGGCCGTCATGGCCTCAGCGGCCACCGACACCGATGCGAACGGGCTGGAATCGGATTCCAGCGGCGTGGGAGGCTTCCCCTCGTTCGCGGCCGGCCTTGCGCTGCGACAGTTCATCGGCAAGGTCTCGGGCATCAACCTGGACATCGAGGGCGTCTTTTCTGCCGTCTTCAGCTCTCCGCAGTCTGGCTCCAAAGGCAACAAGGGGTTTCTCGGGGCCGGGGTCGCCGAGGTCTTGGCCACGGGAGCCCCGCGGTCGGCACCGGTCAGTGTCGGTGCTGGTCTGTTCACCGGCTATGGCGGATTCGACCCCAAGGAGGGCAGCTCGGATTCGGGACTGCTTCTGGGATTCGTGATGGAAGGGTTCCTGCGTTTTGGAAAATCCCGAAGTCTGGGCCTGGGTCTCCGTAGCCACGTGGGCGGGCTGCTGACGGAAGATGGCGGCGCGCTCATGGACTTGCACCTGGTGTTCGAAGGCGCCGTCCTTTGACTTGAAGCGGGCTCCTCGCGAGCCTGAGGTCACGCAAGCCGCCCGAACAAGCTCTGGTCGTCCAAGCGTTTGGCGAACGAAATGATTGGGAAGGCGCGTGTCCCGAGGCGGCTTCGACCGCGCACGACAGAGGCCCACGCCTCGAACGACTTGACGCACCGTACGAGGCAGAGGACGGATCCGTTGGACTAGAGTGCAGACGACGCCACCCAGAGTCCCCAGACTACACAGCACCGCGCAGAGCAGGGCGGGGGCCGAGGCCTATGAGCGGATGCAAGCGATGCTTCAGGCCAACGGGTGGCTGGAAACCCAGGACATCATACGGGGCGGAATCACGGCGGGGGTCGCGCTGGAGGCGGGCGCGGGGCCGGGCTATCTGGGTCTCGAGTGGCTGAAGGCGACCCACGGCACGCGCCTGACCGGACTGGACGTCAGCCCGGACATGGTCATGATTGCCGACCGCAATGCCAGATCGTGGACAATGACCGACCGCGCCCAGTACCTCTGCGCAAGCGCAGATGCGACGCCGTTCGAGGATGGCGTGTTCGACGCGGTCTTCTCCAGCCGTTCTCTGCACGAGTGGATCGATCCCAGGGCGACCTTCATCGAGCTCTGGCGGATCCTGAAGAACGGTGGACGCCTCTTGCTCTTCGATCTGCGCCGGGACCTGTCGCGCGCAGCCAGGAACTTCCTGTTGCGCAGAATGACGTCCGACGTGGTACGCGATGGGCTGCTCGCCTCCATCGACGCGGCCTACACGGTCGGGGAAGCAGCAGCCCTGCTCGAGGGGACGGGGTTCGGCGCTCGTGAAGTCGTGCAGACGCCGTTGGGCCTGCGGGTATCTGGCATCAAGCAAGAATGAACGACTGACCCCTTACCCGGCAGCGGCCGCGCTGGACCGGACCGCCCCGGCCTTCGACCCCATCAGCGGTCGAAGAAAAGCGTAGCCTCTCGCGCGAGAGGGTCGGCGGTCAAGACGAGCCGGGTCCCGGCTGGCGGGTGGATGACTCGGACGACGTCTGCCAGCGCTGACTCCTGCGGCAAGAGCTCCGGGAGCCTGTTCGGCGCTTCGAGTAGCAGCCGCTCGTTCAGGACGTTGTCTTCCCGCGCCATGGCGTGGCCGAGGTAGAGCATGTCGAGCTCGGTCACCTCGTGGAAGAAGTGAGTCCCGAGCGACAGGTCCGGTGTGAGGCCTTCGTGCATCGCGTCGATCTCGCACAGGACCGATACGGTGTCGATCTCGCCGATGGCCACCGGAACGCCCAGCTCGGGCAGGCGCGTACCCCAGCGTCCCGGCCCCATCAGCATCACTCGCTCGGCTCGGCACTGGCCGGGCAAGTGGTTCAGTTTGCCGACGAGACGGGCAACACTGTACCGGTCTCGCGTACCCAGGCGACCATAGGCGCTCGGGACGACGTAGACGAGCCGTGCGAGGGTGACCACCCGCCCATGGCCCAGAACCGCCCCGTGCGAACGCAACAACAAGTCCTCGGAAGCAATGACCGTCGGAACATGCACATCCGACTCGGGCTCGACGACGGGTAGGGGACGACACTGCAGCAAGTTGATACGGTGGCCTCCGTTGGTGTACACGTTGACGGTGAACTCGACTTCCACCTGACAGCCGTATGCCGAACGAAGCTCGGCCAAGAGCTCCCGCATCTCCTCTGCAAGCGGGATCTGCTCCAGGACTCGGTCCACCTCGATACGCCACGGACCCGGCCGCGCAACACCATCGCGACCCACGGGGGAGTCACGCTCGGCCAGCCATTGTACGGGCAGCTCCGGGCTCCGTTCCGCAACATCTCCGAAGCAGGCACACGCGAACGTGTTGCGTTCGAGATCCAGAAAATCGACGCGACGCTGAGCGTGCGCGCGGATCTCTTCAGGGCTGCCCTCCGGCCGCCTCGATGGAGCGCTCAAGGCGACGATCCGCGCGTAGTCGTCGTCGGTACGCTCGACGGCACGCGTGCCCAATCCGACGACGAGCCGCAGCACGCCCGCTTCCGGCTCTATCTCCGGGTGCCACACGAACGGGTTGTGCGACAGACCGACGCCGGCGAGTTGCGGGTAGAAGAGACCTCCGTACTGCATGCCGGAAACCCGCTGAACCAACAAGGCCATCTGCTCGTCACGATCGAGGACACCGCGACGGGCACGATAAGCAAGGGCACGCTCGCTCAAGGCGCTCGCATAGACGACGCGCACGGCGCTCAGAAATTGGTCGAGCCGCTGCTGACGCGTGCCCTGGTTGGGACAGAATACGCTCTCGTACTTGCCGGCAAACGCGTTGCCAAAGGCGTCCTCGAGCAGGCTGCTGGAGCGAACGATGACCGGAGACTGCCCGAAGTAGTCGAGCATGTCCGAGAAGCGGCTCACCAGATACGAAGGGAACGTGCCCGTCAGTATGCGTGCGCGCGCCTCATCCAATCCATGCAACAGTGTCCTTGCGCTCTTCTGGTTCTGGCGAATCCACCAGCAGCCGTTCTGTACCAGGTAGGTGTAGAAGACGTCGGAGGCGATGAAGAAGGAATCGTGCTGCTCGAGCAAGCGGGCCCACTTGGGATCGCACCGGCGCAGGATGGCTCTGGCCAACAGCAGCCCGACCGTCTTGCCTCCGAGCATGCCCGACCCCACGACATGTTTCCAGGTGTCGATGAGGTCCTCGAGCGTCATGAAGCGACGCACGAGCTCGAGCATGCGCGGTTCATGTGTCAAGAGTTGTACGACGAGCTTCTCGAAAGCCTGGGCTGCGGCTTCCGGCGGAGCCTCGCCGGTACGCGACGCTTCCAGGATCTCCTCCGCCTTGATGAACCGCCGATCCCACATGCCTATCATGCGGTAGGACGCCGACTGGAGGCCGGGCCAAACCGCGGCCTTGGCCACCGCCGCGGTCGTCGCACTGTCGCCGATGGGAACGAAGGCATGCTCGTCCCAGCGATGCATCAGATGCATCGTCGGCGTGTACCGACCGTCCACCTTGACCGGATGAAGATAGAGCTTGTCCTCGACACGATGCACGTCGAGCAGAATCTGCGCCGCATCCTGAATGGGCTGCGCGGCGTGGTACGAGTGGAAGTTCCGCATCATGCCAAAGTAGGAGACCGCTCCCGTCGCGTACAGGTACGGGCAGGTGAGCGCAAAGAGGTTGCCGAGCATGCGTTCGCTGAACCAGTCGCGAGCCAGGCTCGAGAACATGTCGAACACGAAGTTCGTTCCCGCCCTGGCGGCGGCAATGCCCTGATGGATGTCGGTGATGAACCGCTCGAAGCCCTCCTTCGGGTCCGGGCAAACGCGAGTCGCGGCTGCCGCGGACGGAATCAGCTCGGGGTGCTCGGCGAACCGGAAGTACGTGAGCGGCTCACGGCGGCGCAGCGCGCTCTGCCAGAAAGGCCGCGCTACCACGTCGTAGTCGTCGAAGCTCGCTACTGTCCAGACGACGCTGTCACCGGGGCGTACTCCGCAGATGACCGTGTCCAGGGCCGGGAGGCCCGTGGTGGGCCGCATGGCCTCACGGGGCCTTGACGTAGCGGCGGTGACTGTCAACCGTCCAGGATCCTTTCGACGATGCCCTGGTCGACGTCCGTGATGTACTGGATGCCACTGATCTCGGAAGCCTCGCGGGTCAGGCACGCTAGATCGTCGCGCGCCATGTACTCGAGGGAGAACTTGCGGCTCCCGGCCATGAGCTGGCGCAGCCCTTGCGCCAGGCGCTCGTAGTAGGTGTACAGCCCGATCGCGCCGGCCGGCAGCTTCTCGAATTCCCTGTCCCCGAGTTCACGGCGCAGCGCCCCGGAGGTGACGAAGATCTCGTCGATCGAGTCACCGAAGCGCTGCACGTAGACCGGGACCTCCCGCGCTTCGATGGCGCGACCGATGGTCTTGCCGACCATGGCGGCGGCAATAGGTCCCCGTGCCATGCCCACCATCTTCACGAAGGGCGCACCCATGGCGAGTCCCTTGAAAATCTGGTCTTCGAACGTGAACCCTCCTCCCACGGCCAGAGGGGGCACGACCTGGCCCTTGTCAGCTAGACGCTTGGCATAGGCGTAGAGCAGCGAATGCAGCTCGACAGGAGGCACACCCCACTCGTTCATCATGCGCCACGGACTCATCCCGGTGCCGCCGCCGGCCGCATCCACGGTGAGCAGGTCGATTCCGTAGCGGGACGCAAATACGATGGCGCGCGCTAGATCGGCAGGGCGATAGGCTCCCGTCTTGAGGAACACGTACTTGGCTCCAGCCCTGCGCAGCTCCTCCACGCGCTTGGCAAACGACTCCTCGCTGACCATGCCCACCCGAGAATGCCGCTCGAACTCCTTGAAGCCCCCGCGCTGAAAATCGTCGATCACCCGGGGGTCGCGCGGATTCGGGAGCACGACGTAGCCGCGGTCATGCAGGAGCTGGGCCTTGCGGAGGTCGGAAATCTTGACCTCGCCGCCGATATCCTTGGCGCCCTGACCCCACTTGAGCTCTACGGTCTCCACGCCCAGCTTCTCGATGGCATATTCCTGCACGCCGAGCATGGTATCCTCGACGTTCGCCTGAACGATGATGGCGCCCCAGCCGTCACGCTGGTGGTCCTTGTAGAGCTGGACCCGTCGCTTCAAGTCGGCGGTATCCACCACTCGCCCGTCCTCGATCACGGCCTCGGGATCCATGCCCGCAACGTTCTCGCCGATGGTCAGACCCGTGCCTGAAAGCGCCGAGCCGATGGCCAGGCCTTCCCAGTTGTTCTTGGCCACGTTCGTGGACCCTATTCCGGAGATGATCCACGGGTAGCGGAACCTGATACCCTGGTCGCGTCCGATGCGGACCTCGAGGTTCACGGCCGGGAACACGGCCTTGTTCGAGTCCGGCTCGATCCCATGCGCGCCGACAGCGGTTCCCATGATGTTGAAGTGCGAGTAGTCGACCGGGTACTGCTTCTCCCCGGCGCTCGTGATGACTCCAAACGGCTGCGGATAGATGACCTCGTGACCGCGATAGGCGGACTTGCCAATCTCGCACATCCCGATGCAGCCATCGACGCAGGTCACACACATGCCCGAGGCGGGCACCACGGAGTCTTCGGTACGGTTCTTGGTTAGGGTCGCGGCCGAAGCGTTCACCTTCGAGATGGGCGCCAACATCGTGTTCTCCTGTTCCTCTTTCCTGGTTCAACCCTTTGCGATCTCGCAGGCCACGCAGGGGTTCATGTAGCACATCATGTCGTCAAACCGTTCCTTCTCGACGCACGGAGGGCTCAGGTTCGCGCAGCCACCGCAGATGGCCCGGTCCTGGTCCTGATAGGTGCATCGCAGCTCGCAGGCAGGGCAGACGTAGATGCAGCCTCCACACAAACGACAAACCTCTGACTTGGCGTCGAACGGAGCGCCGACGCTCCGCGTGTCGCCTCTGCCTCGGAAACCGATGGCCCCGGCCATCATTTGCTCGGAGCACATCCGCACGCAACGGCCACAGAGGATGCAGCTCTCGTGTTCCTGCCGGAACCTCTGCTGACGCACACCGTGAGCTGACGCCAGATCCTGGATCGTCTTGGACTGCGGACACGAGGCCAACAGCAGCTCGATGACCATGCGCCGCGCCCGCAGCACCCGCTCGGAGGCCGTCCTGACCTGCATGCCGTCCTGGGCCGGATAGGTACAGGAGCTGACGAGCTTCGCGCCCGGCCCGGTACCGATTTCCACGACGCACAGCCGGCAGGCGCCGTACGGCGACAACCCCTCCATGTGGCACAGGGTCGGGATCGGGAAGCCGAGGAACTGGGCTGCCTCAAGCAGGGTCGACCCCTGCTCGACGGAAACGGACAACCCGTTGATGGTGAGCGAAATCATTGTGGATGCTCCTCGATGCCCGAGCAACACGCACCCTGTGCGAGGCGCTGCGTGAAGGCTAGGTCGCATCGGAGACACCGCCGAGCCTCGCGGACAGCTGCCGCCACGGACACGGTCTGTTCCACCTCCGCGAAGTTCTTGGTCCGCGCGAGCACGGGGAGCGTCTCCGGGACCACCCGGACGGGCGGCACACCGCCCTCCGGCGGCGCCGCAGTGGGCTCGACGTAGATCTGCGGCAGGCAGCTCGTGGCCGGCTCGCTCAGCGGCAAGCCAGCGAGGTAGCGTTCGATGACCGCGGCAGCTTTCTTGCCAGCTGCGATAGCATCCACCACGGTGTACGGTCCCGTGACCAGGTCTCCGCCCGCAAAGACTCCCTCACGGCTCGTGGCCAGGGTCGCCGGATCGACCACCAGCCTGCCACCTCGGTCCACTTTGAGACCCATCGCCGGCAGAGCGTCGCTGTCCGGGCGTTCTCCGATCGCCACGATCAGCGTGTCACAGTCCACGGTGAACTCGGTACCAGGTATCGGGACTGGTTTGCGCCGTCCGCTCGAATCGACCTCCCCGAGCCGGTTCCTGACGCAGTCGATCGAAGTCAACTGTCCAGCGCGAGAGTGGATCTTGATGGGCGAGACCAGGGTTTCCAGCGTCACCCCTTCGCTGACCGCGGCGTCGATGTAGCGCAGCTTCACGGGCGTGACCAGTGTCTGCAGCGTGACGCCTTCCTCCAGGGCCGCCTCGATCTCCTCCTCGTAGGCAGGCATGTCCTCGTACGTACGCCGGTAGACGAGGCACACGCTCCGTACGTCTTTCTGACGCAGCGCCACGCGGGCCGCGTCCACGGCCGCGTTGCCACCACCGATCACGGCTACGCGTCCTCGGGCCCATTGCTCTCCACGAAGGTTGTAGGCCTTCAGGAACTCGAGCGACGGGAAGACCCCGGCCACGTCCTCTCCGTCGAGCTCGAGACGCCAGCTCTTGTGCGCTCCGATGGCCAGGAACACGGCACGGAAGCCCTGAGCGAACAGGTCGTCCAGGCTCAGGTCGCGCCCGAAAGCCAGTCCGCACTTCAGGGTCACGTTCTCGTCGATGAGCGAGGCGATTTCCTTCTTCACCACGTCCAGCGGCAGGCGATAGGCCGGAATGGAGCTCACGAGCATGCCGCCCGGTTCGCGGTCTGCTTCGAAAACGGTCACCCTGTGTCCACGAAGCGACAGCTCGTGCGCCGCGGCGAGACCCGCCGGTCCAGCACCCACGACAGCCACCTGCGCTGTATCGGCCGCGCTCCTGCGAACCCGCGTTGGCTGGTAGACCGACGGGTCGACACGGTCGGTCACGAATCGCTTCAGCGCGCGCAGGGCGATGGCCTCGGCCCCGGTCGTCCCGAGACGGCAACGCTGCTCGCATTTGCGATCGCAGACGCGCGCGCACACGGACGGGAACGGATTGGGTTCGCGAAGGGCCCGGTAGGCCGCTTCGTATTCGCCTTTCTCGAGCAGCGCAACGTAGCGCCAGGGCTCCGTACCCAGCGGACAGGCGCTCTGGCACGGCGCGCCCACCAAGTCGCTGCATACGTACGCATCACATCGCTTGTCCACGACGTGACGCTCGTACTCTTTGCGGAAGTAGCGAAGCGTGCTGAACACCGGATTCGAGGCGGTTTGTCCGAGACCACACATGGTCGTGTCCTTGACCACCGCGGCCAGCTCCTTGAGCAGGTCGAGGTGCTCGAGCGTGGCCTGACCCTTCGAGATATCGTCGAGGATCTCGTACATGCGCTGGGTTCCCTTGCGGCAGGTGAAACACTTGCCGCAGGATTCCCCCTTCAAGAACTTCATGAAGTACTTGGCGACATCGACCATGCAGGTGTTCTCGTCCATGACGATCATCCCGCCGGATCCCATGATCGAGCCCGCCTTGGTCAGACTGTCATAGTCGATCGGAAGGTCGAACCGGTCGCTGGGAATACACCCGCCCGACGGGCCGCCGGTCTGCACTGCCTTGATCCGGGCCTTGGTGGATGAACCGCCACCAATGTCGTCGACGATCTGACGAATAGTGATGCCCATCGGCACCTCGACCAGGCCGGTGTTCCTGATCTTGCCCACCAGGCTGAAGATCTTCGTGCCGGAATTGCCGTGCGTTCCCACGCGGGCGAACTGTTCGGCGCCGAGCTTCAGCACCAGCGGTATGTTGGCCCAGGTCTCGACGTTGTTGATGGCCGTCGGCTTCCCATCGATCCCCCGCTGCACGGGGTACGGCGGGCGCTGCCGGGGCTCGGCCGGCTTGCCCTCGATCGAGCGCACGAGGGCGGTTTCTTCACCACAAACGAAGGCACCTGCGCCGCGCACGACTCCGATGTCGAAACCGAAGCCCGTGCCGAGGATGTCCGCACCGAGCACCCCGAGCGAGCGCGCCTGCCGCAGCGCTATGGTCAGGTGCTTGATCGCGGTCGGATACTCGGTACGCACGTACACGATGCCTTCGCTGGCGCCGGTCGCGAACGCACCGATGAGCATCCCCTCGATGATGCTGTGGGGATTGCCTTCCAGCACGCTGCGGTCCATGTACGCACCCGGGTCACCCTCATCGGCGTTGCACACCAGTACTTTGCCCGACCCGTTCTTCTGCTTGGCCAGAAGCTCCCACTTGAGCCCGGTCGGAAACCCACCGCCACCGCGGCCGCGCAAGCCGGAGCGCTTGACCTGATCGAGCACCCACTCGGGCTCGTTTCGCGAGAGCACGGTCGCCAGTGCAGCGTAGCCCCCCGCGGCGACATAGTCTTCGATCCGAATCGGGTCGATCCGCTGATTCAGTTCAAGGACCGCACGGCGCTGGTTCTTGAAGAATGGAATGTCATCCCGGTGGTAGTAGGGAGTCCCCGTGACCGGGTCCCGCACCAACAGATCCTCGACGTAGCCCTGGGAAAGCACCGCGTTGACAAGCCGCGGGACGTCCCCGAGCCCCACATGCCCATAGAAGGCACTCTGCGGCTCGGTCAGGATGAAGGGCCCCGCCTCGCAGAAACCATGACAGCCCGTAACCCTGAGCGACACCTTGCCCTGGAGCTTGTGCTCCACGATGTAGCGCTTCAGCGAGCGCACGAGCTCGCTGGCACCGCTAGCCTGACAGGCCGTGCCGGCACACACGACCAGCCGCGGCCTGTCGGTGGTCCCAGCCCGAATCAGCCTCACCCGAAGCGCGTCCAGATCTTCGACACCATGGAGGCGCTGGACCCTGCTGCCGGACGAAGAACCGGTCGATGCGGCGGCGTTGTCAAACGAATCGTGGGTCATCACGTTACATCCAACATGTGGCTGGTGCATCCGTTGCGGCGACAGATACGCACGGTGCCGCCACCATCGACGGCCATGGAAGCCATCGGAGCCTCGCACTCCGGGCAGATCCACGAGTCGGTCAGCTCGGCCTGGCAGTGTGGACACCCGAGCTGGACCACGGCGCGCGCGGGAATATCGCGCTCGCTCGAGCTTCGATGGCACCCGTACAGAGCGGAGAGCCAGAGCGAGCCGCTCTGGCCCGCGTAGGACGCTCGCAGCCGAATCGAGGGAGAACCATCGAAGGCAAAGGCCTCATCGGACAGGCTCTCGTGACAATGCGGACAGCTCACGCCGACCGGAAACAGCCGCTGTAGCTGCGCTGCGCCGGAAGCGTCGACTCCAATGCGGACGGTGTCGATGAGGTCTGCGACCTTGGACTTGGGCACTCTGGGGTAGTAGCGTCCGTCGACCACGACCACGGGACCGAGCGCGCATGCGCCCAGGCAGTTCACCGTCTCCAGAGTGAACTCTCGCGACGCGGTGGTCCCCCCGGCCGTCACTTCGAGCTGTCGCTCGAGTTCCTCGACGACCGCCGGGGCGCCTCGTACGTGGCAGGCCGTGCCGAGACAGGCGCACACGACGTGCCGGCCTTTTGGCTCTAGGCTGAAGGCGCGATAGAAGGTAGCGATGCCGTAGATGTCAGCGAGTGAACGGCCGGTCTCCTCGCTCACGAGGCGCAGCGCTCGCTCGGGAAGATGGCCGTAGTCGGCCTGTATCTCCTCGAGGATCGCGATGACCGGGCCGCGGCCAAGCCGATGCTTCTCCGCGATTTCGCGAACCCGCTGCGGGTCGACCTCTCGCTCCGTGCCGCACGGCTCCCCTCCGAGTCGACCTTCGCAACGCGGCGTCTCGTTCGCCGTGACGACGGGCTGTGTCATCTATTCGTACTCCTCGCAGTGCCAGACGCCGCCCGGGTACCTCGGAAACGTGCAGCTCGAACGATGGGCACAGTCCTGGCACAGCCCTCGGTGCTCGCCTGGGCTGTGCGTCCGCGGCTCGCACTCGGGAGGCGTGCGTCGCATGGGCGCCGTACCCGCCCCCCGCTTCGCCTCGGTCGAGGTTTCGTGCTCCTCGCACTGGACCACAGGGCGGAAGGGATCCTTCTGAAAGCTGCACGTGGGAGCGTGCACACAGGTGGAGCAAAGACCGGAATTGCTGGCCCGCAGCGTCAATACACGACTCTGCGACGCTTCCGGGCCCACCGGG
The DNA here is from genome assembly GCA_016929495.1 of Polyangiaceae bacterium. Lineage (GTDB taxonomy): Bacteria > Myxococcota_A > Polyangia > Polyangiales > Polyangiaceae > JAFGIS01. Next base: position 8,134 of record JAFGIS010000648.1, on the reverse strand, counting down.
AGATCTCGAAACGCACTGGAGTGTGGCAAACGCCAGGACCGGGTCACGTGTCAGCGCGACCGCGCAAGCAAGCGTCGTTCCATGGAACGTCAGCTCGGCGCGCGAACCCTGACGGCCTCCGCCGATCTTGGGAAGACGGACAGAAACCGCGAGAACCCGTGCGGTCCGCGCCGTTGGAGTCCGTTCCCGCACAGCCTCCGAGATACCTGCCAGCGGAACGTTTCTCCTCACCGAGGAGAATCACCCCAATCGTAGCTATCTCATTTTCGGTCGACGGCCAAAATATGCAGCGCCAGCGCGACTCCGCGGGAGACAGCGGGACGGGAGCCCTCCCGACTCGAGTCACAGAGCGCAAGAGGAGGCTTCAACCGACTCGCGTCATGCCACAGCTCGGCGCTCCCAAGCTCTTCAGCTTCTCGCGTAGAGTCTTGCGGTCGATCCCGAGGATCGCAGCGGCCTTGGTCTTGTTGCCACCCACGGCAGCCAGCACGTCGCAGATGTGCGAGGCCTCCACCTCGGCCAGCGTCCTGTGCGAGCCGTTCGCTCGAGCCAGCGAAAAACGCATGACCGATGGCAGATCAGGAACCTCTATCAGGTCGCCTTCGGACATGACGACCAACCGTCGGACCACGTTCTCCAGCTCCCTCACGTTTCCGGGCCAGGAATGATCCTTGAAGACGCGAAGCACGCCGTCCGAGAATCGAGGGATCGGCCGTCCGAGCTCGTTCGAGCAAGCGGCGGCGAAATGCCGAGCCAACAGAAGAACGTCGTCGCCCCGCTCCCGCAGAGGGGGAACGGCGATGGTGATCACATTGAGGCGATAGAAGAGGTCTTCCCTGAACGCGCCGGCCTTGACCAGAGATGCAAGATCGATGTTGGTCGCGGCCAGGATCCTCGCGTCGACCTTGCGGGGACGGCTCGAGCCGACCATCCAGACCTCGCAGTCCTGGAGCACGCGCAGGAGTTTCACCTGCATGGCGGGGCTCATTTCGCGCACCTCGTCGAGGAACAGGGAACCGCCATCGGCCGCGTGAAAGAAGCCTGCTCGCGCTTCCGCGGCTCCGGTGAACGCTCCTTTCATGTGTCCGAACAGAGCGCTCTCGACGAGCCCTTCGGGGATACCGCCGCAATTGACCGGAACGAAGGGCGCGGCTGCCCGCCGACCGCTGTAGTGGATGGCGCGGGCCACCAGTTCCTTGCCCGTGCCGCTCTCTCCGGTGATGAGCACCGTGGCCGACGTGCATGCCGCCTTTCCGATGGCGTTCAGCACCTTTCGCATGCGGGTCGAGGTGCCCATGATTCCACATGGAGCGACCGGTACCTCCTCGAGCGTGCCTCTGCCGAGCCTGCGCAGTTGTAGCTTCTCAAGAGCGCGCTCTACGGCAGCCAGGAGCTCTTCACTCGTGAACGGCTTGCCCAGGTACTCCTCAGCGCCCGTCTTCACGGCGACGACGGCGCCTTCGACCGAAGGATAGCCCGTGATCATCATCACTTCGGTGTCTCTGAGGTTCTCGCGGACATAGCGGACGACTTCGAGTCCGCCCACCTTGGGCATCTTCAGGTCCGTGATCACCAGGTCCACCGGCTGACGCTCGAGTCGCTCCAAGGCCTCGGCGGCGCTCGTCGCCCCGACCACGGGATAGCCTGCCCCAGCAAGGTTGCGCTCCAAGACCTCGAGTGTGTCTCGGGAGTCATCCACAATCAGGATGCCCCTGGTTCCAGGCGGCGCTTTCATGTACATCCTTCTGTCCTCCCCCAGGGCAGCTCTATCGTTATTCGAGTCCCTTGCCCAGGGCTGCTCTCGACTCTTATCGTCCCGCCGTGTGACGTGACGATGCCATGGGCCACCGGCAGGCCCAGGCCCGTCCCCTGGCCCACGTCCTTGGTCGTGAAAAACGGCACGAAGAGCTTCGCGGCAACCTCATCGGTCATGCCGATGCCCGTGTCCTCCACACTGAGGAACACACTCTGCTCGCTCACGCCGGTACTCACCGCCAGTCGCCCGCCATTAGGCATGGCCTGCATCGCATTGACGACCAGGTTAACCAGTACCTGATTCAACTGAGATGGGTCCGCGGCGATCCGGGGCGGCCCGGGACAGAGCGCAACGGTCAAAATGATGCCTTCGCTCGCACAGCGCGACTGAAAAAACTGCAGACCCTCCTCCACCACCTGGTTGATGTCCACATCCGTCATCTGAGGCGGTGCCTGGCGCGCAAAAACGAGCAGCTTCCGGATCGTACTGCGGGCGTGCAGCGCAGCGGTTTCGATGCGATCGATATCCGCCTTGACTTGGCCCACCACGCTCGGATGCTTCTTGGCGAGCTGGGCGAAGCCGAGCACGTTGTTGAGTGGCTCGTTCAATTCGTGGGCGACGCCCGCGGCAAGTTGGCCGATGGTTGCCAGCCTGTCCGCGTGCCGCAGCTGCTCCTGCAGAGCGGCTCGTTCCGCTTCCGCCTCGCGCCGCTCGACGATCGACGCCACCTGCGCAGCCACGGCTTCGAGCAGAGCGCGCTCCTCCTTCATGAACGGACCCTCGTCGAGCTCGGCCATCACTTCCGAGTAGAGCACCTCGACCTTCCCACGACGGACGCCGCCCACGACGATGGGCGCCGATTGCCGCTGCGCGCCATCACGGAAGCCGGGGCTCAGATACTCTCGCGAGTCGAGCACGATACGGACGTGCGCGATCTCTGGATATTGCCAAGCCCGACGGATGACCTCGACGGCCCCCTGCAGGATCCCATCGAGCTGCCCGATGGGACCTGCAGCGAGCTGGGCTATCTCGTAGAGACAAGTCAGCTCTTTGACTCGCTCGCGTAGCGCGCTCTCTGCGGAGCGAGATGGTCCATCTTCGGTCATCGACGGCTCCGGGCGCGCGTGAACGCCTCCTCCGAGGCTGGATGCAAACCGAGGCATCCTTCCATGGCCCAGCGGAGCGTGGCAACAGCGAAGCGAAAGTCACAAGAGGCGGGCCGGAAGCACGGCTCCCGGCACCTTCACCGGGATCGCCTGGCGCGCGTACTGGCGTGAAGCCCGTAGGCAAGGTCAAGCCGGCCGGCTCCCGTGCCCGATCTCGCGGCGACCGTCGCGGGACGCGCGCTCAGCACGGCGACGGCCCCGCGGCACCTCTGCGCCGCGTACGTTTTTGCCTGTCCGTTCGCCCAAGGAGCCGGGCCTCTGCTGCTGGTCACAGCGGAGACTCGCCGAACGGCCAGGAAGCAGGACGGCCGGCTTCTCTCGTGCTCGCGGCGACTCGAAGCGTTCTGCCGCTCAAACGGAGCAGCACGGGGCTTTCGGCCTGGACTTCCGGCGCGGGGCCGATCACGATGTGTCTGTCTTTGGTCTCTTCTGCTGTTTCTTTCTCTGCAATCGTCCTTGGCTCGGGGTGTACGCACCGTCCACACCTCGTCCCCGCGGCGTGCCGGGTGCACCGCCCGAACGGACATCTTGTGCGTGTGGCTCGACCCACACGCTCCGGGAGCTTGGTATGCGACTATGCCCTCTGTGGATACTTGCTGTCGTCGGTCTTCCGATAGCCACCTCTTGCGGCGGCGGCCGTGCCCCATCCCTCGCGCCCTTCGCCGATAGCGGATCGTACGCGGGCGAAGGCAGCCCGGGCGGAGTCGGTGGTGCCAACGGGGGCAGCGGCGGCACCAGGCCGCCCACTGGAGGCACAGGGCAAGGCGGCAAGACAACTGGCGGCACGGACCCGGGCACTGGTGGAGTGGATCCGTCGACCGGCGGCGCGCACACGGGCGGCTCCAAGACCGGAGGCGCGAGCAACGCCGGCGGCTCCAAGACCGGAGGCACGAGCAGCACGGGCGGCTCCAAGACCGGAGGCGCGAGCAACACGGGCGGCTCCAAGACCGGAGGCGCGAGCAACACGGGCGGCTCCAAGACCGGAGGCGCGAGCAACACGGGCGGTTCTGGCGCTGGACCCACATTGCCGCCGATCCAGGGCGGCCTGAACGGCTGGGCCTCGCGCTACTGGGACTGCTGCAAGCCACATTGTGGGTGGACCGCCAACGTCCCGGGCGGTAAGCCGCTGAGTGCCTGCGACGTGAACAACCAGAGCCTGGGAGGCAACTACGACGCGAAGAACGGCTGCGAGTCGGGCGGCCAGGCGTTCATGTGTTACGGCTTTGCGCCCTGGGCGGCCAGCGACACGGTGTCGTACGGTTTCGCGGCGTTCAACGGCGTCGCCTGCGGTACCTGCTTCCAGATCCAGTTCACGGGTGATTCGCACAACGGTGGCAGTGACTCAGGCGCTGCAGGCATCAAAGACAAGCAAATGGTCGTTCAGGTCATCAACATCGGGGGCATCGAGGCCAGTCAATTCGACCTGCTGATCCCTGGCGGCGGGGTCGGTGCCATGAATGGCTGTTCGACGCAATGGTCCGGCGCGCCGCTCGGCGCCCAGTACGGGGGATACCTGAGCGAGTGCAGTGGCTCCAATCGGGGGCAGTGTGTGCTCGACAAATGCCAGGCCGCGTTCGGCGCCTCGGGACGAGAGGACCTGATGGAGGGGTGTCGCTGGTTCGTCGAGTGGTTCAATGCCGCAGACAACCCCAATTTGGTGTATAAGCAGACGACGTGCCCGGAGGCGATCACGTCCAAGTCTGGAATGCGGGGCTAGAGGAGCCCGCGGCCGAGAAGCGCGCATCGGTGTGGCACGCGAGCCGAACCCGCTCGCCTGCACATCGAAGCCCGAAGTCTCCGGCGACCAGCACTGCTCGGCAGCGTCGAGTCAGGCGGTGTCTCGACAGCGCGCGCAGGACGAGCCAGACGAAGTCGGGTCGCTGTTGCATCAGCACGGCCTGCCGGTCGAACACGGGTCCGGCTCGCGTCTCAATACCCCGTACGGCCGCAATCCCCCCCTTAAGTCAATGTCCTGACTGCCGTCTGCATGGCCCAGGCTGAGGTGGCACCTCGGCCGGGACGAGGAGCGATCGATGTCCCAACGAATCAGTTTGCGGTCTTGTGTCTGCATCAGCTCGCTGTGCGCGCTCGGACTGACCCTGTCGTTCGAACACCAGGCCGCAGCACAGGAGGGCTTCGCACTAAACCGGTTCGACCCCGCCGAGCAGGCCGGTGTCTTCTTCCGGGGCGATTCGCTCGATATCGCGGGTGACCGTCGCTGGGCTGCCGGGCTGGTCGCGGATTGGGGCCACAAGGTGCTCGTCGCCTATGACGAGGACGGCCACAGCGAGTTGGCGACCGTCATCGGGGACCAGCTGTTCTTCCACCTGGGGGGCAGCCTGATCCTGGTCGATCGCCTGCGAGTTGGTCTGAACATCCCGTTGCTGGCGTACCAGAATGCGACGCACTTCGACGCTACTGGAATCGACCTCACGCCATCGGAGGACTTCTCGTTGGGGGACATCCGGCTGGGGGCCGACGTGCGACTGCTGGGCGAAACCGAGCAGCCATTGAGACTGGCCGCAGGGCTGCGCGTGTATCTGCCGTCGGGCAATCGTGATGCTTTCGCGTCGGACGGCTCAACGCGCTTGGCGCCGTCGGTCAGCGCCGCAGGGGATCTCGCTCAGTTCGTGTACGCGGCGTCGACGGGGTTCATGATCCGAACCGAGGGGCGAGACTTCGTGCGCGAACACGTCGGTTCGGAGATGTTCCTGTCGCTTGCCGGGGGGGTGCGCCTGCTCGACACGAAGCTGGTCGTAGGCCCGGAGCTCTTCGTGACCACGGACATCGCAGATGGGAAACGCGGCTTCCTGAGACGCAAGACGACCCCGGTAGAGCTCATCCTGGGCTGCCACTACGACGTGGCCAAAGACGTGCGCCTCGGATTCGGGTTCGGACCCGGTCTGACCGAGGGGCTCGGAGAACCTGCAACCCGCTGGCTGGCGTCGCTGCAATGGGCTCCCGGCGCAGAGCCCAAGGAGGAGCCCCCACTCGACCGCGATGGCGACGGCATCCCAGATGTCGACGATCGATGTCCGGACGAACCCGGGGTGGTGCAGAGCGATCCGGCTCTGAACGGCTGTCCCCTACCGCCGATGCCGCCGGACACGGACGCCGATGGGATCACCGATGATCTCGACGCGTGCCCGACGCTCGCGGGTCCCGAGAACCGCGAAGACCCGGCGAAGAACGGCTGCCCGCCGCCCCCGGATCAGGACGGCGACGGCATCGCCGACGCTGAGGATGCCTGCCCGACGGAGCCCGGCGTGGCCAAGCCGGACGATCCGGCCAAGAACGGCTGTCCCGAACCTGCAGACACGGATGGCGATGGGATCACCGATGACCAGGACGCTTGCCCCAAGGACAGCGGCTTGGCAAACGAGGACCCGGCCAAGAACGGCTGCCCGCTCGCCGTCGTCAGGGAATCGCGCATCGAGATCCTCGAACGGATCGAATTCGAGACGGCCAAGGCGAGACTCACCCCGGCGAGCGACAAGGTGCTCGAGGCCGTCGCGAAGGCTCTCGAAGAGCACCCGGAGATCACCAAGGTCAGCGTCGAGGGGCACACCGACAACAAGGGGCCGATATGGCTCAATCGCAGGCTCAGCAAGCAGCGTGCAGCGGCTGTCGTCGACTGGCTCGTGAAGCAAGGCATCGCGTCGGAACGACTCACGTCGGCCGGGTTCGGTCCCGAACGGCCCTTGCAGAAGAACAACACGGAAGCCGGCCGTCAGGCGAACCGGCGCGTCGAATTCCAGATCATCGAGCTCAACGGAAAGCCGAACCCGGCTCAGAGCGAGGGACGGTAAGCCATGACCCAACTCAGCGATTCAGAGTCCACATCTCGTGACAGGACGCCTCGAGCCCGCCATCGGCGTTGGCTATGGCAGAGCCTGACAGGAGCCGCGCTGTCGGTCTCGACGCTCGCCTTCCCGTCGCCGGCCTGGGCCCTATGCGAGGTCGCCCCGAACGGTGGCGCCGTCTTCATGCGCAGCGACCAGATCGAGGTCGGTGTGAACGTGAACGGCGCCTTTGGTTCGGCCGTGGATGCGCCGCTTGGATGGCACTCGCGGTCCGACCCAGGCGATGCCGAGATCGGGTTCGTATCGGATCCCGAAGACACCGCCTGGAGCGACTACCACGGCGACTTCGTGACGCCAGGTGATCCCGAGGAGGGCTGGGCGCTCGAGGTCGACGGGAACATCGCGAACAACAACCGCTACGACGTCACCGAACTCCTGGGTTCGCTCGGCACACCAGAGTGCGTCCCGGTCAGCGCGTGCGGCGCTGCCGGCGAAGCGCAAGTGGTCTGGACAGCTACCGACCCCTTCCAGGGCGTTCTGGTCAGCCACAAGTACACGGTGGTGGAAGGCGACACCTTCGTGAAGGTGGAGGTATCCCTCACGAACACCACCGCGGTGCTGCTCACGGACGTGTACTACATGCGCAACGTCGACCCGGACAACGACTTCACGCGCCACGGTGATCCTTTCACCACCAACACAATCCTCAGCCAACCCGACGGGCTGATCAGCGTCGCGCACGTCAGCGCCACTCAGGACATCGCCGGGATCCAGAGCACGATATCCCTGGTCGCCGATGATCCGCGGGCGCGCGTTGCGTGGGGCGGATTCAGCAATCGAGTTCCGCACGACGTGTGGACGGGGACGCCCGAGCTCCAGCAGGCTGGGGCCACGACCGACGATGTGGCAATGGCCATCGCCTTCCGGCTCGATCTTCCGGCCGCAAGCACACGCGTCCTGCGCTACAGCTACGGTCTATCGGACGATGCGACAACGGCCCTGGCCTGCGTCCTGGATACGGATCGCGACGGCGTCGCGGACGTGGACGACGCGGATCCCTCGGATCCCACGCGATGCGCCGACACGGACAGCGACGGCTGCGACGACTGTACGAACACGGGCGCGGACCACAGCAGCGGCGACGTCGCCAACGACGGCGACGACTTCGATGCCGACGGCCTCTGCGACGACGGCGACTCCGACAAGGACAACGACGGCGTGCCCGACGTGGAGGACACCGAGCCGCTCGACGCCAGCGTGTGCGCCGATGCGGACGAGGATGGTTGCGACGACTGCGCCGTTACCGGACCGCTCGGGCTCGGCGCCAACGTCGCGAACGACGGCGACGACTTCGATGCCGACGGCCTCTGCGACGACGGCGACCCCGACGACGACAACGACGGTGTGCT
>JAFGIS010000062.1 GCA_016929495.1 Polyangiaceae bacterium | reverse complement strand
GAGGGGCAACGCAAGGCGCCAGAAAGCAAGCCAAGCGCTGCGCCTCCAGGCGCGCGCAAGACGGTCCATCAGCCGAATTTAGATGCGCTTGCCCTGGCCGGAGGGCCTGCGTCTGGCCACGCGCCTGGGCGTGGCACAGGTTCCGACGTTCGTATTCCTGGGCGCCGACCACGGCCCCGAGACGGTTCTCGTCGGCGAGCACGCACTGGATGAGCTGAGGGCGGCTGCCGCAGGGCTGCTGCGAGCAGCTTGCGGAGCCATTGCGCCGGGCACTGCGAGCTCCGAAGCCAAAGGTCCGGCACCCAAAGCTTCCGAACCGACCCAGGCGAGCTGCTCGACGACTTCCCGTGCCGCAGCGGGCGCAGAGCCGCTCTCCTGTTCGGGGTAGCCGAACCTGGCCGAGTCGCCGCCACCGGCCCGGCGATCGTCAGGCTACTGTCCCCGGGACTGGCGACGCGGTGCGAGAGCAGAGCGCGGCACGAAGGTTGCCAGTGCCTGCGCGGCGCTCGACGACGTGTCGCTCGGACGATGTACCTCCGGCGGCCACGGCGCGAAACGACGCCAGGAGGAACTCATGCGACTTCAACGAATCATCATGCTCATGCTCGCTGCCACGTTCAATTTCGTGGCCGCGTGTGCCGGGCCACCCGACCAGCGGACGCGAACGGGACAGGTCGAACTCGCGTTGCACAGCACCGTGGGTGGTATCACTTACGAGCTTCGCAACGCCACTTTTGCCATCAAGGGTGCGACCGAGCTCGAGCTCAGCTCGGAAGATGCTCCGGAGGCCGCCGTACTCGAACAGGAGCTCCCGGTCGGTGACTACACGGCCGAGCTAGGGCCAGACTGGCACTTGTTCGAGGTCGCCGAAGGCGAAGAAACCGAGCTCGATGCGGTGCTCGCGAGCGAAAACCCGGCTGCGTTTTCCATATCCGAGCAAGCAACGACAGAAGTCGTCTATCGGTTCACTATCGACGGAACGGACGTGCCGTTTGCGTCCGGGACCCTGCGCATCGGGATGGACGTCACGGTCGCACAGGACCCGACCGACGCAGGGCGGGGAAGTACCGAATCGGTGATATTCACCGAGGTCATGCGCGACCCGAGCGCCCTGGCCGACACGGCCGGAGAATGGTTCGAGCTTCAGAATGTCGGCACTGAGACGGTCGATCTGGCCGGTTGCGTCATCGCGCGCGACGCCGCGGAGCTCACTGTCTCCGAGCCGCTGGAGCTCAAGCCGGGCGGAATCGTCACCTTGGCTCGCAGCGAGAGCCCGGGGTTCGTGCCCGATGTGGTCTACTCGTCGATCAGCCTGCCGAACTCCTCGTCCTTCGTCCTGAGCCTGAGCTGCGAAGGACAACTCGTGGACTCGATCACCGTAGACCCAGCTACCTGGCCAGACGGCTCCGGCGTCGCCGCCAGTCTGTCGGCCTCGAGCATGACCGCTGCGGACAATGACAATCCGACGGCCTGGTGTGCTGCCACCGCGACCTACGCGATCGATCTCGGCACACCAGGAAGCCAGAATCCCGCATGCAGCTGAGCCGGCCCACGGAGCCCGCCGAGACTACCAACCGAGCTCGCGTCTGAGCTCGCCCCCGAGCTCCTCGGCCATTCGGGCATGGGTTGCCGTGCTGGGATGCCAGTCGCAGCCCGGGCTCGGGTTGGGCGTCTGCATTTCGTAGGCGACGACGCGGTCATCGCCCGACGCGCGCCGCTGGCGCACCGCGTCGGCGATGCCGCGTCGTGCTCGGCTGAGATCCTCGCCCCCCAGCATGGGCCCGACCGTACAGAGTACGAACGCCGATGGGTACACGGAGCGGACCCGTTCGAGCAGGGCGCGGTAGGCTGCCACGAACGTGTCCGCGGACGGGTCCGGTTCGGTGCTGAAGTCGTTGGTTCCGAGGTTGACCACCACCGCCTGGGGCACCCGTGAGAAGTCCCAGCGGCTAGACTGCTCCTCGGGCAACGTGCGCTCGAACAGAACGGGCATCGGATCCCCCGGCTCGCCGTTGTAGTTCTTCACCACGCCACGCCCCGACCAGGCCACGGTCTGCAGCTCGGCGCCCAGAGCGCGCGCCAGCACGGCGCCGTACGAGGCGTAGTGATTCTCCGTATCGGCGCTGAACGGGCAACTGGTGTTCGGGCCTTCGTTTCCGTACCCCGCGCTGATCGAGTCGCCGACGACCTCGACGCGACGTTCGGGAGCAGCGGGCGCTTCCAGCAGCTGTCCGTCGTCCACGAGCAGCTCGACGAGCTCTGTCGGGCCGAAAAGCGCCTCGGTGCGGCGATACACTTCGAGCCGGTGCTGACCCGGCGCGAGCCCCCGGGCCAGAACGTACGGCTCCCTCCGGCCGTCGGTCTTCAGCGTGTCGCGCAGCGTTCCGTCCAGCACGACCGTGTGCTGGTTCTTGTCGTCCTCGAGCCGAACACTGACGCCCGTGCCCTGGAATCTCGCCACGAAGCCAGATCCCGACCAGGCGTAGCGTGCGCCCTGCTCTGTGGTGCGCTGCACTCGTCCCACGAAACGGATTGCGGTCGTGGCGGCGGGGGTGCGGCTCGGGAGAGGGGACATCGATGCAACGGGGGCAGGGGACGATGGGCGCGGAGCCTGCGAGCGCGAGCAGGCCGCGGCAAACGCAGCGAGCACAAGCCAGGCACCGGACAGCAGCACTTGCGACGTCATAGGCCGAAGCCAACCGTAGCCCGACGGACCGCTCCGGGTCATCCCCCTCGCGAACACGCTGGTCCGGAAGCGTGCCTGTACTCTCAGAAACCCTGGGCCAAGACGGGAAAACCATTCTTGTACCACGAGTCGTCTCCCCAGCAGAAGACGGCGCCGGGGTTGTCCGGTGTCTCGACGACGGCGCAGGTGCGGTAGCGGCTGGCTGACAGGGCAGTCAAGTGCGAGAGGTCTGCAACGGGCACGGGCGTGTTGTACCAGTCGTAGCCGGTTCCAGCGCCCACTTGACCATAGTCGTTGTAGCCCCAACAGACTGCCGTCTGGTCGGTGTTGTCGAGGATCGCGCAGGAATAGTAGGGCCCGCATGCGAGCGCTGTGGCGCGCCCGGGGTCGGGCAGGAGCACGGCCACTGGCACAAGGCTATCTTGGTTCGTGCCATCGCCGAGCTCGCCTTCGATATTGGTTCCCCAGCAGGCAATGGCTCCATCGGCATCGAGCGCGCAGCTCTGAGTGTCACCCGCGGCAACGGCCTCGGCCTCGGCGCCTTCGACGGGTAGCGCCAAGCTGCTATTGTTGCATGTGGGATCGTTGTCCAAATCGCAAGTGGGATCCCAGTAGCCGAGCTGACCGAACCTACCTCTGCCCCAGCACATGACCTGCTTGTCCTCGAGAACAGCGCACGTGGTGTACATGTTGCTGGAAATTGCCTTCACTTGGCCGAGCGGGACGACCGATGACTCGCCAGAGGCAAGGACCGGCCCCGGAGTCCAGGCGACGTCGGCCACATCATCGCTGCCGTTGCCGAGTGCCAGCGAGGTGTTTTTGCCCCAACACTCCACGGTGTCGTCATCCAGAAGAGCGCAGCCGTGCTCCCATCCGGTCGTGATTGCCGTGGCCTTGCCGCCCAGCTGCACTTGGACTGGAGCGTTCGCACTCCGGTTGCCCTCCTCGTTGCCCAGCTGACCCTCTGTGCCCCTTCCCCAACACCACACTGCGCCGCCGGTCACCAACGCGCAGGTGAACTGGGAACCCGCCGCCACCGCCTCGGCTCCGGACACGCCCACGACCTCGACGGGTTCGTCGACAATGACGTAGTTGCACGCATCCGCGGACGTTCCGCCGCCTAGCGCATTGCACTCGTCGGAGCCCCAGCAGACGACCTTGGCGTCCGTGGTTATGGCGCAGGTGTGGCCCCAGCCAGCAGCCACGGAGAGTGCCGTGAGCTTGCCCGCCGAGCCCGCCGCGCCGGCCGAGCCGGCCGAGCCCGCCGAGCCCGCCGAGCCGGCCGAGCCCGCCGAGCCGGCCGAGCCCGCCGAGCCGGCCGAGCCGGCCGAGCCCGCCGCGCCGGCCGAGCCGGCAGCGCCCCCCGTATCTTCGCTGCCTCCCGTGGCTGCGGTTGCGCCGGTGCTGGTGGCGCCGCCCGCTGCTGAAGCGCCGCCTGTGTGCCCAGCGCCCCCCGCGTGCCCCACGCCGGCCGTGCCCGCAGACGAGTCGTTGCCTCCGGCGGGGTCTGTTCCGCCTCGGTCGACCGCGCCGCCTTTACCACCCGTGCCGCCGGCGTCGCCGTTGGTCTTGGAGCCCGAAGCTCCGCCGTCGGCTCCACCGGGTTCGGGCGAGCCGCCTGCGGCGTCACCGCTGGCGGGGCCGCTGCCGGCTCCATTCGTGCCGTCCGAAGCTCCGTCGGTCCTTGCGTTGGCGTCACCGTCCCCGCCCATGCCTCCGTTGTCGGTGTCGCTATGGTTGTCACCCCCCGCGTTGCTGTTGCCTGCCG
>JAFGIS010000647.1 GCA_016929495.1 Polyangiaceae bacterium | reverse complement strand
ATCGTGCCAGGCCGTTGCGCCTCTCGCCCAACTCTCGACGAGCAGGCGAGCCTCGTCCCACGCGTCGCGCTCGATGAGCGCGTGGGCGAGCGCGGCCTGCAATCCCGAGTCACCGGGTGCGAGCGCGAGGCCCTCTCGGGCGGAGCTTTCCGCGGTGGGTCGGGTGTCGGCGAGTGAGGCGAGCTTGTGGCAGATCGAACGTAGGTTGAAGAGACCGAGGTTGTAGCTCGGATCGCGACGAACCGATTCGAGGTACATCTCAGCCGCATCCCCGGGGCGTTGGAGGTCGAACTCGATTAGGAAGCCGAGGTTTCTTAGTGGAACGGCAGGATTCGGGTCGAGCTCAATGGCCCGGCGGTACGCCGCCTCCGCCTCTGCGTGTCGCTTCTGGTCCGACAGCACATTGCCGAGCCCGTTCCATGGACACGCGAACTGGCGGTCGAGCTCAATCGCCCGGCGGTACGCCGCCTCCGCCTCTGCGTGTCGCTCCTGGTCCGACAGCACATTGCCGAGGCGTCAGTACCCCCATGTCGCAGCGTACGCCCAACAGACTCGCTCGGTCAGGCGGGTCGGTGTCGAGCGCCCCGACCGAACGCTATGCCGAGCTTTCGCATCTTCTTGCGCAGTGTCGACGGATTCACGCCGAGCAGGCAGGCGGCGCCGTGCGGGCCGGCTACTCGACCGTCGGTCGCCTCGAGGACACTGCGAATGTGGGCCGCGACCACGGAGTCGAGCGTCGAGTCTGCGGCGGCCGTGTGCTCGAGCGGTGCACCGGTTCGGCCGGCCTGCGCGGACGCCCCGGCGAGCACCCGGGGATCGAAACGCAACAGAGCACCGCGACACAGGATGAGGGCGCGCTCGACCGTGTTCTCGAGCTCACGGACGTTGCCCGGCCAGTCGTAGGCAAGCAGAGGCTCGAGGGCCCCGGGGGCGAGAGGGGGCACCGCCCCGAGGCCCATCTCACGAGCCTTGTGGCGCACGAAGTGGTCGACGAGCGACGCGATGTCGCCCTTGCGCTCCCGCAGCGGTGGCAAGAGCACGGGAAACACCTTGAGCCGGAAGTACAGATCTTCTCGAAACCGACCTTCGGCCACCATGGCGGGCAGATCGCGGTGGGTTGCTGCGATGACGCGCAGGTCGACGCGCACCGGCTCGACGCCTCCGACTCGCTCGATCTCCCGATCCTGCAGCACACGCAGCAGACGAACCTGCGCCTGGGGCATCAGCTCACCCACCTCGTCCAGGAAGATCGTGCCCCCGTGGGCTCTTTCGAACCGGCCTCGCTTGCGCGCCAGCGCGCCCGTGAACGCTCCTCTTTCATGCCCGAACAGCTCGCTGTCCATGAGGTTCTCGGGAATGGCGCCGCAGTTGACCTTGACGAACGGCCCGCTATGCCTGGGCGACAGGTTGTGGATGGCGCCGGCGATCACCTCCTTGCCCGTTCCGGTTTCCCCGAGGAGCAACACCGGACTCGTCAGCGGAGCGACATGCCGGACCATCTCCATGACCCCGCGCAGGCCGTAGTCCTGCCCGACGACGGCGTGGCCCGACGCCTGGCGGAGCTCGGCCTCGAGGAAGCGGTTGTCCTCGAACAAGCGGTCTTTCAACCGGGCGAGCTCACGGTACGCTAGGCTGTTGCTGAGCGCGATGGCCAGCGGCTCGCGCAGGGCGGTGACGAGCTCGGCGTGAGCCGGCGTGAAGCTGTCGCTCCGGTTCGCGGTCAGAATGAAGGAGCCGACGATCTGGCCTTTGACGGTCAGACGCAACGACAGGATAGCGGCGTCTGCGTCGAGCAGCCCGCGCTCGATCCAGGCACGGCTCGGAGGCAGATCCCTGGCGCGCGCCGCCACGCGCACCACGCGTCCCCGGCTGAAGTGCTGGCGCGCCTCCTCGGTCACCGGAACCTCCATCTCGACCCGCTCCGCGCCGACGACCGTGGCCTTGGCCAGGCACAGCTGGCGGCCCGCCTCGGCGCGGAACCGGGTGAGACACGCCGCGTCGGCCGGTACAAACTGGCGCAAGTAGCGCAGGCACTCGGCGAGCCAGTGTTCGACCTCCAGGCTGCTACAGATCCGCAACGTGGCCTGTCTGAAGAAGTCCTCGGCCCCCGGCGGGACCCCGAGATCTGTCCTATGGGACATAGTTGGCGGCAAATGTACTATGGGACACCCTTGAACGCACTATGGCTCAGTGGCCGGGTCAGGAGATGGGGCTTTGCCACGTTGGCGGCGCGGGCACGCGGCGTGCAGACCCGGCTGTTCCATGAACGACGCCTTCGAGGATGCAGTATCGAGACCCGCGACAGCGGCCGGTGGCCGGCCCCGTCGACTCCAGCGAATCGCCGTGGGAGCCGGGCTGTTGCTCGGGGCGCTCATCACGGCGGTCTGTGTGGGCCGCAGCTGGATCAAGGCCGTCTTCTACATCGACCACATGGAACGACCGGAGCGCGTGGACGTTCTGCAAGTGTCCCGAGTGGTACAGTCGCTCGGATTGAGGTCCGGTCAGAAGGTGGCGGACATCGGAGCGGGTTCGGGCTTGCTCACGCGGCCCATCGCCAGGATAGTGGCGCCAGGAGCCGCATACGCCATAGACATCAACGCGAGGCTGCTCGAGCACGTCGCGGCAAGAGCCAGGGCAGAAGGGCTCGACAACGTGCGCACGATGCTCGCCACGGAGCACGATCCCAAGCTGTCCGAGGCAGTGGACCTGATCTTCCTGTGTGACACGCTGCACTACATCGAGACGCCCGATCGATACGTGCAGCGGTTCTCCAAGCTCGTCGTTCCGAACGGGCGGGTGGCCATCATCCATTTCGTTCGCAACTGGCCGCCCATGTCCCACCAGTTCAGCGCCGCCGAGCTCGACCAGTGGATGCACCAGGCCGGCTTCGCGCTGACCGAGGAGCACGACTTCCTGCCGGATCGGACCTTCAGGATCTACACGGCGAGGTAGGCAGGGTTGGGGGGGCCTACGGCTTGCAGTCGTTCTTGTAGCAGCGCAGGCCCTCCTCGCACTCCGAGTCGTCCAGACACGCCTTGCACTCGTGGTTGCTGGCAAGGCAGTGGGGCTCGGGATCGGCGCAGTCTTCGTCGGAGCCGCACTCGCGACACCGGTAGTCCACGCACAGGGGCTTGGCCGAAGCGCAGTCCTCGTCGCCCAGGCATTCGACGCAGACGTTCTGCGCTGCCCAGCAGAAGGGTCGTTTGCTTTCCGTGCAATCACCGTTGGCCCCACACACGGGAACGCGCTTGTGGTCGATGGGATCGCAGGTCTTGTCGGGCTTGGTGCAATCGCCCGCTGCGGTGCATTCGACACAGGCCCCGTCCAGGCAGTAGGGCTTGGGTCCCGCGCAGTCTTCGCTGCTCTGGCACTGCTGGCAGGTGTGCGTGGCAGAGGCACAGATCTCGTTGCCGCAGTTGGTATCCGTGAGGCATTCGACGCACTCGTGGCTGCCCGTGTAGCAGTAGGGGCTGGGCACGGCACAATCGCCGTCCCCGCAACCCAGAGCCTCGGCCGCGCGCGGCAATAGGTCGATCCGCCGCTCGGACGCGTCACACCCCTGCCCAGGCACGACGGCTGCAGCGAGCACCGTCACGAGGGCAGCGCAGCGCAGGATCGGTGGGTGCACGCTGCTACTTCTCCTGGGAGGGCTTCCGGCCCTGGTTGTCCAGGGCGAGATCCCTCGCTTCGTCCTGGGCAAATCCTCCGGGATGCTCCGCGAGGTACCTGCGGGCGCTGCGCGCTGCCTCCTCGGCTCGTCCGAGCCCTGGCCGAAGACAAATGACGTCCGCGTCCCGCCCGCGGCGCCCGCAGCCCGCTGCTGAGCGGGCGAGGACGACGCTTGGGGGGGGACCGGCGGCGCGCAGCCGCGCGCAGCGCGGCGAGCACCGACGAGGCGGGGGCAGCTCACGAGAACCCCAGTCCCTCTGACTACCGAGCGGCCCCAAGGCCAACGGATCTTGCTGGGCCAAGAACGCCACGCAAACGTTGCACTGAGCGCATCCGCGGCGGGCTTCAAGTGCATTGTCCGGGTACACACGATATGGGAGTCTTTCGACCATGACCGCTGCGGCTCACTACGACGAAGTCCTGTGGCTGCCCAAGGCGGTCCGCTTCCCGGTCGAGCTGGTGCCGCCGCCGGGGTTCGATCCCGCGCGCCTCGAAACGTGGCCGAAGATCGTCGGCACGCTCGAGTACACCGGAGGGAGGCTTCTTTACATGCCGCCATGTGGAGACGAGCAGCAGGACACGGTGGCTGACGTGGTCATCACCCTGGGAGTGTGGGCACGTCAGAATCCCGACTTCGTGGTGGCCACCAACGAAGCTGGGATGCACCTTTCGGGGCAGACGCGCGCAGCCGACGCCGCCGTCTGGCGCCGCGACGATGTCGGCAGGCGGATGGGAGGGCTCCGTCGGCAGCCGCCGGTGCTTGCCGTCGAAGTTGCAGGCGAGGCAGAAGAGCGCGCGCTGCTTATGGAGAAGGCCGCATGGTACCAGTCCGTTCGGGTGAGTGTGGTCTGGCTCGTCTTTCCCGCTGAACGTGAAGTCGTGGTGCTGAGCGAGCGAGGTCAACAGAGCTACGGCTTGGGCCAGACGCTCGATGAGCATCCGGCCCTGCCGGGCCTGGCTCCCCGGGTGGAGGAACTGTTCTTTCAGCTCGAAGCGCGGTGAGCGCCCTGCCCGCGCCGAAAAGCGAGCCTCACTGCTCGGCACGCGGCACCTTTCCCTTCGTCGAGGACGCAAGCGGCGCGCTAGCCGGCCGTAGTGGCCTAGACCAAGAAGGAAGGATGCCCATGCAGCTGTCAAGAACCGTGTGCACGTTGGCCTGCCCTATCGTTCTGGCCTGTTGCCTCGGGGCCTGCGGCGGAGATACCCATGATTCCAGGCCGAAATCCGAGTGTATCGTCGGCTCGAGCGAGGGGTGCGGCCGGGATCACGTGTGCGAAGCCGTCGAGGGTGGTGGATCTGCCTGTTTCGAGCCGATCCGGGTCGCTGGTCGCGTGTTCGACAGCTCGAACGACCAGGGGATCGAGGGCGCGGTGGTCGTCGCGCGGGATGCCAATGAAGCGGCTGCCTCTGGGCTGGCCACCACGGAGTCCGATGGCAGCTACTCGCTCATCGTGCCCGTGGAGCGCGACAGCAAGGGCAACCCAACGAACCTTCAGGTGACCATGCGCGCGGATGCCGCAGGATATCTCACATTCCCGCTGCCCCCGCGCGTTGCCCTCCCGGTGGCGCTGGACCGCGCGTCCGATGGCGTCGTGTCCAGCTCGGCAACGGGCATTGCGCTCGTCCCGTTGCCCGACGCGACGGGCCTGGGCAGCGTCGAGGGACGTGTGGCTATCGACGACCCAACCGGAACGCTGGTCGTCGTGGGGTCGTCCACGGCCCTGGCCGGCACCGACGGCTCGTTCACGGCGTTCAACGTACCAGCCGGGGAAGCCACGGTTCGCGGCTACCGCGTTGGGGTGAACCTCGAGCCCGAGACGGTCGAGGTCAGCGCGAACAAGGTGGCGGGCCCAGTCGAGCTCCATGATACGGGCCCGGCCAAGGCGAGCGTCAGAGGCAAAGTCGCCATCGTCAATCCGGGCAACGGCACCGACACCTCCGTGATCCTGGTCGTCCAAGACACGTTCGTGGAGAACGCTGCGCGCGGCGAGGCACCGCCGGGCCTGAGAGTCGAGCGGGTGACCGGCGACTTTCTGATCGAGTCCGTCCCGGACGGCAAGTACTACGCCCTGGCCGCCTTCGAGAACGATTCTCTGGTGCGAGACCCGGACACGAGCATCGGCGGAACGGCGATCGTTGCCGTCGAGGTGTCTGGAGCCAACGTGGTCCTCGACGAGGGATTCAAGATCACCGGCTCGCTCGATGTCGTCAGCCCGGACGCGGAGGAGGAGACCTCTGCAACGCCTGCGCTCGAATGGGTCGATGACTCTGGAGAGGACCACTACGAGGTGGCCGTCTACGACGCATTCGGCAATCTGGTTTGGGAAGACAGAGAGGTCGCTGGCGTGAGCGGGAACAAGAACGTCTCGGTGCCCTACGCTGGCCCAGCGCTCACAACCGGTATGGTGTATCAGTTCCGGGCAACCTCGATTAAGAAAGGCGGCAGCCCGATCTCGCGCACCGAGGATCTGCGCGGGGTGTTCCGGATCCGGTAGGTCCGCGCTGCTGTTCTGTCACTTCAGGCCGGCCAATTGGACCCACAGGCCTCCTGCGTCCACCACGCGAAGAAATCGAACACAGCGGAATACGGCACGGGCCGCGCCGGCGCTCGAGCGCGTTGGATTCGCCGGTGGCGTCGGCGCAGGTGGTTGGATGCCGTAGACGACAGCACGCGCCCGCGCGGATTGCGAGTCCGCGGCACCGAAGCGCGGGCCCGGACGCCTCGGGCCGAGACCCCCCGTTGGCTCAAAAAATGCTAGTGCAGAGCGCCCTAGCGTCGCGTGTCCCAAGCGGCCTCCGCCTTGCCAGAGAGTCGGGGCGACGCTTTCGCGCGGCGGCAACGGAACCCGAATGCTTGCAGCCTCGTAGCATCGTTGCTCTTCTCGTGGGTCTCGACTGGCACGCACCATCCCGGATGCCCGCAACGCGCACCCCAGCTTTTCTGGCCTGCCTGATCCCGCTGCTCGGGGTCCGCCCTGCGTGGGCCGAACAGGCCGCCGATACGGGATCCGCGGAGGAGACCGAAAGCTCGTGGCGCGCCAACTCAACGCTGCTCGAAGAGTACCGCCTGCGGATCGCGCATGGTGCGCTCCCCGCGACGGGGCCGCTCGGCGTGGCTCCTGCTGCGGACCAGAAGGTCGACCACGTAGCCCGGGCAATCGCCGATGCGCAGCTTGCGGGCGCCGACGATCACTTCCTCGGGGTCTTGTCCGCGGCCCTGTGGTGGGATCTCAACGGCGCGCCGCCTCAGGGCACACCCAACCTGTTCGCTTCGCAGTACGGCGGCAAGCAGCCCTGGTGGGACGTGTACACGTTCTCGGCTGAGTGGCACGACGCCGGCGCCCTCGAGTACGTCCGTCTGGGGCGCCAGGCGACCGAACACGGGCTGCCGCTCACGTTCGACGGCGCCTCGCTCGGCGTACGACCCGCGGGACCCGTGCTGTCGCTGTTCGGCTTTGGAGGTCGGACCGTGCACTTCTTCGAAACCGGCTCGGGCTTGTTCGAGAACTGGGTGACCTCGGTCGGGGCCACGTTGCGTCCGAGCGAGCAACTCCGATTCGAGCTCGACTCCCGGCTCATGAAAGAGCAGGTCCTTGACCAGGACCATTCGACACGGGACCGTGTCACCAACCATGCGCTCGGGCTTTCTGGCGCATGGCGCTCGGACACGGCCTACGCCAAAGCCTACGCGCGCGCTCTCGACCAGCGGTTCTCCCACGCTGGCGGCGCCCTGCTGCTCGATTTTCCGTCGGTCGGTGCAGGCGTGGATGGGCGTGTCGACGCACAGCTGGTGACCCTGGGTGAGCTCGTCGAGAGTGAGAACCCCTACTACTCGCTGCTCGGTCCGAGCCTGCCGTACGTGCGGTTCCGACTCGAAGCCTATGAAGAGCTACCGCTCGGAGAACAGACGAAGCTCAACCTGTACCTCGGATGGAAGGGGCGGCAGCTGCTCCGTGACCACGAGCGGCCCTACAACCGCAACATGGGCGGGCTCTACTTCCGGCCGCGGCTCGACGACCTGGTCAACAAGGGGATCTTCGTCGAAGGCACAGCGGAATATGACTACGTTCCGCGAATCGCGGGGGACCAGTGGTCCCTGGCCCTCGGTGGGGCCGCTGGATACACTGGAAAGACGCTCAAGACGGAGGTCGGCACGGTCTACCAGCGGTTCAAGATCAACTACTTCGAACGCGCTGAAGAGCTCCTGAACACGCGGACGGTCTACGGGCTCGTGGGCTACCGAGTCATGCCATGGCTCGAGCTGCGGGCTCGCTACGAGTTCGAGATCCTCGACCGGTATCTCGAGTCGTTCTTCTTCTCGGCGCGCCAGGACTTCTGACGAGGAACGAAGCAGATGCTGTCACACGCTCGGTGTACGGATCGCGACATGCGGCGCCACCCACGGCGACCGGCCGAGTCGCGCGCCGGCCCGAACGCAGCTTGGACGGCCGTCTGCCTCTCGGTGGCGGGCCTGCTCGGCTGTGAACGCCGTCCACTCAGCGACGGCCTGCCGGATACGATGGACTGTTCCTCTTGCCATGGCAGCGACAAGAACACGGCGCCACCCAAATCGGTCGACGGCTCCGTCGCGGTCTCCAACGTCGGGGTAGGAGCACATCAAGCGCATCTGATCGCAGGAAAAGCCGCGCGGCCGCTCGTGTGCGGCGAGTGTCACATCGTACCTCTGTCCATGACCACCCATCCTGATCCGAACGGTGGTCCCGCAAAGGTCGCATTCGCCGGACGCGCCACCCTGCTCGGCGCCGAACCGGTCTGGGACCGCGCCACCCGGCGCTGCTCGGACACGTACTGCCACGGCGCCACCTTGTCCGGCGCCGAATCGCGTGACCCACCCGAGTGGACCACGGTCAACGGGACGTACCTCGACTGCGGAGCCTGCCACGGCAATCCCCCGGGCGGCACGCACCCGCAGCAGACGGACTGCGAAGTCTGCCACATCGATGTCGGCCCGGGCGGTGTGATCAAGGACCTGCAGCTGCACATCAACGGCGTGATCGAGTCGGGTCACCCCGACGGGTACGAGAGCGGAACGGTGCACGGCCCCGATGCGAAGCAGGGCAAGTCGGATTGCCGCACCTGCCATGGCGCCGGGCTCGAGGGAGTCGACGACAAGCCGAGCTGCGACTCGTGCCATCCGGCTGGGTGGCGCACCAACTGCACCTTCTGTCACGGAGGGACGGACAGCACCAACGGCGCCCCTCCGGTGGACTTGCTCGGCAACAGCGAGACGAGTTTCCTCGGCGTGGGTGCACACACGGAACATCTGAGCAGGACGACGCATCCGGCCTACCCGTGCACCACCTGTCACATAGGGATAACGGACGTCCTGACGCCGGGCCACATGTTCGATTCGACGCCGGGAAGGTCGGAAGTCATTCTGTCCGGGCTGAGTCCGCAGGGGCAGTACACCGCGCCGATCTGCAACAACATCTACTGCCACGGCAATGGACGCGCCAACGGCGCCGTGGCGAGTTTCATTCCTGCGGCCCCGTTCACCTGCAACAGCTGCCACCCGACGGGCGGCCTGGGCGGCCACCACGGCAGCCACAACGGCTTCAGCTGCATCATCTGCCACAGTGCCGTCGCAGAGGACAAGGAGACCATCGCCAATCCGGATCTGCACGTCGATGGCAAGAAGGACGTATCGCTGAACCTGGGCAGCTACGACCCTACGGCCAAGACCTGCTCGGGCACGGGCACCGGGTGCCACGAAGGGACGAGCAATCCATGGTGAGCCCGCCTCCGGGAAGCGAACGCGGCACCAGGGGCGTCGAGCGCGAGCTCGCGAAGCTGTTCGGCGAAAGCTTGTTCGGACCTTGGCCCGAGCTCGGGCAGCTCCCGGCCGCGGCTCCTGCCCCGCGCAGGGGGCGCCGTTGGGGGTGGCTGGTCGTCACGCTCGTCGTCGCGCTCGGCATCGTGCTCGGAACGAACGCCGTGATCCGACCGGGGCTCGCCCGGCGCAGCTCAGACGAGCGCGCACACTACGCGAAGGAGCTCCGCCGGTTCCTCAAGGACGGAGACCTCGAGCGCGTGTCTCGGTTCATCGATCTCGTGCGTGGCGAGCCCGCGGACCGTCCGGCGGCGGCAGAGCTCGACCTGATCGTCCGCGCGGAGGCAGCCGTCTACCGCTACCGGGACGCGGATCCCGAGCGACTGCGCCGGATCGAGCCGGAGCTCGGGGCCGCTTTCGAGTCGGGTGCGAGCCCTGACCGTCTGATCGCCGGCCTCACGGTGCTTTCCCGCGAGGAGCGCGCGGCACACGTGACGGAGCTCGAACGGCTTCAGGGCGAATTGAACAAGGAGAGCGAGCCCTTCTACCTCCTGGCCACGGCTCTCGAGCAGCGCGCAGACGTCTCCGGAGCGCGCCGCGCCTGGGAGGCGTCGGCACGCCTGGGTCCGGCATGGCTCGGCCACCGCTTCGAGCAGGCCGAGTTTGAACGGCGACATGGAGACCCACAAGGGGCTGCGAGGATCGCCGGGCGCATGGTCGAGGTCGACCCGCAATCCGCTTGGTCGGAGTTGGCGCTTGCCACGTTCGGCGGCAAACCCGGCGCGGACGTGCACGGGAGTGAGGCCGGGCGTGGAGCGCAGAGCCCTGCCCCTGTCGAGGTCTTCTACGCGCGCTTGCTCGAGGGGGTGGACGCTGCGAACAAGGGCGAGCTCAGGCGGGCGCAGCGTTGTCTCGGGGAGGCGGTGGATGCCGTTCACGGGCAGAAGCCGTTCGTTCTGGACGCGTTCGACTGGCTGGTCGCGGCACACTCGGAAACGCTGGCACGTGAGCTCACGGCCTCACCTGCCTGGCCTGTGGGTTCCGCAGTGGCTCGCGCCAAGGTGAGACGATTGGCCGATGCGCCACGCGCGCAGAAGGCAGAGCACCGCCCATGACACGCGAGGCAATGCGGATCCACAGAAGCACGGGCCGCCCGCTGACGGCGCCGCGGTCGCTCGCCCTGTGCTCGGTGCTCGCTGCGGCTGTGCTGCTCGCGACCCTCGCGCGTGCAGAGTCCTATTTCCGGGTCTCCCCGGGCCCGCTCAACGAGGGGCACGCCGCCTACGACCACTCGGAGGGGTGCAAGGAGTGCCACGAGTCGGCCGAGGGAGTCACCAACGCCAAATGCCTCGCCTGCCACGCGGCGGTCAACCACGAAGGGGGGCTGCACCCAACCTTCGGCGGCAAGCGATGCATTGCCTGCCATACGGAGCACAAGGGACGAAGCTACAACATCATCGACTGGAACCAAGTCGGCGGACGCGACACGTTCAAACACGACGTGACGGCATTTGCCCTGAGAAATGAGCACGTGCGCCTGGCGTGCACGCAGTGCCACGTTCGGCGGCTCAAGTCCGGCCGGGTAAGCTATCTGGGTCTGTCGCCGGACTGCCAGTCCTGCCATCGCGGGGAGCACGGCTTCAGGCGCAATGAGCTCGGGACCCAGTGCACGCGTTGCCACGAAGAAGGCAAGGCCGTGCGCGGCTGGAAGCTCTCGAGCTGGAGAGCCGAACACGCAACGTTCTCGCGCGTGAGCTTGCTGGGGAAGCACATCGAGCAGCCGTGCACGAAGTGCCACAAGGACGCGGTGATGGCAGGCCGGCCCAAGCCTCGGACCTGCCCTGACTGCCACACGCCATCTCATCCCATCGTCCGGAGCACCGAGAACTGCCAGAGCTGCCACAAGCAGACCGGCCGCTTCAAAGGCGCACGCATCGACCACAACCAGTTCGGTTTTCGCCTGATCGGCAAGCACGGGGCCGTCGGCTGTCAGAGCTGCCACGGGAAACCGAGCCCAGCGGCACCGCGACAGCCGACGCGTCGGCGCGCGGTGCGGGCCTGCGGCGCGTGCCACGCAGCGATCCACCCGGTGGTGCGCGAGACTGCGCATTGCGCGACCTGTCACACCCCGGGCGGCACGTGGCGCGGGGCCAAGTTCGACCACGCGCAAACGGGCTTCGGGCTGTTCGGCAAGCACACCCGGCTCCGGTGCCGTTCCTGCCACAAGCTGCCCGGCAAGCTGCCCAGAGGCGACAATCCTTGCTCGAGTTGTCATACGCATCGCAACGCTCACAAGCGACAGTTCGCCGACAAGCCGTGTGCCTCGTGCCACGTGGAGGGCGGAACGAGGACCACTGCGTTCGACCACAACCGCGACAGCCGCTTCCCTCTGGTGGGTTTTCACGCGACCCTTGCGACCAAGAAGCAATGCGGCCGTTGCCACCCCGGCGGGATCTACCGGACGGGAAAGCTCACCTGCCTTCGCTGCCATGACGACAAGCACAAGGGCAGTCTCGGAGAAGACTGTCAGAAGTGCCACTCGCCCCTCCAACGGTTTTCGGCGCCTCGCTCCAAGGACTTCCCTCACACCTGGTTCCCGCTCGAAGGCAAGCACAGGAGCGTCGCGTGCGCCTCGTGCCATCCCAAGGGACAGTACAAGATCGGCAAGCATACGTGCGTAGATTGCCACCTGAAGGACGATCGACACCGGGGAAAACTCGGACGGGACTGCGGCAAGTGCCATATCCCTGCCAAGGGCGCGCCCAGGTTCAACCACGACACCATGACCCGCTTCAGGCGCACTGGAAAACACCGCAGTGCTTCGTGCGCGCTCTGCCACCAGCCGCGGCGCGGCGCCGCGCCGCCTCCGACACTGGCCCAGTGGCGCAACGCGTCCGCTGGTGCCCTCGATCGGACGTTTCCGGTTCGGGGGACCCGTTGCGCTGACTGTCACCGTGACCCACACCATGGGTACGTCGGAACGGATTGCGCTCAGTGTCACACGACCGCCGGCTTCCGCGACCTCTCGGGCACGGCTCGCGCCATCAAACCGGCCGATCACCGGGGCGCGTGGATCCGCCTGCACGCCACGCTGCCTCGGGAGCAGGCCGAGCCAGGCCCTGCTTCGGATTCCTGCTCCATCTGCCACGGCCTTCCCGGATGCCGCAACTGCCACCGCACGCATCCTCCACGCACCCACACCGGGCTCTGGCGGCTCAAGACCCACGGTTCCGCGGCCGACTTCGACTCGGAGCCCTGTCGCGTCTGTCACAACACGGGCTCTTGCGTTGCGTGTCATCGCCGGACCGCACCCTTGAGCCATCGCGGAGCCTGGGGCACCCGGCACGGCTACGCCGCGGGTGGGTTCGGCGACAACAACTGCTTCGTGTGTCACGGACGGGCGGATTGCGCCCGGTGTCACACGGGTCCTCCATGAGGGTCTCCGCCAGCTCCCGTCCATGAGGTTGTGATGTTAGAGCACGCGCACCGTGTTTCCGTCGATGCTCTTCGCAGGCTGGACGTCTTCGCGCCGTTGCCGGACCGGGCTCTGCAGGACCTTTTGGGCTCCGGTAGGGTTCGCAAGCTGACCACGAAACAGCGTCTCTCGTCCGCGCCGAGAGACGCGACGGAGCACTACTGCGTCGTGCTCGAAGGCATGGTCGCGATCGCCCGCGACACGGGCGGCTCGCAGAGCGCCGAGACGCCGTCTCGTGGACCTGCCGCGGACGAGCCGGTGGAGTATCTCGGGGTCCTCGGGCCCGGCGCCTGGTTCTCCGACGGGTTTCTCGCTCCTTCGGCCTCCGAGAGCAGGCCGAGCATCGACTGTGTCGCCGCCTCCCCCACCACGGTTCTGGAGGTAGGTCGCCCGGCGCTGGCCGCGCTCATGGCCCAACACCAGGACTGGACCGCGCTGCTCGGCGCCACGATGGCCAAAGCGCGCGCACAATTCCTGGCCGGGCAGGAGCCCGGCCGGCGCGTGGTGCAGGACTTCTTCCTGCGACACGGCTTTGCAACGAGCGGCGCGGTGCGCGTCGGAAGGCTCGACCTGTGCCTCGACTGCAACAAGTGCCAGGACGCGTGCGCGGCCCGCCACGGCGCCGCCAGGGTCATTCGCTCGGGTCCGCGGCTGGGGCGTCTGACGTTCCCGATCGTGTGCCAGACCTGCAAGGACCGCGCGTGCCTGGCGGCTTGCGGCTTCGGTGGCATGGCGGTGGATGACCGAACCGGCGACGTTCGGATCACCGAGCGCTGCAAAGGCTGCGGCGCCTGCGTACAGAAGTGCCCGCACGGCGCCATAACGATGATCGAAACCGCGTACACGCTCGCCGATTTTCCGGACCCGATCCCGGTGACCGACGAGGGCGGCATGACCAACGTCGACCGTCTGTTCGTGGCCGGGGACGTCTCTGGTGGAGCGCTCATCAGGACCGCCATCAACGATGCGGTCCGGGCCGTGGACAATGTCGGCCCTCGCCGCTCGCCGGCCGAGGGCCGGATCCTGGACGTCGTGATCGTCGGCGCCGGCCCGGCGGGTTTGGCCGCAGCGCTGCGCTGTCGGGAGCGCGGCTTGAGCTACCTGGTGCTCGAAAAGGACCACGTCGGGGCCACCATCCGTGACTACCCGAAGAACAAGCACGTGATGGCCGAGCCGAGCAGCATTCCTCTGCTGGGTTCCCTGTGGTTCCAGGAGTCCAGCAAGGAAGAGCTGCTCGCGCGATGGCAGCAGACGGTGGCGGAGCAGCAGCTGCAAGTGCTGGAAGGCGTCGAAGTCCAGCGCGTTCGCTCGGAGAGCGAGCTGTTCCACGTGGAGACGACGAAAGGTGTGGTCTCGGCCGTGCACGTGATCGTGTGCGTCGGCAAGGGAACACCGCGCAAACTCGGTCTGCCCGGCGAGGCGTTCCCCCGTGTGCGCTACGCGCTGAGTGACCCCGACGAATTCGCCGGCAAGAACGTGCTCATCGTGGGCGGCGGCGACTCGGCCGTGGAGGCAGCCCTGAGCCTGGCCGACGTCCCGGGTACGCGCGTGACCCTGAGCTATCGCCGCGACTCGTTCACCCGCACCAAGGCCATCAATCGGGAGCGTCTACTCGCCTATCAGAAGGACGGGCTGGTGCGCATCGAGCTCAAGTCGACGGTGGTGTCGCTCGACCCGGGTTCGCTCCGCCTGTCGACCGAGCGAGGCGAGCTTCAGCTCGACAATGACGTGGTCTTCGCGCTGCTCGGAGCCGACCCGCCGACAGGTCTTCTCGAGCAGGCCGGCATCGTCGTCCTGCAGCCGAACTCGCAAGAGATGGCCCGCTTCGCCGCTTCGCGGGGTACGCGGCAGAAGGCCATCAAGTGCGACCGGTGCGCCGGCTACTCCGACCAAGCGTGCCTCAGCGCCTGCCCCGTGGGCGGCATCTGGGAGGAGGCCGACCCGGCGCGGGTATTCCTGGAAACCGCTGCGCAGGGCTCCGCAGCCCCGGCCTTCTCCGACGCTCCGTTCCGCGACGGACTCGAGAACACCAGCATCGGGTCCAAGGGGCGCCGCACCGCCTGGAACGTGACCATCTTCGCCACGCTGATCGCGCTCGTCGGCATCGGGCTCGAGGCCTTCCTCCGGCGCGCGCTGCCCGAGAAGAGCTTGATGGCGGCGTATCTGCGCACGACCGGACAGGACGTGTCGGCTGTGAGCTATGGGCCGGGCAGAGGCTTCGGCCACTGGCTCGGGTACATCGGAGCGAGTCTCATGTTGCTCACGCTGCTGTACACGCTGCGGACGCGGATCGACCGCTTCAAGGGCCTCGGCGCGCAGAAAGGCTGGCTATCGGCTCATCTGTGGGTGGGATTGGTCGGCGCGACCCTGGTCACCTATCACGCGACCTTCAAGCTCGACCGCTGGGCGAGCATCGCGGTTTTCTTGATGTGGGCCGTGCTGCTCACCGGCGCGCTCGGGCGCTACGTCTACGGCTACGTGCACTCGGGCATCAGCCTCGCTCTGTTCGATCTGCGTGCCGCGGGGCAGAAGACCGCGTGGCTCCGGCAGTACGGCGCCGCCTCCAGGGCCGTCCGTGCGTTGCTCGGCCCGGAAGGCTCGCCGACGTCGATCTCCGTGCCGATCGTGGGCATGCTCTGGCGAGAGGTGCGCGACCGGACTCTCTTGCTCTGGCTGCGAGCGTTCGGCCTGCCCCAGGTCACCGACCGCAATGCACGACGCGATCTGTTGGGTGCCTTGTCCGAGTGGGCCGCGGGTCGCAGACATCAGGCGCTGTACCGGAGCGCCGAGTCGATGCTCCGGCACTGGAACATCGTGCACATCGTGCTCGCGATCCTGATGTTCATTTTGGCGGGAACACATATCGTGTACGGGTTCTTGTACAAGGCGGTGTAGGGCAATGGCGGTCGCTGCTGGTGCCAGCCGTTGACTGCGACGCACACCCACTAGCCCGGCACGCGCATTGGCGACTTCGATCGTGACTACGCATGATTCTGCAGAAGATTGCATCGGCACTGCCAAGCTCCCGATGCATGGGCAGATCCGTCCAGGGTGCTCGATTACGCTGGCTCGAGAGTGGCGAACGAGACGTCCGTGAAAAACGCGGACAGCGTTCGCGGTCTGCTGTGGGGGTACACCACACAACAAGGTGTGTTGGATCCATGCGAGAAGTCGAAAACGCACCATGGCGTGCAACCGGAACATCAAACACGCGCTCAGGAAGACAACCTTTCATACGACTCCCGGGTCATCGTCACGTCCAGGCAACGGGAGCGGCCCCCGACGGCCCATTTCGTTCCTCCTGGGAGGTCTGCGCAGAACTACCTACCCGTGTGAGACGGCTCGTCGTGTGGTACAAATCTGTTCGGCCACTCGATCCGCAAGCCAACTCGGAGGTGTTTTCGTGTCAGAGCGTGAATCCAAGAACCTGTCGCGCCGCAACTTCTTGGGGATATCGGTTGGAGCCGTCGTAGCAGCGGGGATCGGGTGCAGTGACGAATCTGGTACGGCGTCAGAGACCGGCGGTCAGCCGGGGTCTGGTGGCGCGGGCACAGGAGGAGGGACAACCGGAACAACAGGAGGCGCGGCCGCAACTGGCGGCATACCGGGCAGCACCGGCGGCACGACGAGCGCCACCACCGGCGGTACGACGAGCGCCACCACCGGCGGTACGACGAGCCCCACCACGGGCGGCACCACGGGCGCCACCACGGGCGGCACCACGAGCGCCACTACGGGCGGCACCGGCGGCGACACCGGCGGCACGTCGGGCACTACCGGCGGCACCACGGGCGACACCGGCGGCAGAAGCAGCGGCGGCAGAAGCGGCGGCCGAGGTGGCACCACGGGCGACACCGGCGGCACGACGAGCGACGCCGGCGGCACCACGGCCACGACTGGCGGAACAACAGGCGACACCGGTGGCACATCGGCCAGCACCGGCGGTGAGCAAGGCACCGGTGGTGGAGGCAGTACGGGAGATGGCCTCGTGACCCTGGTGCGCGCGACGGACTACAAGCAGGCAGTCAGGGACGCGTGCTTCGCGCTGATGCCAGACCTTGCTGGCAAGACGGTCGTGATCCGGCCAAACCTGATCGAGGCAAGGCCGGACGGCACAACCAGCGCTCCGGTCATCGCGGGCGTCGCGCTGGCGGCGAAAGACAAAGGCGCGAGCAGTATCCTTATCTGCGAAGACGCTTTCGCCGCTTCGGACATCGCAGCGACGATGGACACGCTGGGGATCACCGAGGCCTTGGCGGACACCGGCGCCACACCCGCCAACCTGAAGGGCACGGACGCAACCAATGCCAGGCCCGCCGGTGCGGATGCGTGGGGAAGCGGTATCGACTTCTATGACATCGTGAAGAATGCCGACTATGTGGTCAATGTCCCCAAGTGCAAGACCCACGGCATCGCCCGCTTCAGCCTGGGGCTCAAGGCGTGGTTCGGCAGCGTGAAACGTCCTGGCGACCTGCACACCAGCATCGCCAACAAATGCGCGGAGGCGCACCTGGTCAGGCAGGAGGACTTGGTCGTCGTCGATGCCACGCGCTGCATGACGACCGGCGGCCCCACGCAAGGCGGCACCATGGCAGAATCGAACGTCGTGATCGTCAGCAAAGACGCCATCGCGGCCGAGGTCACGGCTGTGGCCGTCCTCAGGCTGAACGGGGCGGGCCTCAAGGTGCCGTGGACGGAAGACCAGATCGCCCGCGCCATGGCCTTGAAGTACCCGGGCTGGCTGAGCGCACAGACGGATTTCGCCTACAACTTGGCCGGCATTTCTCAAGCGGACGCCGACGCCATCAAGGCCAAGCGAGACGCATAGAACAGCAGAGGTCTGCCGGAAACGCAGAACGCCGGCCGGCACGAACCGCGCGGGTGTTCGGTGTCCTGGGATTCTGCGCCGGCTGCGAGCGCCTGGCCTGGGTGCTAGAGTGTCGGCCCGAATGGCGGCCACAAGGTCAACACAGGGTTGCAGCCCTCGGGCCGTGTCCGAATCGATCCCAAGCCGTTGAGCAGCGCAGGTACGCACATGCCAGTCTGTCCCACTCGTCGAAACCCCAACGCGCTCGGCCTCCTGGCCTCGGTTCTCGCGCTCTGCTGGGCAGCATCGAGCTGCGGCAACAACAGCTCGGAGGCAACCGGCGGCTCTGGAGGAACCAGTGCGGCAACGGGCGGCACCAGCACGGGCGGAGCGGCAGGTTCGGGGGGATCTGGGACCGAAACGACTGGCGGCGCCTCAACGGGTGGTGCGGCCACGGGCGGAGCCCTCATGAATTGCACGCCGGAGGCCCACTCAGAGCAGACTCACTCAGCAGGCAACTACGACAACCTGTCGTGCAGCAAGGTCAACTGCCACGTGGGCTGGGTGGGCGGCTGGGTGTACGCAAGTGCCAAGGGCTACCCCTGGGTCGCCGGGGCCACGGTCACGATCATCAACCAGGACGGAACGAAGATCTCGGCCGTCTCCGGTTCGGACGGCTTCTTCTACCTGGGAGAGAATCCCGCCATCTCTTCGCCCTACCAAGTCTGTGCAAGCAAATGTCCGAGCGTAGACTGCAATCTGACGACCCACACCAGCGTCGACTGCCACTCGGCCAACTGCCACGCCGTCAAGACGCAGCGCATCTACGTGACGACGCCCAGCGCTGGCACGGGCGGCAGCGGCACGGTTCCCGGTGAGAACTGCGCACAGCCTGCGGCGGGCGGTCCATACATACACGTCGAGCCCATCTACAACAGGGCCGGCATCGGGCAGTCCTGCTACGACTGCCACACGCTACAGACGCCGAACGCGAACCCGAACTACAAGGGCGGCTACCTCTATGACGGCCCTGAAAGCACGACGACCGTTGAGGGGGCCACGATCACGCTCACTCCAGCGGACGGTTCTCCTCCCTTGACAGCCATCACGGGTCCGGACGGCATGTTCTTCTTCGGCAAGAACGGGACGACGACAACGGCGGACGAGATCCCGGCTGGCTATGTTCCGTGCGTGAGCAAGTGTCCGACCCCGGAGATCTGCTCGACCGTGGCTGACCACCCGACGAACCAGGATTGCGGCGACTGCCACGGCGTGACCACCGGCGCCCCGGGCACCACAGGCAAGGTGTACTTGCAGTAGGACGGAAGGCGGCGGCCATCTGCCTGACAGGAAGAGCGTTCTTTTTCGCTGTTGTCACCATGCCGTCACCTGGCGGCACACGCAACCTGTGACCTTCCGTCGCGTCCGGGCCTCCATCGGTCGCATGGTCGCCGGAGACTGCTACATTCGCCACGGCCACCGCTATTCTCACAGAATCCGCCTCGCAACCTTTCTCGTGAACACAGAGCTCTTCACCATGCCCCGTCTGACTCTCCCCAACCCCGCGTGGATCGGCCTCGTCGCGTTCGTCTCTGCCGCTTGCCTCATGGGCGCCGCCTGCAGCGGCGGTGGCGGTGGCGACGCTAGCCCCTCGACCGGGGGAACCGGCAGCGGCGGGGGGGCCTCCACCGGAGGCC
This sequence comes from Polyangiaceae bacterium, assembly GCA_016929495.1. Classification (GTDB taxonomy): domain Bacteria; phylum Myxococcota_A; class Polyangia; order Polyangiales; family Polyangiaceae; genus JAFGIS01. The sequence goes on along the minus strand of JAFGIS010000647.1, from coordinate 23,063 downwards.
AGACGTGCATCGCAGCCGCCACCCCTCGTGCAGCCCATTCAGCGCAGCCGAACTACGACACCGTTCAGCCCTGCGTCAACTGCCATCCCACGACCACGTACACGGGCGCGTACGTCTATGACCTGGCTGGGATGCCGGTGGCGGGCGCAACCTTGACCCTCACGCCCACGGCTGCGGGTAGCATCCCGCTCACGACCATCTCGGGCGTTGACGGGATGTTCTACTTCACCGGCATCATTCCGGCCCCCTACGCGATTTGCGTGAGCAAATGCCCGGACACGCTCTGTGGTACCGCAATCGACCATCCGAACGCCAACGACTGCGCCCTCTGCCACGGCGTGACCACGACCAAGATCCATCTGCCGTAGGTCGGGGCGCACGAAACCCAATCAGCGCAGCGTCTGGGCGATAGCCATTGAGCGCGATGGCCCCGGGTCCGCAAAGCCCCGACGAGCGCCGTCCGCTGCCGGTGTTCCTCCCTGGCTCCCGCGTACACGAAGTCCTCCCGGGGTGCTACGATCAGCCCATGGTTCGGACACTCGAAATAACCTACGACGACTCGGTGCTGCTTGAGACCAGTCTTTCCCAGGCGGACTTCGAGCGCGAGGCCAAGCTGCTGCTTGCTGCCAAGCTGTTCGAACTCGGTCGATTGTCGTCGGGAAAGGCTGCCGAACTGTGCGGGATGGGGCGAGTGGCATTTCTCGCGTCTCTGCAACGCCTAGGCATCTCGATGGCCAATCTGCGCCCCGAAGATGCCGTCGACGAGGTCGCCTTTGCCACGCGCACCTGAGGACATCGTCGTCAACACCGGCCCGCTGATCGCCCTCGGTCGAATCGAGGCCTTCGAGATCGTCGCACGATTGCCCCTCCGTTTCGTCACGCCTCGTCAGGTAGCGGACGAAATCGATGCTGGGGCAAGTTCGGCCACACGCGTGAGCTGCGGATCCAACACGGTGGTGACCCCTACCGCGTCTTCTACGCGTTCGATCCGAGACGTTCGGCGATCCTACTGATCGGCGGCTCGAAGGTCGGAGACGATCGGTTCTACGAGCGCATGGTGCCTGTGGTTGATCGGATCTACGAGGAGCATCTCGCTAGACTGGCGAACCAGGGTGGAAGCGAAAGGAAGTGACGATGGCAAAGCCGTTCAAACACCTCGTTGGCCGGATGTCCCCCGCAGCACAGAAACGCGTAGCGGCGCGCACTCAGGCCATGTTGCTGGAGATGAATCTGCAAGAGCTTCGCCAGCACTGCACCGAGCTGACCCAGGAAGACGTCGCTCGGCTCCTAGAAGTGACTCAAGCGTACGTGTCGAAGTCCGAGCGCCGAGGAGACATGCTGCTCTCGACCCTGTACGCGTACGTCAGAGCCCTCGGCGGTGAGCTCGAAATCCGGGCCCGGCTGCCGGGTGCGGAGGAGGTTCGCATCACCCAGTTCGAACACCTCGCTGAGCTTGCTGAGACATCACGAAGCGGCCGAGGCGGGCTGGGTGAGACAAGGCGCTCAGATGAGCGGCGTGACATCGACGCCCGAAGCCCCGCGACCCTACGAGAACTACGCCGCAAACGTCAGCCCATCCGGCCCCTTCCCGACCACCACCCGCGCTCCCGGTCCGAACTCCCCCGCGATCACCCGGCGCGCCAGCTCGTCCTCCAGATGCTGCTGGATGGCCCGCTTGAGCGGGCGGGCGCCGTATTCGGGATCGAACCCCACGCTCGCGAGGAATTCCTTGGCTTCCGCGGCAACGTCCAGCGTGATCTCGCGCCGCCCGAGGCGCTCGGAGAGCGCTCGGAGCTGAATGTCGATGATGCCCCGGATCTGCTCGCGACCGAGGCGTCGGTACACGACGATTTCGTCAAGGCGGTTCAGGAACTCGGGCCGGAAACGCTCGCGCAGAGCGGCGAGGGCGACACGCTGCATCGCCTCACCCTTCTCCTTGTCGCTGAGGTCGCGTCGGTCCTCGATGGCATTGAGCTCGGTCGTTCCGGTATTGCTGGTCAGAATGATAACCGTGTTCTTGAAGTCCACGGTCCGGCCCTGTCCATCCGTGAGCCTGCCGTCGTCGAGCAGCTGCAGCAGCGTGTTGAACACGTCCGGATGCGCCTTTTCGATTTCATCGAACAGGATGACGCTGTAGGGCCGCCGGCGCACGGGCTCGGTGAGCTGTCCGCCTTCATCGTAGCCAATGTAGCCGGGCGGCGCGCCGATGAGACGCGAGACCGAATGCCGCTCCTGGTACTCGCTCATATCGAGCCGGATCATCGCGCGCTCTTCGTCGAACAGGAATTCGGCCAGCGCACGGGCCGTCTCCGTCTTGCCCACACCCGTCGGGCCCAAGAACAAGAACGACCCGATCGGTCGTCGCTCGTCGCCGAGGCCGGCCCGTGAGCGACGCACCGCGTTGGAGACGGCCACCAGGGCCGGGTCTTGACCGATCACGCGCTGACGTATCGATTCCTCCATTCGCAGCAGCCGCTGCATCTCGCTTTCCAGCATTTTGCTCACTGGAACGCCCGTCCACTTGGAGACCACACCGGCGATGTCCTCGTCGGTGACCTCCTCCTTCAGGTAGCTCGTCTTGTCCTGCACACCCGAAAGCTCGGCGCGTGCTTGCGCGATCTGTCTTTCGATGTCGGGGATCCGACCGTACTGGATCTCGGCGGCGCGCCCCAGATCGCCGCGCCGGCGCGCCTGCTCTTCCTGGGTGCGCAGCTCCTCTAGGCTCGCCTGCTTCTCGCGGATCCCGCCGATGATCTCCTTCTCTTTGAGCCACTGCGCGCGCATGGCCTCACGCTCGGCGGCGAGGTCCGCGATCTCGGCCCGCAGCTCCTCGAGCCGGGCCTTGCTCGACTTGTCGTGCTCGCGTTTGAGCGCCTGTTCCTCGATGCGAAGGCTGAGCAGGCGCCGTTCCGCCTGATCGATGGGCAGGGGCAGGCTGTCGATTTCCATCTTGATCTTGCTCGCTGCCTCGTCCACCAGATCGATGGCCTTGTCGGGCAAGAAGCGGTCGGTGATGTAGCGGTGGCTGAGCGTCGCGGCCGCCACCAGCGCGCCGTCCATGATCCGAATGCCATGGTGCACTTCGTACCGCTCTTTCAGGCCTCTCAGAATGGCGATCGTATCTTGCACGCCCGGCTCGGCAATGATCACAGGCTGAAAGCGGCGTTCGAGCGCGGCGTCCTTTTCGATGCGTTTGCGGTACTCGCTGAGCGTCGTGGCGCCGATGGCTCTAAGCTCACCCCGCGCCAGAGCCGGCTTGAGCATGTTGGCCGCGTCCATGGCGCCTTCGGCAGCTCCAGCGCCGACCAGGGTGTGCAGCTCATCGATGAACAAGATGATGCCCCCAGCGGCCGCCTCGATTTCTTTGAGCACGGCCTTGAGGCGGTCCTCGAACTCCCCTCGGTACTTCGCGCCCGCGACCATGCTCGCCAGATCGAGGGCATGCAGCCGCTTGTCTTTCAAGGAGTCCGGCACGTCGCCGTTGGCGATCCGGTGTGCAATGCCCTCGGCTATCGCCGTCTTGCCGACGCCTGGCTCACCGATGAGGACCGGGTTGTTCTTCGTTCGGCGGCTGAGCACTTGAAGGACACGCCGGATCTCCTCATCGCGACCGATCACCGGGTCGATCTTCCCCCGGCGGGCCAGTTCAGTCAGGTTCTGGGTGTACTTGTCGAGGGCCTGGAATTTGGCCTCTGGGTTCTGGTCGGTGACACGCTGACTGCCACGGATCTGCGCCAGAGCCTCGAGCAGCTTCTTGTGGCTCAGTCCGAAACGGTCGAAGACCGCCTGCACGTCCTTGTCCACCTTCGCTGCGGCCAGCACGAAGTGCTCGACCGATACGAAGTCGTCTTTCAGCTTCTTGGCCTCGTCTTGCGCCCCATTCCACAGCGGTGTCATGCGCCTGCCGAAGCTTGGCTCGGCCCCGCCCTCTACCTGCGGCAGCTTCTGGATGCGCTCGGAGAGCGCGTCCGCGAGTTGGTCCGGCGGAGCGCCGGCACGCTCCACCATCGGAGCACCGACCCCGTCCTTCTGCTTCAGAATGGAGACCAGCAGATGCTCCGGTATCAGCTCGGGGTTGTTTCGACGACTGGCAAGCTCAAGGGCAGCTTTCGCCGCCTCTTGGCTCTTGAGGGTCAGGTTGTCCATTCGCATTGGGTGTGCTCCAGCCGGACCGTCGCATGGCCATGCAGCACGCGACGGAACACAGGCAAGGTAAGGTCCCCCGTCGGTGCGATCAAGAGTCCGGCCCACGAGCTATGGCGTCAGCGCGTCGGCGGGTTCTGGTGGGCTCCGGGCATACAGGCCTGCAGGTAGTTGCGGGCGCGCAGCTGCCAGGCCCCGTCGGGCGCCGCGGACACGTACGCCCGGAACGCGTCGGCGGCCGCAGCGAGGTCTCCACGGCGGAACATCAGGACACCTTGGGCGAGCACCGCGGGGTAGTCCGGGTCTCGCTTGGCCAACGCCGCAACGACTCGAAGCTGCAGATCGGCTCTGTCTGCCAGCGGCTCGCCAGCACCCCCTTCGGGGTGCTCGAGAAGGAAGCGATGGTAGAGCCTCCACTCGTTGTGCGTTGGCCCGATCGGACCGTGGTCGAGCTCGAGAAGCGTGGTCCAACGCACCTTGAACAAGACAGCTCGCTCTTCGGCCGTCATGAGCAGCCGCCGATGGATCCATCCGCTGCGGCGCGCCTTCGCTATGAAGTCGCCGCCGAGTTCGATGAGCTCGCTGTCCGCTCTGCCGCTCGCCTCCCAGCGCAGCAGCGCTCCGAGGAACAGCTCCGTCTGCACCGCTCTCAGCGCGCGCAGCACCCTGTCACCTTCGGCGGCCTTCACGCTGCGTGCCAACCGCGGGAGTCTGGCTCTGTATTGTGCGGCCGCTCCGGTCTGACCCTGTGCCGTGGCTCGGCCGAACTGCCTGATGAGCTCGCCGAGCGAGCGCACCTCGAAGGACAGCGGCTCGACCCGAGTCTCTGCCGCCAGGTCGAGCCGCTCGGCAGCCGCTCGCTCGACCTCGGCCCCGTCCACGTGGGGCACAGGCAGGACATCCGGCTCGACCGGCCGCGGGAGTCCCAGGGCAGCAGCCAGCAGCGCAATGCCCACCGAGAGCGCGCCGAGCGGCCAGCCCTCCAAATGACGGCGCAAGCGGGTCTCGGGAGGCGTGAAGCAGAGAGGCTCCTTGACAGGTCGGGCTGGGCGAAACCACGATCGGCGGCCGTCTTCACGCTCTACAGCCTGGACGGAACTCATTCACCAGTCTCCCCGAGGCACACGTGCACGAGAAACGCGCCCACGGTCGGACCCCCCTCAGCACTTTCGTCGCCTGCAGCTCGGAGTCCGGCGTCACCATCGCGGGAACCTCCAGGGACATCAGCCTGGGGGGCATGTTCATCGTCGCATCTCAGCAGTTCCCATTCGGAACCAAGGTGACCATCGCTGCCACGCTGCCGGGCGTCGGAGAGTGCAAACTGCCCGCCATCGTGCGCTGGACGGGCCAGGATGGCTTTGGCGTTCAGTTCGGCCTCCTGGGCGCTCGTGAGACTCACGCGATCACGAAGCTTATCAGACCTGGCAAGTAGCTTCGGACATCTTTCGGCGCACAGGCTCGGCCCGGCGGCACAAGCGTTACCCAGAGGGGACGCATTCGCCGATTGACTCCGGATCGCGTGCGTAGTGCACGCAGACGCCCTCAGCCTCCGGACAGCCCGGGCTCGCACCTGCAGGGGTCGCGCGACACAGGCGTCGGCAGCTCCGACACTCTTGGCTGCCGCACTGCGATTCGGTGCACAAGAACCCAGCGCTGCACGGGTTGTCCGGGCCACATTCGTCGCCGAAAGTGCCGTCTCCGGACTTGGCGCAGGCCAGGCTCCCTCGATTGTCGACGATCTGGCAGGATAGACCGTCTGCGCAGTCATCTTCGAACACATCGCAGTCGCTGTTCGGAAGGCATGCGCCGGCGCCCACGGGCAGATCGACGCCCGAATCGACGTTGTGAACGAACAGACTGCCTCGACACGTCTCACCGTCGGCGCACACTGACCAGTCTCCGCCGCAGCACACGGTCCGGCAGGTCCCGCCAGCGCAGAAGAGGCCCCGTGCGCACTCGCCCATCTCGCAGCTCTCACCTCTGTGCTTGGCCCCGACCGTTTGGCAAACCGGCTGGACGTTTCCCGCTTCATCGAGCGCGGGCTGACAGCTTTGCTCCTCGGAACACCCGGTTTGGCTCTGGTAGTTGCACGGTCCGCTGGGACAGCTGTCGGGCCCGCCCGGTGGCTCCGGCGCCCCACCCTGTCCGTCCGCAGCGCTGCTGCCGCCGGCGCCCGCTTCGCCCTTGTCCAGGGGCGCCACGGCCTCGTTCTTGGTGCAAGAGGACAGGACGGACAGAACCAGGCAGAAGACGAGATCGCCGGGCGTCCCGGCAGAGAAGATCCCGGCAGCAGTACTAGTCATCGCGCCGACACGGACTTGGGCAGCGGCTCCCAACGCAGTGATTGCCCGAGCTGGCTCGTGACGCGCAACGTCGTCCAACGCTTGAGCGACATCATGTACATGCCCGGGCCCTCCTTGCGCGTCGAGAAGAAGGCGAGAAGGCGGCCGTCGCTGCTGCAGGCGGGGTAGGCGTTGGTCCCTTGGTTCTGCGTGAGCCGCGCGATGCCCTGCCCGTTCTCGGCGCTGATCACGAGGTCCTGGCGGTTGCCACCCACGGCCACCGCGTAGACCAGACGGATCCCGTCCTCCGTGTCGCAGAACGTGGGCGCTGCTGCGGTAAACCCCGCCGGCGAGACGGGTTTGCCGTTGACCCACACGCGCTGGGTGCCCTGCTGCGACGTGCCGCCGATCCAGGCGAGCTTGCCCGAGGGGCTGAACACTGGATGCGTCGACAGCTCGGTATTGGAGACCTTGGTCATGCCGGACCCATCGAGGTTGCCGACGTAGATGGAAGTCCCGCCGTGGTCCTCCGCCACGGCCACGGCAAGCTTCGTGTAGTCCCTGTTGAGCGAGACGCTGTAGATCGACTTGCGGAACGGTAACCGGATCTGCGTACGCTGCGCCCCGTCCTGACGCATCAACGTGAAGGGTGCATAGTTGATGCTCTGCGGATAGAAAAGCGAGTTGTTGGGACCCCAGGCGGGCGCGATCGCCGTCAGGTCCTGCGGCGTGACGGGCTGGAGGTCATGGCCATCGGCGTCCATGGTCATGATCCGGTAGTCACGCCCCCAGCGGGCCGAGTACGTGAAATGGCTCGCAAAGCCTCCGGGTCGACCCGTGATGGCTCCGAGCAGCGCATCGGTGATACGATGAGCCGTCACGCGCACGTCGGGCGCGGCGACCGTGAGCGTCTGCTGGTAGACCGGATCCTTGCCCACACTGAGGAAGTAGGCGAGCCCCAACACGTCGATCAGGCCGCGCTTCTGGGACCTGCGTGCTGCGACCTTGACGACGACCTCGGCTCCGATGCGCTGCCAGGCAGCTACGTCGACCGGGCTGTCGAAGTTGTATTCCCCGGGCGGCGCTTTCTTGTCCGGGATGATACGGAACATGCCCGAGAGCTCGAGGTCGCGCCGCACCACGGCCCGGACGGTGACATCTTCCATGTCGAGCGACAGAGAAGGCAGGACGCCCAGGGTCGTGACGTGTTCTTGGGTGGTGCCGGTAACAACGAACTCGCCGAGAATGCTCTCGTTGGGTGGCGCAGGCTCTTGGGCCGAAACCGCACGCGTCCACAACGCCAGCGCCAGAGCACCCAGGACGCCCAGCACGGACCAAGCGTGGAGCCGTAGCTTCGCCGTCACTCGAAAGGCGTTTCCGAGGGCGGCGGACTGTCCGGGGGCGGCGGTTCGTCCGAGGGAACCGGATTGTCCGGGGGCGGTGGCTCGTCCGAGGGCGGTGGCTCGTCCGAGGGCGGTGGTCGCTCGGGGGAGTCCTGCTTCTCGGAAGGTGCGGCGGCGGGGGCTTGTTTGTCGCATTTCCCTTGGAACCTCGGGGAGACCGTCTGGCCCAGAATATCTGGGTACAGCGGCGGCGGGGGTGGAAGCTGCTGGCCCACTATGGCGTCCATGGTGCTTCGCACCTTGTTGTCGAAATCGGCGTTGCCGCTGGGCCTGACCACGGAATAGCCGGTCACTGTGCGATCAGGTCCGACGTTCGCGTGGACGGAAGCACTCAAAGTCTTGATCAGCTCGCAGGGGATCTTGGGTTGACGGAACCGGGCATCGAACCAGGCCAGGATCTTCATCAAGTACAGGCTTGCGGCCCGCGCTTTCAGCGGATCGGTCTCCGTGCCCTCCTTGACGCCGGCCGCAGAGCCCTCTTCCTGCGCGTTCTCACTAGAGGCGTCCGGCCCGGCATCCAGAAGCGTCTGGTCCACCTCTTTGGCAACCTCGGCGTCGGGCGGGGGCGCTTGCGCGTCGAGCTCCGCCAAGGGCGAGGTCGGGAGGGTCTTGGGATTCTGGGACGCGTGGGGGCTCGGCGCGCTCGACTCCTTGAACACCTGGACCGGCGGGTTCTTCTTCCACATGTCCGGAAGCTTGGCGCGCATCTTCTTGCCGCCGGCCTTCAGGAGCGGCAGGTCGTCGAGCACGGGCTGAACGGCGATAGGAACCTCCATCCGAGCTCGTTCCTCCGTGGGCTTGACCGTGGCACGACTGGTCCCGGCGAAAATCAGCAGCAGAAAGAAGGCCGCCTCGAGCGTGACTGCGGCCGCGAAGGCCAGCGCCACGTTCGCCGGCGGAAACACGATCTGCCGCTGCATACCGTGCCTCAAGGGCTCCGGGGGATCGAATCAGAACGCCCTAGGACCGAAGACGCCGGCGGCACAGCAGACGAACCTGACCGGGGCGCCTTGGCGGACGGCTCGGGTGCCGCCTCGTCCTCCGGCTCGAGCTGGGGCTGAACGAGCAGATTGAGCGACTCGACTCCGCTGTTGCGAGCAGCCGCGACCACCTGCGCCACGACACCGTATCGCGCTTGATCGTCCGCCCGGATGAACAACTCTCGTTCCGTCTGGACCCGTTGACTCTCCTTGAGGGCCTCGGCAATCCGCCCGGTCACGTCCTTGTCACCGAACAGAATGTGTTCGTCCTTGGTGACGGTCACCAGCAAGCGCGCGTCCTTGACCGGCGTGGAGGCTGCATCCACCTTCGGCAGGCTGATACGAAGACCCGTGGTGAGCAGCGGGGCCGTGACCATAAATACGACGAGCAACACCAGCATCACGTCCACGAGCGGCGTGACGTTGATGTCGCGGAAGCCACCGCGTCCACGCGACCTACCGACGAGCGACGCGCCCACCTAGTAGCCTCCGGGCTGCGGATACGCTGCCGCGGGAGGGAACTGCCCCCGAGGCGCGGTCTCGGCTACCTCCCGGCGGTCAGCCAACAGCTCGGCCCAGAGCTCGGTCGAAGCGTTCAGCTCCTCGAGCAGATCACCGATCCGCTTGTCGATGTAGTTGTAGCCGACGGTGGCCGGAATGGCGGCTACCAGGCCAAACGCCGTCGCGATCAGAGCTTCTCCGATGGCCGGGGCCACCACGGGGAGCGAGGCGCTCTTCTCGACCCCGATGCGCAAGAACGCGTCCATGATGCCCCAGACGGTTCCGAACAGCCCCACGAACGGAGACGCCGAGGCAATGCTCGACAGCGTGGGCATCAACGCGCTCGCGCGCTGCTGTTCACTCGCGATCGCGCGCTTGGCCGCTGCCTGCAGAACGTCGGGGCTCGGCATCCGTTGCGTGTTGCGTCTGCTGAGCTCGAGGATCACACGAGCGCCGGGCGAATTCGGCTGGTTGTGGGCCAGCGCCAGCAGGGCGCCCGCCGACCTCACCTCCGCGGCTTGGCGCTCGAATCGGTGCAGTTCGCTGCGAAGACGCCGCAGCTGGGCGGCCTTGAGAAACCAGATGAGCCAGACCAGCGTGCTGGCCGTCACCAGGATGATCAACACCACCAGCACGACACCGGACGACTCCAGCATCAACCGGATCGGATCCAGCGCCTCGGGCTGGACACCTGCGGGCGCGTTAACGGGGACTGACTGCTCCGCCTGGGCAAGCATGGTCCGCGATATAGCGCGAAAGCCATGCGGCGTCAGGCGAAGCGGAACGGACGCTTGGCCTGTTGCCGTGTCGCGGCGATTCGCCGCAGAATTCAAGAGCGTCGAAATGGACGAGTCCGTCGAATTCTGCGGCGAATACCTTCGATCTGAGCCAGGACGCGGCTTGCTGGTTGTGTGCCCTGTCTTGGAGACAGGGCACCATGGGCTCGCTTCAGTCCGAGCGGGGCAGCGTCCGGCAGGCTCAATCAGCCAGGACGACGTCGACCCGGCGGTCCCGCGCCCACGTGGCCTCGTCCGTGCCGGTTGCGTCCATCTCACCGCGCGAGCTGGTGTTCATCTTGTCGGGCGCGAGGCCCTCGGCACCGATGGCACCCTTCACGCTGGTCGCGCGCCGTTCGCCGAGCAGCATGTTGTACTCGTCCTCTCCACGCGGATCAGCGTGGCCCACCAGTCCCATCCTGCGACCAGCAAAAGGGCCCGAGGCGAAGCACTTCGCAAGCTGAGAGAGCACCTTGCGGTCTTGCGGACGGATGTTCGATGAATCGAAGTCGAAGTAGGCGTCCTCATCGGCGATCCCACAGGCCCTGCGGATATCGTCGGCGATGTTCAATTGGGCCCTGTTCGGGTTCTTGCCGTCATCGACCGGCGGGGGTGGTGGTGGCGGCTCCGGGGGCGGTGGCTGGGTAACGACGGGCGCTACGGGCCGCTTCTCTTCCCCGCCACAGGCCGCGACGGACAGAAAGCAGAATGACACCAGAAACAGGACACGCGACTTCATCTCGTTGCTCCTTCGCAGGTTTCACGCACGGTCGGCGGACAGAACCGAGTTGGTACCGAGGGTGCCGGGCACCGTGAGAAACGAGCCGTCCCTCCGGCCGGTAGGGTCATCTAGGTTTAGCGGTCTTCTGGCGTGCGCGCAACACACGTCGAACCACCCACCCATGCGAGCTTCCCCGACAGCTGGGCAGGGGTTTCGGCGTACGCGCTCGGCCGTCATCCGCGAAACAGTCGCAGGTAGGCCAGAAGCGCCACAGAAGCGGCAGTGAACAGCACAATGAGGATGAGCCGCCCAGCCTGCCTGTGCAGCTGACGGGCAGAAGTTCGCGACGCTTCGAGCTGTGCCAACGCGAGCACGGTGACGCCCTGCAGGCGCTTCTGCGCGGCTTCGCTTCGGTCGCGGTCGCCCGTCATGCCTCGGTAGCGCACCGCTGCTTCGACGAGTTGGTCCGTGGCCCGACAGTGCTCGAGAAAGGCTGCGTGTGCCTGTTCGTCCTCCCAGCGCTCGACCACCCTCTTCCACAGCGCCGCAAGCACCGGATCGGCCATGCCTTCTCCCCTCTCGCCCTGTCCCTGGGCTGCCTCAGCCCGACGGTCAGCCGCCGAGCCCGCCCGCGATGCGGCGAATGATCTGGAAGTACTCTCGCCGCTCGTGCGGCTCATTGAGGATGTGGAAGTCCTTGCCGCTGATGCCCACGCAGCCGTAGCAGTAGGTGCAGCCGGTCACGCCGACGCAACGCACCAGGTAGGAGCTCGACGAGCAGCTCTCGCAATCCACGCAATGCTGACAGCCCATGAGACTCTTGGAGCCGCGGCAGTGTGAGGAGTCGGTGCACATCTCGGACTTGACGCAGAAATGGCAGCGTACGAGTCGTTCTGAGTCCCTGCAGAACGTGCATGCCGCACAGGCGCGGCAGCCGCTGCACTGGACGCAAGACTCACTGCCGCGCTCTCCCTGATGGGCGCGCACCAAGTCGCGGTATCGTGTTTCGAATTGCCTCGCATCGAGTTCGTGCTGCATCTGTGGTGTGCGCATCATAGTGCGGTGTGTCGACCGAGGCGATGGGTTTTTCGACGGTCCGACCGGGCGAGGGTGTCGAAAAACCCGCTGCTATCCATCGATCTAGCAGCCAGCACGCCTCGTTATTGCGCGTCGATGCAGTGGCATCGAGGCAGTCGTGTCCGGTCTCCACCCCGATCGGAGGCAACCGAAGGGTTGCGTGTTCAGTGCCCTGCGGGCCCTGGCTCGTCACCAGCGAATGGCTCGACGCAACGACGCCGCCGCCTCACGCGTGGCCGGCTCGTCAGCGTACTCCTCCAGCCGACGGAGCCGCTGCTCGAACACCGGCTTTTTGATGGGCCGCTCCTTGTCGAGCAACGCCTCCAGGGCCACAATCGCGGCACGGGCACATTCCTCGTCCAGATGCTCGAGGAGCTTGAGCTGGACCTCCTGCTCGACGGGGAAAGCGAATCCGGCGGCTCGATATTCGTCAGCGGCCCTGGAAATCGCAACCCGACCTTCACTAGCGAGCAGACGCTCGATGAGACGTTGCCGCTCCCGCTCGACGTCGTCGCTGTTGCCGGCATGCAGCTCGATGATCCGTGCCGAACGTCGTGGCTCCGGCGCTGGGCGGGAGGGGGAGACCGAGGTGCGAGCTGCCGTCGCCTGCGTGCCGACGTTCGCGGCGCGGTGCGGCGAGGCCGACGCGGCAATTCCGATTCGTCCTCTGGCGGCCACGGATACCGGTGCGTTCGGTCGACGAGCCGCAATCAGAACGACCTCGGACCTCTCCTGGGCGTCCGCGCGTGTCTTGCGGCGCCGTCTACGACCCGACCTCTGGCGGTGTCCATCCATGGTCGAAGCTCCTCAGGCTCATCGGGAACCGTCGGTGTTCCTCTCGGCCAGTTGGTCCGGCCGTCTCCCGTCCACGTGAGCCGGGCGGCGCCTGTAGACCCCCGGGGCACCACAGGCCAGACCGGGCATTTGAGCGATAGCACGGCCGGTCCCCCTGAGCCGAGCCTTTTCTCGGATTTCGGCGCCTACACCCGACTACCACCATCAGTAGACCGCCAGTGCCTCGCTCCAACCGAAGCGAGGACCAAGGACCAGGCGTGCCGCGGGTGTCAGATCAGTGGAAAGCGTCGGGTCTTTCGCCGCCCTCGCCCGGTCGGGGGCGGCGAGAAACCCATCGCTTCGACCCAAACGTGGCACTAGCCTCGGGCATGGCAAACCGCGTATCGGGGCCTCGGACTCGGGTTTCACCATGAGGCAGTCCGCTGGAAGGTGCCAGGGCGCTTCCGAGCCCTGCCAGAATGGACGCTTGCCCCAAGAACAAGCCTGCCTGCCAGCGCTCGCAACGCTGGGCTGCTGGTCGGGCGCAGCCCGATGGAGCGCCATCGCATGCGGCCTGCTCTTCGGGCACGCAGGTTGCGCTCACCAGATCGTTCCGGAACCAAAGCCATTTTCATCCACGACGGCGACCTCCGCGCACAGCGTAACCGCAGACCCCGGTCCGGACGAAGCAGCGGCGCCAGAAACGGTGTCGAGTCGAGGTTGGGAGATCGTGGTTGCCCAGGGAATGGGTCTGGCTTTGCCACTTCCGGACGCAGCGGGATGGGTCCCGCAAACGGCCGGACGATGGTGGCGCGCGCGCCATGCTTCGACCACCTCCGAGCTGCTGGTGCGCACCTGGAGCGCTCCGCGCAGCTCGACTTCCCAGACGTGCGAACGACAGGCTCGCCTGTGGAAGCCCGACCTGCCCACCCCTTCGTCGGAGGGCGTGCTCGAGCAGCAGCGGCTCGACACGCCGCCGGGCTATGTCACTGCGGTTACCGTGAGCACGGGGCCCGGCTCCGGGCCTTCGATCCTGGTGGGGCACGTCGCCGCGTTCGGGGCCGCTGCTGGTGAGTGCCTGGCGGTCGTCTATGGCACACGAGCGTCTGGGCCGTCTGCCGACGTGACGGTGGGCGCGCGACTCGCTGCGTTCGTGGCCCGCGTCCTACCTGCAATGCAGAGACGCACCGTCGACGACCGGGTGCACCACGCGCATGGGCGGGGTTGGTAGGACGAGCCTGCTCCGGGGTCTCCAAGCCCCAGAACAGAAAGAAATTCGCTCGCAGATACGAATTCTGGCCGAATTAATTTCCAGATTTCGTACCTTACAGATCCCGCAAGCCCCACCCCTCGCCCTTCAATCCGCCTCTCAAAGGTTGTCGTGGAAGAAGTCGCTGTTCGTCTGGCAGAGCGAGTCAAGGACCTGCGCCGTCAGGTTGGACTGACACAGGCAGGACTGGCACTCCGAGCCGGCGTCACCGTCGAGACGGTGGCGCGGCTCGAACGTATCGTTCGCGCTCGTGCGTCGGCCAATTCCAACCCTTCTCTGGAGACGCTGTCTCGTCTGAGCGTGGCACTCGGTGTTGATGTCTCCGAGCTGCTATCGACGAGACCGCCGCCGCTCCCAGAGGAGGACCGTCTGGCGCAGGTTCTGCAGAATGCGAGCGCTGCCACTCGTCGGCGCGTCCTGCGTGTGGCCGAGGCCTTGATACGCGACGACATGGGCCCCTCAGCGGCTGCGACCCGGCGTACGTCGCGCCATCGCTGAGGCTATCGTACCGCATCGACGATGCGCGCTAGTGCCCTGTCTCGGTGATTCGCCGCAGAACTCGACGGTCTCGAACGGGGCGAAGGCGTCGAGTTCTGCGGCGAATGCCCGCAGTCTGAGCCAGGACACGGGTTTCTAGTTGTGTGGCGTGTCTTGCAGACACGCCACTAGTTCGTCTTGGGCGGCGCGTGACAGCGTGCCGACAGCAACGACGCTGAGTGCTTGCCGGACGAGCCAGCGCTCGGCCACCCGCTGTACGTCCATCGGGGTCACGCTGGAGAGCTGAGCGTGTCGCTCGGCCGGGGTACGACCCACCCCGGTCAGCTCGCCGAGCGCGTAGAAGTCGGCCATGCTCTCGGGATCGTCCAGCATGGCTTCGAGCTGCCAACCGTACCGGGCTTTGGCCCTGTCGAGCTCCTCGAGCGACGGACCCTGTTCACGCAGATCGCGAACGATGCCAAGCATCGCGCGCAGCACGTCGGCTGCGTGCTCATGCGTCACGTCCGCGCCCATCTCGACGATGCCGCAGTCGCTGTAGGCCTCATAGCTGGCAGACACGTCGTAGCAGAGACCCAACTCGTCGCAGATCCGACGGTACAGGCGCGTGGACAGACCGTCGTCGACCAAGCGCAAGAGCAGCTGCATCGCCGGCTCGTCCGGGTCGCGCTCCGCCGGTGCGCGATAGGCCAGACGCAACGCCGTCTGGCTGCACGCGTGCTTGACGTAGCGGAAACAAGGACCCGACAGCGGCCCAGGAACGTCCGAAGTGGGTGGCTCGCCCACGGGAACGCCGCCGAGCTCGTGCTCGAGCAACCTCGCGAGCCGATCGAAATCGACCGGACCTGCCGCGGCGATCACCGTGCCGGCGCCGACGTAGCGAGCTCGATGATGACGCTGGAGAAGCGTTCGGTCGAACCGCTCGAGTTGCTGAAGCGTCCCGATGATCGGAAATCCGAGCGAATGGTCCGCGAAACAGAGCATCCGCAGGATCTCGTCGGCGTCGACGAGTCGTCCGTGTTCGTCGAGGCCTTCGAGGATCTCCTCGCGAACGATCCCCTTCTCGATCTCGAGTCCTTGGAGCAGCGGCTCTCTGTAGGTAGCGCACAGCAGAGCGACGACAGGCTCGACGTTCTGGGGAGGTATGGAAACCGCAAGAACACCGTGGTCCACGCTGGTGCTGGCATCCAGAGTGCTGCCGAGCCGTTCGAACGCAAGGGCCTGGGCGTGCGCCGATGGATGCCGGGGAGTACCGCGGTAGAGCACGTGTTCGAGGAAGTGACTGACACCATTGTCCTCACGGGTCTCGAATCTCGAACCCGTGCTGACGTAGATGCTGACCACGGTGCTGTGGACCGCCGGCATCGGGACGACGAGCAGCCGACTCTGGTTCGCCAGCGTCGCCCTGCGGTGTTCGAGGGGCAGAGACGTCATCCGCTATTTCACCCGTACGCGGACCGGAGCGAGCCTCGAGCGCGCTACTGCGACTCCTGCGTCTTCTTGTCCATCGCGAGCAACCCCTCGCTGATCTTGATCCCGGCCTGTGCCTTCTTCCTCAGGCGAGCGACGTACTCGGTCAGCGCCTCGTGAGCCTTCGCGTAGCGCAGCCGAGGCATGATCATGGCCTTCTCGGTATCGAAGGATGCGCGGGTGACGCGATCGACGCTGGACAGTTGCATGACGGCTACGCCATCGCCCGTCGTGAATACCTCGATCTCGCCCGGCTTCATCGTGAAGGCCCTGGCAGCCGGCGTCTGGCCCAGCATCGCATTGGGTATCGGGTTGCTGTGCACATTGAACGGACCCACGCTTTCTGGCTTGGGCCGCCCGGGATCGTCCAGGCCTGGTACGGCAGGTTCCCCTCTTTCGCCCTTGAGGCCCAGCGCGGCGCGCGCCAGCGCCGTGGTCGCACTGGCGAGCGGGGTGCCCGCGCGCACCTGGGCGGCCAGGTCTCTGCCGAAGCCGGCAGCCAGCTCACCGGCTTGCGCCTGGATGAACAGGCGTCGAGTGACGGCGCGGCGCCCCGTCTCTTCCAACGACTTCTCGTCGAGGATGCCGTGGGACTTGACCAACTCGAACCCTTCGGACGTCTCGATGATGGGCGAGACGCCATCCGTCGGTAGCGACTCGACGGTCTGGCGCAACTCCTGTGGCGCTGAGTCCGCCAGACAATGTGGACTGCTGTCGCGGGCGGCTCCCGAAGCGTCGCCATACTGTCGAACCGCTTGCTCGAACGGCATGCCGTCCTTGACGGCTTGCTTGGCTTTCTCGATCTTGTCGCGCAGGGCTACCTTGTCTTCGTCCCCCGTCGAAGCATCGAAGGCGACCTCGATGGCACTCACGAGCCGACATCCGGACGTCCACTCGGCCTTGGCCGACTTCCATGCTTCGTCGATGCGGTCCTTGTGCCCCAGAGCCCAGGTGGCGACGGCGTCGTCCGACGCGTCGATCACGTAGCGGGCGAACCAGTCACGACTGACCGCGACGACCTCCGCCGAAGCGGTGGAGCGCAGCTGCTCGTACTGGATGAACGCCTCTGCCTCGGAAAGCGGCACACGCGCCCGGATCAGGTCTCGCATCCGCGTCGCGGTCGCCTCGCGGCGCTGCATCTCCTTGAACTCGCGCGGGCTGCGGTTGGTCACATTGCGGACCTCCCGTTCGTATATCTTGTACTCGAACTGGCCGGTCTTGCTGTTCTTGACCCGAAGGAGTCGAACGCCCTCAGTGCCCGGGATGCACGCTCGCTCCATGGGAGCGCGCTGGCACAGTCCGAGCATGTATCCCAGCATCGGAGCCTCGGCGACCGGCAGCGAGACCCTCGCAACGCCCTGAGAGAGTTGCTTCTCGACGACCTCATCTCCGACCGATATGCCCAGACGGTCCGCCTCTCTCAGCAGAAGATCTCGTTCGATCAGACCGTCGATCACCCGACGGACGAGCTGATAGCGCTTGAGCTGTTCCTTCTCGGCATACTGCGGGATGACCATCCCGTAGGCAGCCCAGAACTCCTTGGTCGATATGCAGTCCCCTCCCACCTCGACCGCGCAGTCTGTCTTGACGTTACCGCGCGCAACGGTCCGACCAGCACGGAACTCGAGCACGAACACAACAATGACGAGACCGACGACCGCCATGACGACGGCCTGACCAGTACCGCCCCTTCGAAAAAAACTGAGCATAGTGTAACGCTCCAGACGTGCTCAAGCGCACGGCTTTTTGGCCAGAGCACGACGCACGGCGGCCGAGATACCATGCGGGACCCCCCTGGTCCACGCGCGAACCACCCCGGTGTGCGCGGTTTCACTCTGGCCGGGCGCGCACCCCGGCGAAGCCGGTGGCTCGAGCCCTCCCTCGCGCCGAACCAGGCCGGTAGCTCAGGGACGCCGAATCGGGGTCGCTGTCTTCTCCAAGGACAGCGCGTGGCGGAGCTCCTCGAAGAGGCGGGTTTCGTCCGGGACCGTCTTTTCGAACGCCACCTCGAACCAGGTCTCGAGAGTCCGGGACTTGTCGCTGGGATCTAGAACAGGAACGATGACCTGTTCCACCTCCGCGTAGCCTCGCGCCGCGGCCGGAGCCCCCTGCTGCCGCGCCCTGTCGTGGATCTGAGGGTCACTTTCGCCAGGGAAGTCACTCTTCTGAGCGCGAAACGTGAGACGAACGGCTAGCCGTTCGTCTGAGACGGCCGCAACGCCGCTGTCCATGATGAGGTTGTCCCTGACCCTCTCGGCCAGGACGACGCGCGTCCCGAGGGTCCGGTAGACTTCGAACCCCTCCCCAATCAAGGCGTGCTTCAGCTCTGTGGTGCTCAGTGAAGGCATCGATGGCTGCTCGAGATAAGGGGGCAGGGAAGTACAGTCTCGCCCCACCGCAGAAACTGAGCGGCTCGCAGGTTTGCACCTACAGCACGCAGCGTCAAGCAGACAGAGCGGTCCTCCCTGCCGCGCACGCACCCGTGCGAGCTCAGACGCGAGCGTGAGCTCGCGCGCGTCGCTAGCCAGGCCGGCCCGCTGGCACATGCTGAGCGGCAGTCCTCCCCGCACTCACGAGATGATCACGGCTCGCCGTGTTCACCGACGTCGAGCAACGGCTCCTGTTCCCGCCTGTGGAGCCACTGCTCGATGCACTCTTTCGACCAGAGCCATCCGCCCCCGACGCCTGGACAGGACGCCGCGACCGCATCCCAGGCCTTGGCATCGACGAGGCTCGTGCCCCAGAACGGGTAGGCTCGACACTGTAGCGGGCGGTGCTCGTACACCGTGCATCCTTGGTCCCCGAGCAGCACGCAGGAGTCGTCCTCGGTGGCGACCAGACTGACCCTTTGCGCGAGCTCGACATCCACCACCTCGCAGTACGCGAGAAAGAACTCCTCGTCCGACAGGCGTAGCGCCCGCGCGAGGCGCCGCAGATCGGCAGCGGACAAGAAGAGATGTCCCGACGGTCGCCGGCAGCAGTCTCCGCAGCGCGTGCAGCTGAAGCGTAGACCCGCGGCGTAGAAAGGAGTGTCGGGCATGGACGCGGGGCTTCTCAACGCGGCAGTGGGCGCAGCCGCCTCATTCGTTCCAGCGTGTCGCGCTCGCGCTCTGCGTTGGCCTCTGCGATGGTTCGGAAGCGTCTGACCCCGCGATGCGGCACGGGCGCGCAGAGCAAGAACGCGCGCGCCCAAGGCGCTCTGATGCGAGTGGCCAGGTCGGGATCTCCGACGCGCCTCCGCGGAGGCATGTCGCTGACAGAACGATACTTGTGCACCGGCATGGCGGCTCCACTCTTCCTCACGCAGGTCGAAGGCCGCGCACGGCGCGAGCGCATCGGCGTGATCGATCAGGCTCGCAATCACGCGCAGTGCGTCGTCCGGGGCGTCCACTTCGATGCAACGTAGCACGTCGGCGCTCTCCGAGCTGCGCTCGTGCTGGCTCGTGCCCGAAGCCGGCATGGGGTCCGAGAGGTTCTGGCTGGCGCTCCTACTCGACGACCGCGCAGAAGGCCGTGGTCTCGACGCCCTGGGCGCCTTGCCAGATCTCGAAGCCGGTGAAGACATTGGTCAGGGCCCAGCTCGGGTCGATGCCGCCCTGCCGCGTCGTGGCGTCATCGATGAAGTGCTTGAGATCGAAGGAGAGCTCGAGCGTCGTCTCGGTGCGCACGTAGGAAATGCAGGGGCGGGTTCCGTTCAGGCCGATCCAGATGTCCCACGTCCCGTCGACTCCGTCGATGCTGACGGCAGTGGAGGCCGGTGCGCCGCCGATGGGCTCGGCATTGGGCGGGTCGTAGGGCCAGACCATGAGATACCCGCCGGTCGGGCCGCTGCTGGTCGACTCCGAAACGTTCTGGTTGAACCAGACGTCGTAGGCCGCGTTGAAGATATTAGTCTCGGTGTCCCCGAGCGTGCCGTTGTCGTTCCAGATCCATGTCGTGCGCACGGACTTGATCTCGCTGATCGCCTTCGGCAGGTTGCTATTGGCCGTGGTGTGGCCGCTGTTGGAGCCGATGAACATCGACGGGTAGCCGGTCGGCGCACCCGTGCCATGGGTCCCGGTGCTCGCTTGCTGGACGGTCATGCGGAAGAAGTAGTCACCGCCGTGGGCCATGGTCTGCGGGCTCTTGGACCCCCACTCGTTGACCTGCAGGAAGTACTGTTGGCCGGCGATGGTGGCGTAGACCGAGCCCCACGGGCCATCGAGCTCTCCGACGCAGTCGACCGCTGCACCCGGAACCCCGGTCCTGGCCTCAGGCGTATTGCAGGTGGCGGTTTCGTCGAGCTTGCCCGGAGTACATCCGGCGAGGGCTCCTCCGGTTTCGGCGCCACCGCCGGATGTGCTGCCGCCGGTTTCGGCGCCACCGCCGGATGTGCTGCCGCCGGTTTCGGCGCCGCCCCCCGTTCCGGCTCCGCCGATCGGCGCCGAGCCTCCTGCGCCGCCTTGACTCGAACCGCCGCCTGTCGCAGAAGCGCCGCCCAGACTGTCGCCGCCGATACCCGTGTTCTGGCCGCCGGTGTCCGAGCCGCCGCTCGGTGCGGCGGAACGGCCTGCGTTGCCGCCCCCGACTCCAACCGAGTTGCCACCGGTGCCACTTCCGCCCGTTGCAGCGCCACTCGTTTCGCTGCCGCCCACGGCGCGACCACCCGTGCTGCTGGCTCCGCCGGTGGTCCCAATCCCGCCGGTCGAGCTCGTACCTCCGGAGCCTCCCGCCCCGGACGCCGCCGCGTTCGGACTACCGCCAGTCGCCTGGTCGCCTCCGCCCGACCCCGTCTCGGTCTGCTCCTTGCTCTCGGAACCGCAGGCCTCGACCAGCGCGGCTACTACCAGGGAAGCCAAGAAGCACTTCATCGTCACACGGCGCATGGGGTCCTCACTTCACGGCACAAAGGATAGGTCCGGGTAGTCTACCTGCCATCGAGGGATTGTGCTGACGAGTTTGCGAGTGCCCCGGGACAGACCTCATCGTCACAGTGGAAAGCTTCAAGCTAGCTTCTGGACGAAGGGGCCACGACAGGTCGTCGCGCTGCGCTCAAGAGCCCCCGCTGGGCCCAATGTGGCGATAGAACGGGCCCATCTTGGGTCGGCCTCGTGCAAAGACAGGCAGAATGGTCGGTTTTTGCAGGCGACTGCTACGAATGCTACCTGCAGGAATGGTAGCCGTCTCCTACGCTCGGAAGCCAAGCTCGGCGTCCCACCATGGTAACAGCAGCCGCCTCGCCCTCGAACCTCGCGCTCCCGAAGCGCTCTCGGATCCGGGCTTGCGCGCCCAGGACGTGGCCATGGGTTGGGACTTGTGCCGGCTTGCTGCACTGTCATGCGTCGGCTCCGCCGCAAGGTGGCGCCCCTCCGACGGTTCCGCTGCCCGAGACACCCGCGGTGCCGGAGCGAGGTCCTCGGCAAGACACTGCTCGGCCGTTCGCCAACCAAACCGACCCGGCAGAGCGCTGCCATCAGCACAACCCCGACGCCTGTGTGGAGCTTGGCTTGTCATTGCCGCCCATGTCCGACGTTGCAGTGGCGGCTTTCAAGGCGGCCTGCCAGACCGGCGACACCCGCGGATGCAGCTTCCGGCAGGCGTCACGGCAGGGTCTGATACGACAGGCTGCGATGCGCTCCATGGCGGAAGGAGACATCGGTCGGGGCCGGCGGTGCCTGCTGGTGCCCACGGAGCTGGACGCGGCGCGCCTACTGTGTGAAAGAGGATGGTCAAGCTCCTGCTGGTGGCTGTTCGCCGAGTCCGAAAAGCACGCGACCGTTGGAGCGTGGCTGAGCGGTCCAGGATATCCGCGCATACGGACGGTGGTCGCGGAGACACCGCTCGAGATCGTATCGTCGGAACCCACGTTGGAGGCGGTGGCCTATCGCGGAGCGCGTCTGCTAGTCATGCACGAACAGAACGACAAGGCGCAGGTGGTCCTGCTGACGCTGGGTCGAGTGCGCCCGGCGTCGCCGCTGGCTTCCATCGAGTCCGAAGACCAGCTGGCGCCACCCCCGGTCGCGCAAATCCCGCTCGAACGGCTGTCCGATGAAGTCCTGCCCCTCGATGTGCCCGCGCGTACGGGCGTGACGGCGCACGACGTCTATCGGGAGCTCTCCGCCTATCCCTTGGGGCCCCCTCTCGGCAGCACGCTGTGTGGGCAGCTACGCATCGTGGATACGGCGGCACCGATCGGTCGACGAGTGCAGCAGATCGCGCAGACCATCGATGGCGTCGAAATCAAGGGGTGGGTCTCACGACCGATACGGCACGTCTGGGAGGACTACGCCTGTCGCCAGCCCTTGCCTCGCTGGGACTGCGAACGAGACGGCTACTGCACGCCGATCGACTGGGCCCAGCAGCCGCTACCGAAAAACCTTCAGCGCTTCAAGGTCGACACGAGCGAAGCCTCCCAGGCCCTGTTGGAGTCGGGCGAGGAGTACTATCTCATCCAGCTCACGGACGATCGTGTCGGCACACGCTGCGTCAAACACATGGTCGTCAGAACAAAGCTGGTGTCGGACACCTACCAAGTCGCCAGCGAAGCCGGGCCTGCCTCGGTGGAATCCTGGCGAGAGCTCTGGCAGGTCGATATCAACCGGCTCGTGCCACCGGTCCAGATCCCGCTCACCACGTCGCCCTGGGGGGATGTCATCGGACAGCCGCTCGACGAGGGTCAGGGGTTCGGCCGTGCTGCGCCTGGACCCAGGCTCGGTTTCGTGATCGCCAAGGTGACCCGAGATGCCGTCGTCGTCGCAGACGACGCCGTACCACTCAACGACACGAGCTACGCGGACCTCATCTATCGACCCGCAGACGCGATCACGCTCTATCGACGCCGCGTGGTTTGTGAAATGGCGAGGGCCAAACGCCCGCGGCCGTTGGTCCGTGACGTGCGCGCCCAACGTCCGCACTGACGAACGGAAGGCCTCGCTCGAGTGGCTCTACTGGACGCCGGTTCAGGCCACGCGGCGGACGATGCTGCCGTCACGGGCGGCGCGCTCTATCACCTGCCCTACCCCGACAGCTCCCGCATCCAATCTTCCGTCAGCACCAGCGCCCGCAGCCCGTGGTAGCTCGCCTTCCAGAGCTCGCCTTTGTGGTCTCCGGGGGGAGCCAGGGTGCCGTTGGGATTGACGGCGTAGAACCATTCGCCGAATTCGTCGTCGTGGCCGCCGCTTTCGAGCCACGT
>JAFGIS010000646.1 GCA_016929495.1 Polyangiaceae bacterium | reverse complement strand
GTCCAGCCGAGCGAGCGCCGTGCCACCGACCCGAGCGCCCGCTCACCTCCCCCAGAACCCACGATCCGCCCCCGCGGCGTGCTCACGGGGTTCGGCACCCTGCTCAGCGATGTACTTCGCAATGACCTCGTCGGTGACATTGCCGCTGGTGGCCACGAAGTAGCCTCGTGCCCAAAGGTGCCGACCCCAGAACTCCTTGTTGAGCCTTCGAAAATCCCTCATGAGGTGATGCGACGTCTTGCCCTTGATTGCCTGCATCACTCGGCTCGGCGCCAAGTTCGGCGGGGCGCTCAGCAGCAGATGGACGTGATCCGGACGGATGTGACCTTGCACGATGTCCACTTCTAGTGCCTTGCAGATCTCACGAATCAGTTCCCTGAGCCGATGGCCGATGTCCCCACGCAGGACCGGCTTGCGGTACTTTGGGATGAACACGAAGTGGTGGCGAAGCCTTCAGGGGGCTTGCGGTACTTTGGGGGATGCGTTCGTATCGCAAGGGTTCCCACACCGTGTACTCGTGCCACTGCGAATGAACCGGCTTCGCCACGTCCCAACCGTGTGCGCGCACGCCCCGACCTTCGGCCCGATCTGCTTATTCGTGAGCCCGTCAGCAGCGAGCAGCACAATCCGGGAGCGCATCGACAATGCACTCGCGCTTGTCCTCCGCCTCACATTTCGTTGCAGGGCCTCGCGCTCTTCGTCTGTCAGCTCGATCAGGGTGGCGTGTCCTCGCGGCATGCGCCTTCATGCCAGAGGTCAAGCCGGATGGAAAGATATTTCTGACTCGGGACATAGACCCCTAGTACGCCAGGGCGCGGGCGAGGTCGGTCGCATCTGCGGAACGGGACTAACCCCCGGGCGCCCAGGCGATTGTTCTCATTCCGGTGAGCACGCCAGCGTTGCCCTCATACAACTCGATGCGCATGGAGCCAGTGCCCACCAGAAGCATCGGCAAGTGGCTGGGAATGCCGGAATTGGTCACGGTGAAATCCTGGATGGCTGCGTAGTCGGGAGAGGAGAACACATCGGTGACCGACCAATTCTGCGGCTGCGAAAACATCCACATGTCGGACCCGAGGGCCGCGCCCCAGGGCACCGTCGGATCCGTCCATAGTAGTCGGACCCGAAATGGCTGCCCCTGTGGCGTTTCTGCCGAGAGGTCATACCGGAGGCTCTGGGATGACTCAAGCGTGCGCCCATCATTCGCCGAATGCAGCAAGTTGGGTCCGTCCGGCCCCGTCTCGGGGAACACGACTCGCGTCACGTACGGATACGGTCCTTCGTCGCGGTACCGAGCGATCGAAGCCTCGAAGTCTCCGGTTTCCGCGACAACTCCCAGCTCGCTGTAGCGCTGCTCGATATTGGCGCGAATGGAGGCGGGATCCACGAGCGTTGCCGCATTCATCAGCAGTGACCCGGGTGCCTCCTCGTCCAGCGTGCCGTCCTCACGCAGATCGGCCGCGACGGCCGACAGTAGCTCCGAAAGCTCACCGACCTCGAGGTACCCCTGCAGCAAGACTGACGCCGCCAGGAGGGCTGCGTCGGCGTCCGAGCTGCCCGCGATGTCGAGATTCTCGGAACTGGGTGCGTCGTCGAGCGTGATGAGCAGTGCTGCCAACACCTCTGCTTGGGCCTGTTTCTTCGCGGCCTCGAAGCCAACGCCCTGCCCGCAGAGGTACTCAACGCGAGGTGTTTCGAGATGCGTGAGGATGTTCACATTCACGGTTGAGGACCCGTCAGCATCGACCAACGCGACTAGTGTGAGCGGCGCCGACGAAACTTCGCCAAGCACCTCGTTGAAGTAGAACCCGTTCGCGGTGAGCTTCGCGTAGGGGCCGGTGAAGTAGCTTGCGTCCACCTCGAACCGGCCCGAGTTGTCACGGATCTCGCTAGTGAAGCTGCTACCCGTTTGGCTCAGGTTCTCATCAAGCTCGGAAACGATGATGCTGGTCCCCCGAACGAACGGCCCCTTCTGAGCCACGCCCTCGAAACGTCCGCGTGACTCGCCAGCCTCGCCGGCGGTACCCCCGACACTCCGTTCGGAGCCGCCTGGAGTGGTCTCCGAACCAGTGCCAGCGAGCCCGGATGCGCCGCCCTGAGGCGAGCCCTCCTGCTCGGAGCCCCCCTCGGCGGTCTGCGAAGCTGATCCTCCGTCCGTGACGTTCGTGCCGGCGCCAGAGCCCGACGACCCGCCTGTTCCCGACCCAGCGGAGTTGCCCGTGGCGCCCGCCTCGTTGGATGCGCCAGAGCCCGACGACCCGCCTGTTCCCGACCCAGCGGAGTTGCCCGTGGCGCCCGCCTCGTTGGATGCGCCAGAACCCGAGGAGCCGCCGGTCTCCGAGCCAGCGAAGCTGCCCGCGGCGCCCGCCGCATCAGCTGCGCCAGCGTTCGATGAGCCCGCTTCCGACCTGCTCGCGTCTTCCCCACAACCCCACGGTCCGACTAGCCCGAATGAAAAGACAAAGCAGAAGCTTCCGAAAACGCGAAACGCACGGACTCGGAGAGTGCTCATGAGCGGTCCCTTCTCAGTTCGAACCTGTCCGACTGACGCGAGAGTCTTGCTCGACCGACGACACACATGCAGCGCTTGCCGCCGCGGAACGACACATTGCATCTACTGCCGCTCGTCGACAACACGCAAGGAGGCACTGGAGCTGTCGCGCTCTCAGGCGCCCCTTGGCGGTCAAGCGGTGCCGTGGCTCAGCCAGGCGGACAAGAGGCCGGAAAAGTGTTTGGTCGGGCCCAACCAGGAGCTTCGCTACTGGATGGGGGGTGTCGCCCGGCGGCACGTGCGCAAACGTCGGAATGATCTCGGCGGAGGCCTCCGTGATACGGCGGTGGACCGCTGGGCCGAAGAATCGCATAGCTGCACGTTGAACAGCGATTTTCGCGGAGGGGAGAACCGTCACGGGGAAACCAACGGCCGGAGGGGGCGACAGGTAGCGACTCAAGAGACGCAGAAGGTGTGCTTGCCGCCGGCCGGGACAGGAGCTTGGACGGCAGGTTGTACCGGTCGACGGCACAGGGGAGGATGGCGGCGACAAAAGCCGGGAGCGGCGGGCTAGCCATCGGCCACTGCTCCGTCCTCGATCACAACGGCCCCCGGGTCCTGATGCCCTGGGCGCTCGAGCCACAACTGTGCGTCGTGCTCCTCGGCAAGCTCTGCCATCAGCCCCACGCCCCGCTCGTTGAGCTTCTCCGCGTCGCGAATGAGCAGGACCCTAAGCTCAGGGTGCAGGGCGAGTCCGATGGCCGCGCTGATCCGCACCCGCTCGGCATGGCTGGCCTGGCTGAAGGGCAGCCCATTGTAGGTGATGCCGGAGGCTGGGGTATTCCCGCAGGAGCTTCGCCTGCTTCGTCCCACACACGTGGTGTTGTACACGGCAAGGCTTCTCCCGACGGCCGTCGATGCAGCGCTCCGCAGAGCCGGACTGCGCTGGCTCGACCGCACGGGTGGAACGAGGTCTTGCGGAAGGAAGCTGCTCCCATGGAAGGAGCGCGACGTGCTGGCCCCGCGGGGGGAACCGTTCAAGATGCTCGTCACCGGGCATCTGGAGAGGAAGAACCGGAGCGCCTTCACCGGCATGGTCGCAGAGTGGGCCCGCGCCGCCTAGCAGCGCCTGGCTCCCGCGTCGGGCTGAGGTCGCCGACTCGGCGCGACGTCGCACCTCAGCCACGTGCCACCGCTCGCCCTAGCCCCTCCCGCCGCTGCCCGCCTGAACCACGTCCCGATCGTCCACCACGCCACAGTCCCCGCCCCCGCGTCGTCTCGAGCTCGAAGCCGTGGGCTTCGCGAGCACCCCCCGTATCGGCCGAGGACGGGGCGGGTTGCGTTGCGTCCACGGGCGAGAGGGACTTCCGACAGGCTGCCCAGCACCGACACGCCGCGTTCGACAGCGACTGCCGGCCCATGGACCGCGCCTCGCTGGGGCCGATTCGGTCTCCCGAACAGAGCTCGACCTGTACGCCGAGAACGCCAAGCTCCTGATCACGCTCCACGCAAGCGACCACGCGACCCTCGGTGGTACACTGAGCGCGTCGTGACTTTGCGGCGGACCGTTGCTGCCGTCCTGGTCGCTGGGCTCGTCGCCGGCTGCGGCGGCAAAGTCGCGTGGAACCACGCCAGCGGCGACACCCAACAGCCGAGCGGCGGCGGATCGGGTGGCGGTGGCGGCGGCGAGGATCCGCTGGTCGCCGGCGCGGGGACAATGGCCGGAGCTGGGGGCACGTCCGCCGCAGTCGACTGCCGAGGGAACCCGATGGGACCGGCGCCCGTCGGCCCCAGGGCTTCGTCGTTCGCGCCCTGCAACCTATGCCAGTTCGGGGAGGCGTGCTCGCTGGTCTCGGATCTCACTCCCTGCCTGGAGCCGCCCTGCGACGAGGAGCCCGGCGATGACCGTTGCCACCGGATCTGCAACGACGGCCAGTGTGCTGCTGGGGAGCACTGCGAGACGCACGTGTACCACATCGACGACACCGGAGCGCACTCTTGGGAGCTCTGCATGTGCGACAGCCCGCCCTGTCCGGAACTCGGCAGCGCCGAGTACCCGGTGGTCCCCGAAGGCGGGATCGAGTTCTGGCGCGACGAAGGTCTATGCCCGCTGCCCCTGTTCGACCACGCCTCGACGGCCACTGACACGCGGCTGATCGTGTCCGGTGGGCGGATGGGCGATCCAGGCACCGGATACACGACGACCATCCAGCTGCAGGAGGTGTTCGGGGCCCAGCTGCTCGCGGACGGGCGGCTCGGCGCCTGGCAAGAGCTCGGGCACCTGCCGTCGCCGCTGAGCGACCACGCGACGGTGGTGCTGGGCGACCGCCTGTACGTGGCAGGGGGCTACGAGAACGGTTGGAGCTCTGCGGTCCACTCCGCGGCCTTGGACGAAGACGGCACCCTTGGAGCCTGGCGGGAGGAGGCCAGCTTGCCGCAGCCCACCGCCTACCATGAGCTGTTGACGGACGGAGAGCGCTTGCTCGCGGCAGGGGGCCTGACCTCGTCGGCGTCTGACGGCCCGCATGATCTAGTCTCGACCGACGAGCTCCTGCTGGCGCAGCCGGACGCCGAGGGACGCATCCGCGACTGGCGCACGATCGCGCCCCCCTTCGCGGGCGGCGAATGGGTGATCGCGGCGGGGCGCCTGTATGGCGAGGACGCGGACGCAAGAGTGTACTCGGCTGCGCTGGACGAACTCGAGGCCGGCGCCTGGCGAGCCGAGACCGGCCCGGGCAGCGCCACGGTTTCCTCGCTCTACTCGGGAGCCTTGCGCGGTCCCTGGGTGGGGGTCTGCGATGCACTGCTGATGGTCTTGGATGACGGACTCGGCACCAAGGACAAATGAACTGCCCTTTTTCCGGGAGCCAGCGGCAGGTCACCGAGCCAGCCAGCCTGCAGCAGCGCTCGCCGCCGTCATGCGACCCGCTGCGGACCCCACCTGCACGCTCACGCGGCAGCGATCCCCCGCGATCGGCGTCGACGTGCTCGCAACGGCATGCACCTCGGCCCCGAGCTCGC
>JAFGIS010000645.1 GCA_016929495.1 Polyangiaceae bacterium | reverse complement strand
GGGACTTGAACCCCCATGGGAGTTACCCCGCTAGCACCTCAAGCTAGTGCGTCTGCCAGTTCCGCCACCTTCGCAGGCGTTCCGTGCCAAGTCGTTTGGGTTTTTGGCGCCAAGATCGCCAAGGACTCGCGGGTCTAGCTCACGCCCCTGTGTCCCCGCAAGGGGTTTCGCCCACAATCCTCAGGGCTTCAGCCGATCATTCGGCCAACGCAAACCCTCGCGTGCTTGAGTGCGTCACGAGACTCCCGAGCGGCATCGATTGTACGCAACACAGCAAGCACCGGCCGAACGGTCAGCGGCCAACCACCTCGCCCAGCACGTCGACAATCTCGTTCATGTCGAATGGCTTGCGAACCCATGCCGCCAGGTGCTCGTCAGCACCACTCGGGAGGGCAACCGCCGTGCCGGTGATGAGCACGATGGCGACGCCACGCCAGCGTTCGCGGATCTCGCGCAGTCCTGCGAGGACATCCGACGATATCGGAGAGAGGTCCACCAGCGCAACGTCGAACGCCCTGGACGAATGCGAACGCAAGGTAGGCAAGTTCGCAACAGAGACTACATCGGCGCCTCTGGCTTCGAGTGCGACCTCGATCAGGGAGACCACGGCAGGGTCGTCCTCGAGCACGAGCACCCGGACTTGCTCCAAGAGTCGTGGCGGAGGATTCGAGACCCGCGCACCCGAAGGCTCGTGTCCACGCGGCCAGCGCAGCTCGAACGTCGTACCGCCCGCCCCGCTGGTGGCACAATCGAGCTCCCCACCTCGGGAGCGCGCCAGAGCGATCGAGTGCGCCAGCCCAATCCCAGCGCCACCGCGACGTGTAGAGATCGGCGCACCTTGTTTCTGGCTTACGGCTTCCCAGTCGATTCCTGGACCCTGATCTCTTACCGAGAAGATGACGTCGCCGTGAGCCGCCCACTGTCGCAGCTCGACGACCGCGCCCGGGGGTGAGAAGGCGACCGCGTTCAGAAGCAGGTTCAGCAGCACCTGCTGGGCGGCGCCAGGGGCGTCGACCAATGTCCTGCCAGTGTCTGTCTGTGACACCACCCTGACGCCGTGCCGCGAGGCTTCCCACTGGATCCCGCGTACGACCTGGTCGGCGATTTCACGCGCTGGTCGAGGAAGATCGTCCGGCACTTCCGCGCCGATCGCACGGCGGGCGATTCGGTGGCCAAGCCACGCGTGTGAACGAGCGACCTCGACAGCACTGCGCGCTTCGCCGGGTGGTAGGTGCGTCTGCGCCTTGTCCAGCCACCCGAGCACGATGGTCAGAACATTCGAGACCTCGTGTAGTGCCCCCGCCAGGTCAGACTCCGTCTCCGCAACCTCGGTGCAGGAGCCGTCATGTGCCTCGCAGCTTTTCACTGGCGTAGATTATTGCAGCCTCAAGGCAGGGAGGCCAGCTCAGTGTACGCGCTGGGGGGGTTCTGTGGGGTATCGACCTCGCCTGGCACGGCGGTTGCCATAGGATTTGGCTGTACAAAATTGGATCCGGATCAACTCCGCCGGAGGTTGGCCTCGGGGCGGGCGGCGCGACATCGGGTCGTCGGCCGGGGCACGAGAGGGCAGCTGTCGCCACAGGAAGGGTGCTTGGACTCGGCACATAGCCCGTCGTTGACGGGCTCGGCGGCGCTGGTGCAGCGCATCGAAGCCGCCCGCGGCTGCTCACACCCGACGCTCACTCGTCGAAGGTGCTCGGTACCAGCAGCTCGAACGTCCCCGTATCGTCCGCTCGGGTCTCGGCAACCTGTACCACGAGCCGCGCCTCGGCGCTGGTGTCGACGGGACCGTCGGAGCCCAGATACGCGTAGGCTCGAATCAGAGCGTTTGGCACCACGACCGACTCGCCAGGCACGTCCGCACTCGGAACACGCACTTCGCCTTCATAGACGACCGGAAGCGGCTGAGTGATGTCCTTCAGGTCGACCGGAAGCGGCTTGGTGATCGTGGTGGGCTCGGCATCTCCGCTGTAGGTCGTTGTGAGCGCAGGCCGTACCAACCAAGGGTAGTCCGAGCCGTCAGGGGGCTTGACCGTGAGAACGAAGGCTTCGTCCAGTGGCAGGGTCAGCGTGAAGTTGCCCCGGTTGTCGGTGTCGGTCGTGAACACCCCGGGCGTCGCGCCCGCGCCAGTGAGCAAGTCCTCCAGAGCGACCATCGCGACAGGCACGGACATGGCGCTGGCCGTGGCCCCGACCAGCCCGTGTCCGCCCACAGGTTGCTTGATGCGGGCACTCACGCGAGCTCCTGGCGACAGCTTCAGGGTCTTGCCGAACTGATGCGCTTCCTCAGAAACCTCCCACAGCACTTGTGTCGGCACAGGGCAGTGGCAGTCGCTGGTCGGGTAGGGCGACAGGCAGCATGGCGGCGTGTCGGGCACTGCGCGCACCGAATACGTGCCCGGCAGTAGATCCACCGCCATGAGGCCATCGTCGCCGACATCGGTCTCGACAGTGAAGGAGGTCAGGTAGCCGGCGTTGGTGGCCCGCAACTTCTGCGCTGCGAAAACGAGGTGTGCGGCAATGGGGTCGTCTGCTTCGGGGAGCAAGACCTGCCCTTCGACGAGTACCGGTTGAGACAGGTCATCCAGTTCGATCTCGGCCTGGCCCGTCTCGAACAGATCGAGTGAGGCGAGTTCGGCGAAGAGGCTCGGCCCCACGATGCCCTCCGGCGGCCTCAGGCGGACGAGCTCGTCGCCGACGCCCACGAAGCCGGGCTCGGGCTGCTTGGCCGCATCCCACACACGCGAGTAGTAGACGTCCGCCTCGTAGACGTACCGCCCGTCGCTGCTGACCGTCGCGGGCTCTCCGAGCACGCTGCTCGTGGAGAGGACCAGGACGGATTTCGGGTCGATCATGTCGATGCGCCAGCCCCGCAGCGAACTCTGATCCTTGGGACCCACGATCTCGAGCTTCAACAGCTCAGGTGGCGGCAGCTGCACCGAGAAGTCAACCTTGCCCGCCAGGATGCTCTCGCCTCGCAGGATCTGGGGCGCTACGGCACAGCTGTCCGGCTGGTCCTGCTCTCTCCAAGGAGCGACGTAGGCGTCGTACTCGCCAGGGGGCATCCTGAGGTCGAAACGGTGCTCGGGCTCCTTGTCGCCTGTCGCACGCGTCTCGACCGTGTACGGCACGACCGGCAGACCGGGAAGGCGTGCGGTGGCCATGAAAGCCAGACTGGCCGGGACACCCTTGGCGACACCCTCGGTGTCTGCGAGCTCGAGTGTGCTCGGCACGGTCTCGTTGCTCTGGAACTTGAAGACACAGCCGGCTTGATTCGATGCGCGCTGTGCAGAGATGGCCCCCGTCACGTTTGCCACGACATCGAACGCGAGGTCGAAGTTGCCACTCGTTTCGGGAGCATCCAACGAGGTCTTCAAGTAGCGCACGGAAGCGTATTCGGCGCCGGACGTGGCGGGTGGGGTCACTTCGAACAGCAGCGCGCTCAGACTGGCTTTCCTGGCCACGCACAGGCGGCGCTCCAAACAAGGGTTGCCTTTGCAGTCCTTGCTTGTGTCACACTGGTTGCGCACGATGCTGGGAGCGGCTTCCTCGATCGTTCGCACCGAGCAGGCCAGCACGAGCAGCGCGCCTGCGAAGCAGACACGCGCGTTCATGGGACTGCCCCACAGCTGCTCAGCGTGTTCGTACCATCATCGTCTATGTTGAAGAACCAGCTGGCAATGGCGATATCGGCGGGGTTGATGTAGCCTATCGCGAGATCGAAGTTCGACGCGTGTGTCACCATCAGCGTGAGCTGAGTACAGCCTCTGGACGCGTCTTGGTAGTCCCAAACGGTGGATATCATCCGTCCGGTGTCATCGAACGTCGAGGGGGCGAGTATCACCGTTGACGCCTGAATGTAGTCGCTTCGCCGCCCCCCCAAATTCCAGTTCTTGTAGAGTAGCGCGTAGAGCTTGTCTCCTGCATCCTCCGAACGCACCGGGACGTTGATGGGCACCTGCGCGGGAACACTCGACTTGACCAGGTCTTTGACCTCGTACACCGGCGGGTTCGCCTGACTCAGCAACAGCAGCGGCGGCGTCTTCTCGGGATCCGAGGAGTCGGGGGGATCGGCCACGATGCAGCCGCCGGCCAGCAGAGCGAGGACCATCGACGTCAAGGCGAGCGAACGGCGTGCCAACCCCAACCAGCCCTTGTCCGGCTCGCCCGCGCGGACCCGGTGTGACATCGGTGTCAGGGCTGGTGCTCTGGAACCTGCTCGCGTCATCGCCACGATGGCCTTCAGGGCCGCAGACTACCCCAGCCTTCGGGGAGAGGCATGTTCGCTGGACGCCTTCGCCAGCGCATCTCGGCGAATTCCGGGCTAATGGCCAGGCTGAACAGGTCGCGCCCCCCGGCCGTCGCGGCGCAGGTCCGGGCCAAATCCTCGCTGTCGGGGGGCAATCCCCCTTCGTGCTCGCTGGAGGTGATGCGGCGGAGCCCGACCCCGAGATCCCCGGCGACGTACAGGCCAGCACGCCGTGCGGCTCGGCGCGCAGCGCGCACGGCGGCTTCATAGGCCAGCCCTTCGGCGTCCTCGCACAGCTGTCGGAGCCGGCGCTGGTCGCGGCCCGGAATCGTCTGCCAGAGCATCTCGGCGAGTGCCACGGCGCCACTCGAGGCCTTGGGGTTCCTCCCCGAGGGCGCACCGAAGGCGATCGCGAGGCCTTCCAGCAGCTCCCGCGCTCTGACCTCGGGCATGCCGAAGAGCACCGCGTGGTTCGGCATGGCAGCTGCAAGCGCCGAGCCCACGGCAAAGTCGAGCGTGCGCCTGTGCTCGATGACTTCGCCAGACGCAATCAGCCCGGGAGTGGACAGCAGGGCAACGCGAATGGTGAACGGCTCCGGGCTCCGACGCTGGAACAGCGGAATGCGCGTGAGGCCCAGAGCGCGCGCCGCCTCGGCGTATGTCTGACCGAGTAGGGTGGGTGCATTGAGTCCAACGCGTTCGAGTCCCGTCACGCCGTATTCGGACAAGTCGCGGCGCAGCAGCCGTTCCGCGCCTTCCCAGACCGTCGCCAGGGCCTCGTTCGCCGGCATCGAATCGCGCAAGAGCAGGGTCTGGACGAGCTGCGGCTGCTCGGGCTGCTGCGACAGTGGTGGCGGAGGAACGTCCAGCGTCGAGTGGCCGAGAACGTACAGAACATGTTGGACCGCGCTCGCGTGGACTGGGTTGTGGTCAGCCAAGGCCGCGGTCACCAACCGGGTCAGTGGCCATGCGTCGCCTGGACGCAACAGCGCCACGCGACGGCACACCGTTGCCAAGTCCCGACCGCGATCCGACTGCGAGAGTTCCTCGATCAGACGCTTGCCCGCATCGACGTTCCCCTCGAGCAGCTCACGAAAGAGACGCTCCTCGCGTGCGGACGCGCGGGTGATCTCCGAGGTCGGGTCTCGTCCGGGTCGCGTGGATGAACGGGGCCGCTCCGATTCAGGCGCCGGTTCGTCCATTCGCCGCGGCTCGGCACTGCTCACGTCCTCTCGCCGTTCCGAAAGCAGAACCGTTGGCTCGTGCGTCTCGACCGTGATGACTGGTGCTGAGTCGTGTTGCGGTCGCGCAGAAGCGGTGGGGGCGAGCCGCGGCCGTACGAGGGGCAACGGCTCGTTCGTCTCGGTGTCGTCGGTCGCCTCGGATGCGTCGGGAGGACGCGTGGGGACCCCAGGCGGTCCACGGCTCGGTCGGGGGATGCTGGGCGCAGGCCTTGCCGAGACGGCGATGCGTTCGCGAGGAGGCGGCTCACTGGGTCGGGGCGGCGGCTGCGAGTCTCGGGTCAAGCGCAGGGCGACGGCAGGGTCGTCCGGCGCCAGGGCGAGGACCTGGCTCCAGTGGGAAAGCGCCGCGGCAGCCTCGCCATGGTCATCCAGGAACAGAGCAAGCTCGCGTAGCGCGTCGACCCGACGCTCGGGTGACTCGACGCGAGTGGCCAGCTCGAGCAACACCCACTTCTCCGCTTCTGGATCTCCGGCTTGGCGAGCGAGGGCGCGAGCGTCTTCGAGCAGCGCTAGCGGCAGCTTGCCTTCGGGGAAGGCGCCACGCAGCAGCGCCAATGCACGATCTGGAGCGCCGCGGACGGCAACGAGCGCAGCCAGCTCTGCAGCCAAACGCGCCCGACGATCCGCATCCAGGTCGCCGCGTCGGAGCTCGCTTGTCATCAGACTCTCGAGCTGGTCCCGACGGCCCAGTTCCGCGTAGGTCTCACGAAGCTCGTCGACGGCCTCGTCATGCTGGGCTGCGGTCGCCTCATCGAGACTGCGCACGCGCTCCAGGGCCGCAATGACCGTCGAGTGCTGTTCCTCGCGCGCGGCCTCCTTGGCGAGGCACAACAATGCGGCTGGCGCGTTGCGAATGGCAGGCGCGCCGAGCAGTCGATCACGGACATCTCGACCGGCCATCGCCAACAGACGACCGAGCCACGCCGCATTGCCGGGATAGTGATGCGCAGCGCCCGCCAGCAGATGAACAAGACTCGCGTTGTCCTGCGTCGCGACAGCCAGATGGGCCGCCACCTCGACTACGGCCTCAGCCGGACGTTCCCGCGTGCGTTGCACGACCTCGGCGCACTGAGCCGCCAAGGCTCGAGCCGCTCGGCTGTCGTGCGATAGAACCCCGACGTGTTCGAAAACGCGGGCAAATGCGGGTTCGGCCGCGTCGCGTTCGAGCGCCACCGAAAGCGCAGAAAGAGCAGCCGCTGCGGCAAGCCCCACGTCGAGAGCGAACAGCGCCACGTCGACGGCGAACCGCGCAGGGGCTTCACCCCGATAGGCTCGGAGCAAGGGTGGGACCAACGCTTCGTACACAGAGAGCACGTCTTCGCCGGGCTCTTGTTGAGCGAGTTCCGCGAGCGCGCGCACGACTTCTTGCAGGCTCGTACTGCTTGGGTCGTCGCTGGCCAGCTCCGCAAGCAGCTCGACGTGACATCGGCGCCCGTTCGGCAGCGCGGCGGCAAGCTCTGCGGCCCGTCGCAGCCATCGCGAACGGCGCTCCCGGTCATGGCTCTCTCGGGCACATCGTGCGAGCACGTCGACGAAAGGGGCCGCGAGCGGAGCCAATGCCGCTAGCTTGAGCAGAAGTACCAGCACCGCGCCTTCGCTCGGGACCGCGGCAAATGCTTCGAGGGCGTGGGCGGCCGCGAGCTCGACGCGCCGAGCCCGCTCGAAATGCCGGGCCGCGCGGTAGTGCAGCGCCCGTGCGCCGTAGCGGCCCATGGCATGGTCGACGATGTGCCGGTAGGTCCGCTCCAGCTCGAGCAATTCCTCTTCGGTCTTGGCGCTTCGCTCCGCCACGACGATCATGTCAATCCGTAAGGGATCGAGCTGAAGCGCCTGGCAGGCCGCTCTCAGGGCCCGGCCGGGCTGGCCTCCTTGCAGAGCCACGGCGGCTTGAACGGCCAGAACGCGGGCCCGGTCGCGAGAATCCTCGTATCGAGCGAGCCACTGGTCGAGACGTTCCAACGCCGCGCCGTGACCGCCAAATGCAGCCAAATCGCAAGCGAAATGCTCGAGTCCGAGCTCGGGGTCGAGCAGACTGGCTCGTTCCCATGCGTCAATCGCCCCGTCCTGGTCCCAACCCAGATCCCAACGCACGGCGCCCAGCTCACGCCATGCGCGCGCCACGTCGCTCGCGTCCGCGTCCGCCAGGGCCAAAGCCTGCGCCCGGAGCTCGGCAACCACGAGCTCGCCATCGGAACTCCGCGGTTTGGGCGAGAGCTGGAGCTCTGCCAATACATCCCGTGGCGCAGCGCCCGCTTGGAGAGCCCGAAGCAGAGCTTGCGCCGTGCCGTCCGCATCGGAAACTGCTCGCCTGCGACGCGCAATCTCCAGGAGTTGGTCCTTGGCACCCTCCGCTCCGGCGGCAACCCAGCGCTCGTGCAAGGCCACGACCAGCCCCGGGCTGTCCACTCGCGCGGCCAGCTCGGAAATGGTCTTGCGCAAGCTCTCCGGACCGGGACCGAAGGCCTCGAGTGTTCGCCAGGCCAGCGCAGTCGCCTCGGCTGGATCGAGCGCGACGAGACGGTCGAGCAGCACGCCGACGGGTTCGGCCAGGAAAGCCGGAGTCGCGGGCAAACCGAGCAGCAGCGCGGCGGCCTCGACAACCCGTTCCGCCGAGTCCAAGCAGGCAACGTTCTCGGCATAGGCTCGCACGGCATCCTTGTCGCCCGGCTGCAGGCCGAGCCACCGTTGCGCCCAGGCCACGGCAAGCACCGGCTCCCGTCGCTGCTCGTGGAGCCGCGTCAGCGCTGCGCACATGTTCGCTCGTGCGACGACGACCTCCACGGCTTTCTCCAGCGCCTGAACTGCCGCCGGGTCATCTCGCTGCGTCGCTATGCTCGCGCGTGCTGCGACCACGCGAGCGACGGAAGCATCGGACTCGTACGCATGCTCCGCTGCCTGCCACGCGGCCTGCTGCTCACCGGCCGCCCAATGGGACTCGGCGGCTACGGCAGTTAGTCCCGCTCGAAGCGGACCGGGGAGCGTCTGAGCAAACCGCTCGAGCGCTCGTGCTCTCGTGTGCTCGTCGCCGATGTGTGCCGCGAGCACGGCAGCCAGAGCTGCCGCAGCGGGGACGAGCGGCTCCAGCATGAGCGTGGAGCGCAGTGCGTCTAGGGCCAGCGCAAGTTCGCCTCGCCGAATCCGACTTCGCGCCAGCAGCAAGGCGAGCGCCGGCTGCGCGGGAGCCGATGCATCCGAAAGACCGCGCTCTAGCCGCTGCTCCAGTTCCGAGTCACGCCCATGTCGCCAGAACAGCCGCTGCAAATCGCCGAGCCAGGGGGAGCCTGACGCGGCGTGCGCCAGCGCATCGAGCACGCGGACGTGATCGTCGACGCGCCGCGGGCAGAGCTTCAGCAGATGCGCGCAACGCTCGAGCTCGTTGGCATCGCCCCGAGCGAGCGCACTCTCGATGGCCTGCCCGAGCTGCTGGTCTTGCTCCGCGGCCGTGCGTGCAAACCGTGAACGCACACGGTCCACGCGTTCGTCCGCCTGACCACCCGAAGAGAGAAGGTCCGCAGCCCAGAGCGCGAGGTGCGGCACACTGAGACGCTGGGCGGCCGCGAGCACCTCTCGGCCGAGCTGCGTGTGCCGTTCTCGAGCAGCCGGCTCCGTCGAACGCGCGACCCACTCGACCGCGTCGATGAGGACCGAGA
Source organism: Polyangiaceae bacterium (assembly GCA_016929495.1). Classification (GTDB taxonomy): domain Bacteria; phylum Myxococcota_A; class Polyangia; order Polyangiales; family Polyangiaceae; genus JAFGIS01. The sequence goes on along the minus strand of JAFGIS010000645.1, from coordinate 1,372 downwards.
GGTCCCCAGCAGCGTTGCGCTCGAACTCCTCCCAGACCCGAGCGTCGTCGGGTGCGGCAGCGAGCGCTTCGACCCAGAGCTCGCCAGCTCGTTGGGGCTGCGCCAGAGGGCCCATACACAGCCGTGCCAGACTCGTCCGGCAGGCCTGCGCTTGCTCGGGCGCCGACAGGACGATGGCAACCTCCAGGCGGGCGGCCAACAGTTCGAGCAATTGCAGCCGTTCGAGCAGTTCGTCGAAGCCCACTGTCAGCGAAGGCGGCGTCGATTCCAGACTGGACCGCAACGCCCTCAGCAAGGCAGCGGGGTCCAGGGTCGCGTCGGTTCGCGCGTCATACGCCGCGACCAGCGCCGTCACGACGTCGCCTCTCTGCAGAGCCTCGCGCATTCTGCGGGCATGGATCTCCGCCTCGGCGGGTCCACTGGCCTGCGCGTGGCTTCGGAGCACTTCATCGGCAGCCCCGGAACGCCCGCGCCACAGTAGCGAGGCGGCGAGACGCTCGGCTGCCTGAGCGTGAGACGGGAGCATCTCGAAGCCGCGCAACAGGTCCTCGAAAGCCCCGGTTCGGTCCCGTTGAGCCTCACGCACCGCGGCAGCTCGGACCCACGCGGTCGCCGCCTGATCCGCCGAGACATTGTCGGCGTGCAGGGACCCCAGCTGCCCGAGCAGCTCCAGCGGCTCCGGGTTCTGTGGGTCGCGCTCGGCAGCGCGCTCAAGCTCGAGGACGGCGTCATCGGCGCGCCCAGCACGGGCCAACAAACGAGCGACTTCCACCCGCGTGCGCGTCGACTGCGCGGGCTGCTGTTGTTCGGCGATCGGCAGAAGCGTCACGGCCGCCAGCGCGTGCTGCCCCAACATCGAAAACCAAGCACTGAGCTCGCTCCTGAGGGCGTTGTCCTCGCCGAGGACGAGTGCCCGACGCGCCAGTCGCGCCGCGCGGTCGAGCTCGACTCCTCGGGCGGCAAGCCAGCGTGCGAGCGCGACCGCCGCTCGTCGTTCCGCCTCGCTGTCGAGCGCCCGTGCAGCGCGCGCCAGGCGTGCCTCGAGCGCCGCACGGTGTGCCCGCGGACCCGAGCGGCGGACGACCGGCGTGGTCTCGCCCGCTGCGACCGGCGCGAGCAGGTCCGCCTGGTCGCTTGGCGAGCGTTCAGGAGCAGGCGGCGGGAGTGTTAGGCCGACCGCTTGGTCTACAGTGGCATGATCCTGCGATCGGCTTTCCGCGGACGGAGGGACTACGCCGGACCCTGGATTTTCGGAGGGTGGTTGGCTCATGGCACCGGCTGCTCGATCTCGAACTGGAGGATATCGCGAAACCAGGTCTTGTCGGGGAGCTCTCTCGCGTTCTAGCCTTTGGGAACCTGGCGCACCGACAGG
>JAFGIS010000644.1 GCA_016929495.1 Polyangiaceae bacterium | reverse complement strand
GCGCGCGGCGGGCAGCGGTGGAACCCGTCCGGACGGGACCGGAGCGACCGGGGGCATGCCTTCTGGCGGCACGGGGGCAGTGGCAGGAACCGACGCCCAGGGAGGCGCTGCCGGTGCGAGCAGCTCGTCTTGCGATCCGCTGTGCGGTGCCGAGGGCTGCGGCCAAACCCAGCCAGCCTGCCTCGCAGAAGCCTTCGGGTTGACGGCAGGTCAGGTGATCCCCATCTGCGTGCCTCAAGGATCTGCTGCCAGCTACACGTACTGCGGAGCGACCACGTGCGACCAGACCGTGGCGCCAGGCTGCCCCCTGTTGGTCCACATCGGGACCATGGATTGGCAGCTGGCACCCGTGGTCCTGACCGCCGCAGTCACTGGGATCGAGGGCAGCATCGGGGTCACGGGCGGAGCAACGTGCGACCTCACCGTCGAGATACCGCAAGACGCGCCCCTGCCCGCAGTTGCCCACGGCGCGCTCGAGCCGGTCACTGCCGGCCAAGAGACGCTGCGGCTTCGCTTCACGTCCACCGACGTGGACACGAGCACGGCCACGGTGCACAGCGATCCAACCTCCCCCGCCTGCAACTCCATCGCAAGCAGCGCGTTCGCGCTCGCCGGAACCCGGATCGAGAGGGCGTTGCAGGACGCGCTCAACGCCATAGCCGACCCGCTCAGGTGTCTCGCGTGCACCAGCGATTGCCCGCAGCAGGTCGCGTGCGCGGGGCCGTAGCGCTATCCAAGACCGGGCACGGACGAAGTAGCGCCGCGGCGGAGGAGACAGGCCGCCGCGGCGGCCAAGACGTCATCACACGGCGCCGCGCGGCTCGGGTTGTGTCAGCTCGAAGAAGTGGCGATCCGGCAGCACTCCCACGGCCATGGTCCGCCCGCCGGGAGTGACGGCCTTGGGGCCCCAGAACACTCTGCCACCCTGCTCACGAAGTCGCGCTGCGGCCTGGTCCACGGCCGTCACGAGGCCGAACCCGACGTCGCCGGGATGGGTGGTGCGACCGTCGCACTCGTAAAGCGCAAAGCTGACGCCGCCGAGCTCGAATACGACAGGGCCTTTGGCCGCGAACGGATGCGGCGAGGGCGCTGCTTTGGATCCGTCGATCGGCGCCGTGCCAAGGAGCGCGGCGTAGCGAGGCACTGCGTCCTCGAGACTCGGAACGAACAGACTGATGAACTCGAGAGCTACACGCTCGCTCATGGTCTCCTCCGTGCGGGCCGACGTGCGGCCCCAGAGTAGCCCAGTGCGAGGCCACGCGCTGGCCACTGGGCCGTTGGCCGCTCGACTGGGCCGGGCATCCTCCTGGCTGGCCTCGGGTCCTGCACTATCCGGCCCAAGAACCGGGTGGACGTACGCGCTCGCTCGCGCCATGTTGGCTCGCCCCCTGTGGGCCAAGCGGTGATGCTCGCCAGAGGACGCTGCGGCCCGCGAACGCGAAGCCGCCATCCAATGCCTCGAGGGCGACCAGGCCGCGCGTCCGTGTGCCCCCCTAGTCCATCGCGGGTCGGCCACCGTCTCATGTCTCGGAAAGTGCAGGACTGAATGCAGCGCATGATGCTCCCCGATGATCGCCCCCCACGGATCCTGCTCTGCGCGGTGTTCGGGCCGTACGGCGTCGACGACGCGTACGGCCGCAAAGAGAACATCATGGAGCTGTTCCATAACCAGGTCACCCGCGCCCAGGGCATCGCCTCGTTTCGCTTCCATCATCGCTCGTTCGGCCTGTACTTCCTGGCGGACAACGTGGACGCGGACGTCACCGTGCTCGACTTCCCGTCGAAGAAGCGCTTCGAGCGCGAAGTCCGCCGCGGCCACTACGACCTGGTCGGCATCTCCTTCATCGCGCCGAACTTCGTCAAGGCGCGCGAAATGGCCCGCTACGTTCGCCAGCAGTCCCCGAAGAGCGTCATCGTGCTCGGCGGGCACGGGGCGGCCATCGACGGCATCGAGCAGCTGATCGACTGCGATCACGTGGTCAAGGGCGAGGGGATCCGCTGGCTCAGGTCGTTCTTGGGGCAGAATCCAAACGCCCCGCTGCGCCACCCGATTCTGCCAAGCACCGAGTACCAGAGCATCTTCGGTCTACCTCTGCCCGGTACGGCGGCGAGCCTGCTCGTGCCCGGGGTGGGCTGTGTGAACGGCTGCAACTTCTGCGCGACCTCGCATTTCTTCGGCAAGGGTTACACCAGTTTCATTCCGACGGGCGTCGAGCTGTTCGATCTGGCCTGTCGCATTGCCGACGCTCGCGGCACCGACACGTTCTTCGTGATGGACGAGAACTTCCTCAAATCACGAGAACGCGCCGCCGAGATGCTCGAGCTGATGGAGCGCCACCACCGACATTTCGTGTTCGAGATCTTCTCGTCGGCCGAGACCATCGCCGCCTTCGGCATCGAGAACCTCGTCCGTCTCGGCGTGACCTTCGTCTGGATCGGCGTCGAATCGAGCAGTGAGCAAGGCAACTACGTCAAGAACCGCGGGATCGACCCCAAGGCGCTCATCAAGGAGCTGCGCGACCACGGCATCGGCGTCCTCGCCTCGGGTATCCTGTGCCAGGAGCACCACACGCCCCAGAACATGCACATCGACATCGACTTCATGGTCGACCTCAACGCGGACTTCGTACAGTTCATGCTGCTGACCCCGATGCCCACGACGACGCTCTATCGCGAAATGGAGGCACAGGGTCGGCTGCGGAACATCCCGTTCGAGGACTGGCACGGCCAGAAGATGCTCGCCCAGACTCATCCGCACTTCTCGGACGACGAGCCCGAAATCTGGTTGAAGAGGGCATTCCGACAGGACTACGAGACGAACTCGAGCTCCGTGTATCGGGTAACCGAGGGAGCGCTGCGTGGCTACCGCACCCTGAAAGCCAAGGGCTACACGGATGCTTGCTGGCAGGCGCGTATCAAGGAACGCGAGGCGCGGGTCCTAGAGTACTCGATGATTCTGCCCACCATCGAGCGCAACGCGGTGAACGAAACCGAACGCGAGCGTGTTCGCGCCCTGCGGCGCGAAATCGCCAAAGAACTACCCCAGGCCTTCAACCTCAAACGCCGCTCGACGGCCCTCGGGGCGACCGTCCTCGCAGCCTTGTGGAACCTGCGCGTACGAATCAAGGGCGACATGATCCAGCCCGCGACCATCGTGACCCGACTGTGCAAGAGCGCGAAGCAGCCGTCCGGGCTATTGGCTCCCGCGTTGGCGCCCTCCACGAGCCCTGCGGGCTCAGAGCAGCTCGTCGCGGCGGAAGCAGCTCAGGATATGGTCGTTGACCATGCCCGTGGCTTGCATGTGTGCGTACACGATGGTCGAACCGACGAACGTGAACCCCCGCTGTCTCAAGTCCTTGCTGAAGCGGTCGGAGTGCCCCGTGGTCGGCGGGATGTCGCGCCAGGAGCGATAGCGGTGCTGGAGGGGCTGCCCGTCGACGAACCGCCACTGGTACTCGGAGAAGCTCCCAAACTGCTCCTGGACTCGCAGAAAGGCCCGGGCGTTGCCGATCGCAGACTCGATCTTTAGGCGGTTCCGCACGATGGCCGGGTTATCGAGCAGCTTCCGCACGCGCCGTTCGCTGAATCGGGCCACCCGCGCAGGGTCGAAACCCGCGAACGCCTCACGGTAGGCCTCTCTCTTCTTCAGAATCGTGAGCCAGCTCAGCCCCGCCTGGGCGCCCTCGAGCATGAGGAACTCGAACAACCGCTGATCGTCGTGAACGGGCACCCCCCATTCGAGGTCGTGGTAGCGGACGTAGAGCTCGTCCTTTTCGCACCACTCACAGCGCCGAGGGTTCGCAGACTTCACGGGTCGATGCGTAGATTGCGCCGCGCCCAGCCGATCTGCTGGTCATAGCGCTTGACCTGTTCTTCCGTGCCGCCGGCTTCGAACAAGAACAGGTAGTCCTCGGTGACGTAGAGCGCGACCAGGTACAGATGCGGCCCGCCCTGCTCGTCGTGACCGAATCTGAGGAGCGTACCCTTGACGCCCCCGGCGCTGGTCACCGGACGCTCTTCGAGCAGGGCATAGCCTTGGTCGTGCAAGCGGTTCTTCAAGGCCTTCAGCCAGAAGGCCTCGTCCGCCTGGGGGTCGTGGTCGATCTGCCGCACGGCCAGCACGAGGCCATCGGCCGAAGTGGCACGGTAGTCGTAGCGTTCGTCGTCGAGCTCGGCAAAGCCGGTCGGCGTCGCGACCTTGAACGACGGTCCGCAGGCCGCGCAGGCGAGCACAGCTATCGACAGAAGCCGCTTCATTGTCCGCCTCCCAGGTTGAGCAGACGCCCCAGGCCGAGCTCATTGAGCCACGGGAACGGCAGTCTCACTCGCGAGGAGACCACTTCGACCGGCCTCGGCTCGAACTCGAGCTTTACCGTCGAGAATGCGAGCAGCTCCCTGAGTAGCTTCAGCCTGCCCTCCAGCCGCTCGATCTCGCCCGTCAGTCGGCCGAGCTCCTGTTCCACTTTGAGCGCATCTTCGACCGTATTGGCCCGCTCGAGCAGCTGCTGGAGCCGATCGCGCATCGCGCGAGCGTTGCGTAGCCGGGTGCCGAGGTCGAGAAACTCGTCGGTCACGTCTTCGGCCTGGATCTCTCTTCCGGTTACGTCACCCAGCTGCTCCATCGCATGCAACACCTCCTTGAAGCGAGCCGCCGGCACGCGCACGACGATCGAGAGATTGTCGCGTCGGACCAGGTAACCACCGGCGTCGACGGCGATCTTCTCGGCTCGAGCCAGCCCGGGCTCGGCCTGATACACGGCGAGCCGCAGCGTGGCCGTGTAGATGAGCAGCGGCTGACGCACGACCGTTTGGGTCGGCTCGCTCGCGAGGGGTACCGGTTCGTCCGGGGCTTCGCTCGCAGCAGGCGGGGCCGCGCTGCCGGCCGCCTCGTATGCGTCGGCAGCTGCTGCGGAAGCCGCGACCGGGGGCGGGGGCGCAGGCTCGGGCGCGGGAGCCTCCGCGGGTGGCGCGGCGGGCGCCGCGAGCGTCTGCGCCTGAATGGCCTCCTCGGACGGCCGACCCGGATACATGGACGCCTCGCCGCTCTTCGCCGCGGCAGCGCATCCCACGCTCCCGCTGATGACCAGCACCGCAGCTGTGAAGAGCTGCCAGGCCCACGCCCCGCGCGTTGCCGGCATGCCCGCACTGGGTCTTCTCGTAGCTGACACCATGGCTTCCTCTCGCGCTCTTGCCTGTAGCGGCTGCATAGTATACGAAGCGGCTGAGCTTGCACAGAACGGGCCGTCACGCTCCGCCCGGTTCGTACCCGAGATTCGGCCCGAGCCAGCGCTCGACCTCGGCGACGGGCATGCCCTTGCGGCGCGCGTAGTCGAGCACCTGGTCCCGTCCGATCCGGCCCAGCGTGAAGTAGTGGGCCCCCGGATGACCGAGATACAGGCCGCTCACGCTCGCGGCCGGCGTCATCACGCAGCTTTCCGTCAGGTCCATGCCGAGCGAGCGCGCGTCGAGCAGGTCGAAGAGCTTGATCTTCTCGGAGTGATCCGGGCAAGCGGGATAGCCGAACGCGGGCCGAATGCCACTGAACTTCTCGGCTATCAGCTCTTCGGTCGTCAGCTGCACGTTCTGTTCGTACCACTCGTGCCGGACACGTTCGTGCAGCATCTCGGCGAAGGCCTCGGCTAGCCGATCTGCGAGCGCCTTGACCATAATGGCCCCGTAGTCGTCGCCGCTCTGCTCGAACTCACGAGCGAGCTCGGAAGCTCCCAGCCCCGAGGTGACGGCGAAGGCGCCGACGTGGTCGGTGACACCTTGTCCCGCGGGGGCTACGAAGTCCGCGAGGGAGAAACACTGGCCATCGCTCCGCTGCTGCTGCTGCCGCAGCATGTTGAACCGGACCAGAGGCTCGCCCTCTGCATCCCCGAACACAACGATGTCGTCACCTTCGGCATGGGCGCGCCACAGCCCGTAGGCGCCGCTGGCTCGAACCCGCTTCTCCTGGACGAGCCGATCGAGCATGCGCCGTCCGTTGTCGTAGAGCTCGCGGGCCGCAGCGCCGTACTCCGGGCTCTCGAGGATCCGGGGAAACCTGCCCTTGAGCTCCCAGGCCGTGAAGAAGAAGCTCCAGTCGATGTACGGGACCAATCGCTCGAGCTCGACGTCACCGAGATGGCGCAGGCCGAGCTCGGGCGGGGCGCTCACCTGCTCGGGACCGAAGGAAAGCTGGGGAGCGCGCGCCTTGGCCTGCGCGTACGACACGAGCGGCCTGGATTGCTTCTGGGTGTGCTGGTCGCGCAGGCCCTGCTGCTCTGCTCGGTTCTTCTGAGTGAACTGGGCTTTCTGTTTGGAGTCGAGCAGAGCGGCCACCACGCCCACCGCGCGCGACGCGTCCAGGACATGGACCGTCTCCCCCTCGTACACTGGCGCGATCTTCACCGCCGTGTGTTGGCGGCTCGTCGTGGCGCCACCGATGAGCAGGGGGACCCTCAGCCCGGCTCGCTGCAGCTCTTCGGCGAAATGCACCATCTCGTCCAGGCTCGGCGTGATGAGACCGCTCAGGCCCACCATGTCGGCGCTGCTGTCACGCACGGCCGCGAGGATGCGGTCCGGCGGCACCATCACGCCCAGATCGATCACGCCGTAGTTGTTGCAGCCCAGAACCACGCCCACGATGTTCTTGCCGATATCGTGTACGTCACCCTTCACGGTAGCCAGGACGATCTTCGCCTGCGGACCGATAGACTCCTGCCCTTCCTGGCGCAGCACGTACGGCTCCAGGGTCTTGACGCCCTGTTTCATGACTCGCGCGCTCTTGACCACCTGAGGGAGAAACATCTTGCCCGCCCCAAAGAGCTCACCCACCTGGCGCATGCCGTCCATCATCGGCCCTTCGATGACAGCAAGCGCCGAGCCGAGCGTTGCTCTCGCTTCGGCGACATCGACGTCGATGTAGTCGAGCATGCCGTGAACCAACGCATGGGCCACCCGCGCCTCGACGCTCTGCTCCCGCCAGGACAGATCCACCGAGCGCTGCTTGGCCTCCCCCTTGACGGTCTCGGCGTACTCTACCATCCGTTCGGTGGCGTCCGGCCGGCGGTCGAACAGCACGTCCTCGACACGCTCGAGCAACGGTTTCGGGATGTCTTCGTAGACGGCAAGCTGGCCGGCATTGACGATCGCCATATCGAGCCCGGCACGGATCGCGTGATAGAGGAAGGCCGAGTGGAAGGCCTCACGCACCGGATCGTTGCCTCGGAAGGAGAAGCTCAGATTGCTGACGCCGCCGCTCACCTTGGCACCGGGCAGCTCGGCCTTGATGCGACGTGTCGCCTCGATGAAGTTCATCGCCAGGCGATTGTGCCCCTCGATCCCGGTCGCGACCGCGAAGATGTTCGGGTCGAAAACGATGTCCTCCGGCGGAAATCCCGCTTGCTCGGTGAGCAGACGATACGCTCGTGCGCAGATCTCGAACTTGCGTTCGGCGGACTCTGCCTGGCCCTGCTCGTCGAAGGCCATCACGACGGCCCCGGCGCCGTAGCACCGTATCGCGCGGGCCTTGTGCAAGAACTCCTGCTCGCCCTCCTTGAGGCTGATCGAGTTGACGATGGGCTTGCCGGCGATGCACTTGAGCCCCGCCTCGATGACGCTCCAGCGAGAGCTGTCGATCATGACAGGAACTCGCGCGATATCCGGCTCGCTGGCGACCAGGTTCAGCAATCGGGTCATCGCCTGCTCGGAGTCGAGCATCGCCGCATCCATGTTGACGTCGATGATGTTCGCGCCGGAACTGACCTGGTCGCGGGCCACTGTGAGCGCAGCATCGAAGTCGCCCGCCTCGATCAGCTTGCGGAACCGTGCGCTGCCGGTGACGTTGGTGCGCTCGCCGATCATCACGAAGTTGGAGCGTTCGTCGATGGTCAGGACCTCCAGACCCGCGTAGCGGGTCTTGGCGTCACGTTCGGGAATCGACCGTGGCGCGTGGCGCGTCACACGCTCCGCGATGGCCCTGATGTGCTCGGGCGTCGTCCCGCAGCAGCCGCCGTACACGTTGGCCAGACCTTCCTCTGCGTACCCGTCCAGCAGCTGGGCCGTCTGCGCGGGCTCTTCGTCGTACGCCCCGAACGCGTTCGGCAGGCCGGCGTTCGGGTAGCAGGTGACGAGCGTCGTAGCGAAGCGGCTGAGCTCCACTTGCCAGGGCCGCATCTGCGTTGCACCGAAGCCACAATTGAGACCGAAGCTGATGGGCCGCGCGTGCTCGACCGAGCGCCAGAAGGCCTCGAGCGTTTGCCCACCGAGGGTCCGGCCGCTCCGGTCGAGCGTCACGCTGATCATGATCGGCAGCTCGACCGATTTCTCCTCGAAGACCTGGAGCATCGCAGCAATCGCCGCCTTGGCGTTGAGCGTGTCGAAGATGGTTTCGGCCAGAAGCAGATCCGCCCCGCCATCGACGAGCCCTCGGACCTGCTCCGCATACGCGTCACGCACCTGGTCGAACGTCACCGCTCGAAACCCTGGATCGCTCACGTCGGGAGAAACACTCAGCGTGCGATTCGTCGGGCCAAGAGACCCTGCCACGAAGCGCGGCTTGTCCGGCGTCCTGTCGGTCCATACCCGCACCCGCTCGCGCGCGAGGCGGGCCGCCTCGAAGTTCATTTCGTAGGCCAAGTGCTCGAGAGCGTAGTCAGCCTGTGAGATGGCCTGAGCGTTGAGACTGTTGGTCTCGATGATGTCGCTGCCTGCGGCCAGGTATTGCTCGTGCACGTCGCTCACGAGCCCGGGCTGCGTGAGCACGAGCAGGTCCGTGTTGCCCTTGAGCTCGTGCGAATGGTTGCGAAATCGCTGCCCGCGGAAATCCTCGCTCTGCAAGCGATGACGCTGCAACATGGTTCCCATGCCGCCGTCGAGCATGAGGATGCGCTCTGCTGCCAGCTTCAGAATGAGCGAACGAACGTCCAAGCGAGCCATAGTGCACCTTACTCTATCGCGACCTGGCTTCCACGCATGCGACGTCGTCGCGCGGTTTCGGGGCACGCAAGAAACGCCGCCCCACGAAAAGCGATCGCGCGCCCAGGCATGCTGCTGTCGGGCTCGCTCGCTTCGAACAAGCGGGCCCGCTCGAGCACCAGTGCGGAACGCGCGAAAGCGGCCTGATGCGGGACTACTGCTGCGGCTGCGGGCGCGGCTCGGACCGCGGCGGCGGCGGCCGCATGGGACGAGGGGGCATGCCCCGTGCGCCCGGCTGCCTTCCGGGTCCCGGCCCAAGACGCGGGCCACGCATGGAAGCCACGCGCAGGGGGACTTCCTTCTTCGGCTCGATGGGATCGTTGCTGATGAGCAGCAGTGTTCCGCTCTCCCCTCCCGGCTTGTCAGTCGCTGGCTTCGGCTTGGGGGCAGCGCCAGGCTCAGCCGTGTACACGACACGCACGGCGTAGCCCACGCCGCCGTCAGCAGGCTTCTCGATGGTCGCCTTGAAGGGGCCCTGTGCCGTGGCCCGCGTCAACTTGAAATCCGGACGACTGCTGGTCACCGTCAGCAGGCGCTCCTTGAGGCCAGGCCGCTCCGCATCGAAGTAGGGGCGGGACGGCATGACCTTGATGTTGCCGGTGACCTGCCACGAGTAGCGGAGCGTCAGCTGCTTCGGGTCTTCGACGCTGGTGGAAACCGACACGCGTCCCGCACCGGTTCCAACCTCCTTGCCCTTGAACTTCAGGCGCAGACCCGCGGGCTTGTCACCCTCGGGCGGCAGAGGCTCTACCTCGGGGCCCCGGTCGGACACCTCGTCGACCTTGAGCGTGGTCCCCTTGGCGAGTCTGCCCACCAGTCGCACCTCTTTGACCTGTTCCTCGTTGTAGGCAGGATTCAGGCGCACGTGGCGGGCCTCGAACGCCAGCGTCGGCTCCACGTTGGCGGTGATCTCCAGACGGCTGGTGGCCGCCGTCGGATCGTTGGACGAGACCGTAATGACCTTTCGGTTCTTGCCCGGTCGACCGCGGGTGTCGAAGCTGACCGCGATCTCGCTAGAGGCGCCTGGCGCGATGGTCTTGTCTTTGGGAGTCGCAGCCGCGCAGCCACAGGAAGTACGGACGTTGTCGATCGTCAAAGGCGCTTTGCCTTTGTTCGTGACCTTGAACGCGAACTTCACGTTCTCGCCTTCGGACACCTTGCCGAAGTCGTGGGTGGTCGCCGCGAACTCGATCTTCGGGGCGCCCCCCTTGCCTGCTTCGGCCTCCTTCTTCTTGGAGACGCATCCGAACACCCCCAGCGCCAGAGATAGGGCGCCGACGGCCATAACGATTTGCCATGCCTTGGACTTGAGTATTGAGGTCAACACGCCCCGAAGACTGGCGCCGTGCCGTCTCGATTTCAAGGGGGTCGAGGTCACGGAGCACGCCGGCCAGCAAGCCTGATCGGGGCACGAACGGCCCCCCAACGCGCTCGGACCGGCCCGACCGGCTCGGCCCAGTCGGGCCTACGGTGCGCCCTTGGCGTGTTCTTCGCGCTCCTGCTTGAGCTTCTCGATGATGCCGGCCACCAGCTGCGACGGAACGGGCTCGTACTGGGCGAATCCCATGCTGTACGTTCCGGAGCCCTGCGTGATGCTCCGGAGCTCGGTGGAGTAGTCGAAGAGCTCGGCTTGTGGCACTTCGGCAGTCACCGTCTGGAAGTCGCCGGAACCGTCCATCCCCAGGATCCTGCCGCGATGTTGGCTCAGCTGGTTCGTGATGGCGCCGACGTAGTCGGCCGGAACGGTCACCGAAATGCGCATGATGGGCTCGAGCAGCGAGCTGCCTGCCAGCTCCTGGCACTTCCTGAAGGCCAGCGCGCCCGCGAGCTGGAACGCGACGTCGGACGAGTCGACGCTATGGAAGCTGCCGTCGAACAGGGTCACCTTGACGTCGACGACCGGGAATCCGCCGAGCGCCCCTTTCTTCATGGCCTCACGCACGCCGGTCTCGACCGATGGAATGAACTTCCCGGGAATGACGCCGCCCTTGATCTCGTCGGCAAACTCGAAGCCACTGCCGATCGGCAAAGGCTCGACCGAGATGTGGCAATCCCCGAACTGACCGTGTCCGCCGGTCTGCTTCTTGTGCCGACCCTGGGCCTTGACCTTCTTGGTCAGCGTCTCCCGGTAGGCCACGTGCGGCTTGCCCACGGTGATCTCGATGCCGTAGCGTTCCTTGAGCCTGCCGGCCGCGAGCTCGAGGTGAAGCTCGCCCATGCCCGAGAGAATCGTCTCGTTGAACTCCGGATCGATGTGGTAATGAAGGGTCGGATCGCTGACACTGACGCGGCTCAGGGCGATGCCGAGCTTGTCCTGGTCCTTGCGGGTCTTGGGGTGGACGGAGACGGAGTGGACCGCGTTCGGGAACGCGACGGGATCGAGCGTGACTTGCCGCTCGGCGCTCGCCAAGGTGTCTCCGATGAGGCTGCCTTTGAGCTTGGCGACCGCGATCACGTCGCCCACCGTCGCCTCCGGTACTTCGCTGCGTTCTTTGCCGTGGAAGCGAAGTAGGTGGCCGATGCGCTCGCGCTCACGGCTCCGGGTGTTGATCAGGTCATCCCCGCTCTTGACGGTGCCCGTGACGATGCGGACGTAGAAGATGTCGCCCACGCCCTGATCGCTGTAGATCTTGAAGACCCGAGCGACTACGGGGGAGCTCGGATCCAACGGCAGAGGACCACGTTGGCCGCCCGAGAGCTCCACCTCCGGTGGAGTCATTTCCGTGGGAGGCGCGAGCAACCGAACGACCGCATCGAGCAGCACCGTGGTCCCCTTGGAGGGAAACGCACTGCCCGCGAGCACCGGGACTATCTCTCCCTGTTTGATCGCCGTGATGAGGTGAGGCAGCACGTCCTCGCGGGTCAGCTGCTCGCCGGAAGCCAGTTTCTCGAACAGCGCTTCGTCCGTTCCGGCCACCTCTTCCATGAGCTGACCTTGTGCCTCGTCGAAGGCGCCGCGGTGCTCGTCGCCCACGGGGCCCTTGTTCACCTTGCCGTCGTCGTAGGTAACCGCGCACGACTCGACCAAGTCGAGCACGCCACGGAAGTCGGGACCCTGTCCGATCGGAATGACGACCGGGTGCGCCCGACGCGTCAGCGTCTTGCGAATCGAGGCCAAAGCGGCGGTGAAGTCTGCCCGCTCCTTGTCCATCTTGTTGATGAAGAACAGCACGGGCTTGTTGTGCTGGATGGCCAGATCGTACGTTTGGCGGGTAGCCACATCCACGCCGGCGGTCGCATCCACCACGACGACGGCTGCGTCGAGCGCGACCAGAGGCGCTATGGCGTTGCCGATGAAGTCCGCCAGTCCGGGCGTATCGGCGAAGTGCACCTGGTAGTCATTCCAGGTGAGGTTCTGGACCTTGGCGAATACCGTGGAATTCCGGCGTCCTTCTTCCGGCTCGAAGTCGAGCACGCGCCCACCCTCGGCCTGGTGCAGGACTCCAGCACGGTACAGAAGAGCCTCGGCCAGCGCTGTCTTGCCGCTTCCGGGTCCGCCCAGGAGAGTGAAGCTGCGTATCTTGTCCGGTGTCGCCACAGAGTTAGCCCTCCAAGAAGTCGAAGCCAACGCACGGAACCGAGCTCGGACGGCAAGCTAGGGCTCGACCACACGTGCGACGCTGGCCTGGGGGTTTGGGTCGCGTCGTGATCGTGGTCGCGCAGCCTTTCACCGATGACTCGTCCCGCCGAAACGCTCCGGTTAGGGGGCCCAGATGATAGGCACACGGCTCGGCGATCCTCAATCGAGATGTCCCAGGATCCTCGCCCTGCGGGACCGCTAGGCGTACGGGCGGCCACGCTCCGCCGTCTAGGTTGTCCACTCCCCGTGAGCACACCAGCCGACCGGCCTCCTACCAAAACGGCCACGGCCGTGGGCCGGGCGTGCGTCTTTTCTGCGGGTGGACGCATGTCCTTCATCGCAGGCTAGCCGCGGCCGGCGAACGGACGGCACAATCGGTGGTTCCGGCACTCGACGTGCGGCGTCGGCCGGAGACGACCATGGCTGGCAGCCCACCCACCATCCAGTGTCCCTCGTGCTCCGTCCTGGTCAGCTCCGCGAGCAGACGTTGCCCTGAGTGTGGGCATTGGCTTCCGACGGAACTACCGAGCCGACCGCCCATGCTCGACTCGCAGCACGCGTTGGGTGCAGCGGGGGGCAGCGTGCCCCCGTACGGTCGTTCCACGACCAAGCCCGCTCCGCCCTCGATCCTGCGGGCTACTGCGCCATGGCTCGGTGTCGCAGCGGCGATCGTGCTCGCTGGGGTCTGGCTCAGACCTCGGGGCTCCGCTGGCGGCGACCCGGCGCGTCCTACGTCGGCCGAGGGTGCGCCCATTGCCCCTCGTGCTTCGTCATCGGCCGAAAGTGCGTCGAAGCCTTCCCCTGCCGCCCTTGTGGACCTGGATGCCGCTCTGGCTCGCGCCACATCCAAGGCCAAAGCGTGGCATCGTGATGCAGAGCTCGTGGAAATCAGGGTGACCGACGTCATCGGAGGCCGGATCGCCCCAGGCAGCGGCGCAGCCATCGAGATGCGCTTCGGAACACCCCCGCTCGGCAAGAGGCTGGGGCCTGGTGCTCGTGTGGGCACCGGGCAGATGCTGGTCCTCGTGGACGACCGTGGCGACCACACCGAGCAGGTGCGAGGGCCTGCCGCCCGCAGCGTGGCGCCACCCGGATGCGGGTTCGATCGCGCATGGCACGCGATGGTCGCGTCCGGCGTCCCCCCCGACCAACCCGTGACCTTGCGTTTCGGGCTGGACAAGCGGGGAGAACGCGCGGTCTGGACCGCGCAGCCCGACGGCAGCCGCGAGCCGACTCGGACCCTCGACGGCTCCTCCTGTGCCGTGATCCTACGCCGGTAGCGCGCTCCCGGGCTCTCGGCCAGAGAGGACGCTAACGTCGTGGCGGCAGCTGGCGCACTGGCCGCGCTTCGGAGCCGCCCACGCCGCGATGCAGCACGATCTGCTGTCCAGCCATGCGACCGTCTCCGTAGGCCGCAGGCCGCCGGCGCGGACCGTACCGGGCCCAGCGCACCCGAGGATGGCGTTTGCGGAAGAAGTCGTCCAGATCCTTGTCGCCCACCCAGACGAGCCCGTGCGCCCTGTTCTTCGTCCGCTCGCGTTCGAGCTTGTCTTTGAAGCCCGCCATGACCCCGGCAATGTAGGAGCGTCGCTGCGCGTTGCCGACGATCATGAACTCCTGTTGGTACTGCTTCCACAAGCGCTCGGCCGTGCCCAGAAGAAATGAGTGCACGTACTCGGCCAGTTCGAGGTTCTGCGGGCTGCCGCAGATCTCGAGCACACTGCCGCGCTTGCCTTCGAGCGGCCGCCATACGGGAACCCATATCGTTTCGACGAAGAAGTGCTGTGCGAGAATCATGGCGAGGATCCGCCGGCTCTCGTCGACACGACCGGAGGGGAGCCCCAACGTGCGGTAGCCGTAGCGCCCGGCATCGCCGCGGGAGAGCTCCTCGAGGTTGTACTTGAGCATCAGCCGCTGCGCCGCGCTCATGGCCGAGTGCGCCTCGTGCTCGTTGGTGCTCTGCGCCAGCGCCAACAGCTTGGCCACTCGCTCGAGCAGGTGCTGCTCCGCACGGCTCGGCCCGGTGTTGGGAAGGCCGCCGGCGCGCGAGTCGATGGCGCGTCGTTCGCAGACCTCGCGAAACGCCGGGCCGTGCGCGGTCTCGTCCACGATACCCAGGACCTCGTCGACGTATTGGTGCGCCATCTCGTGCTTGAGCACTTCGATCACGGCATCCCAGCCGAGCTCTTCCAGCAGCGAGCACGAAAGCTCGATCGTACGAGAATCGCGCCGCCAGCGACCGAGCTGTGTCGACGCATCGGTCAGGCGCAGAGCCGCAGCATTGAGCTTGCGGCCAAAGTGCGTGGCGTTCAGATCCCGGTACACGTGACGGAGCTCACGAAGCGCCGCGCGCTCGAGCTCTGCTGTCAGTTCGCGCACCGGGCGGCTCATCGTCTCGGGTGTCGCACGCCCGCTCCGGTCGGCCTGCGGGCGCGCCTGGGGTACCCACCGTAGCTCCTGACGGCTTGGGCGTCACGCACGTCTCGGGCCGCCGGCTCGAGGCTTGTGCTCGGCAGGGCTGGTGGCATGCTAGACGGCCCATGGCCAAGACAGAGGATTTTGCCTCGCTGATGGAACAAACCATCGGGCAGACAGCCCGAACCGGCCGCCGCCTGCGCCAGGGGGAGCAGGTCGAGGGGACGATCGTCCAAATCGGCTCGGATTGCGTGTTCGTCGACATTGGCACGCCGGCCGACGCGCGGATCGACCGAGCCGAACTCGCCGACGCGACGGGGCGCGTCTCCGTCAGCGTCGGCGACAGGCTCACTGCGCGGGTGGTCGATGCTCGTCCCGACGCGCCGGTGCTAGCCCTGACCATGGGCCGTGGGTCGCCGGTCGACAGCGCTGGTCTCCGGCTCGCGCGTGAAACCGGTACGCCCGTCGAGGGCACCGTTTCGCAAGTGATCAAGGGCGGAATCGAGGTGGCGATCGGCCCGCTGCGCGCATTCTGTCCGGCCTCCCAGGTCGACTCCACGTACGTCGAGAACCTGGACGGCTACGTCGGTCAGACACTGGCCTTTCGGGTGGTCGAAGTCCGCGACGAAGGACGCTCCGTCGTCGTGTCGCGCCGGGCTCTGCTCGAGCAGCAGCGAAGGGAACGCGAGCAGGCCCTCCGGACACAGTTGACACCGGGCAGCGAAGTCGAGGGCGTCGTGCGGACCATCAACCGGCACGGCGTGGTCGTCGATCTCGGCGGAGTCGATGGCTTCGCGCACATCTCCGAGCTGGCTCCCTATCGCGTGCAGAGCGCACAGGATCTCGTCCACACCGGCGATCACGTGACGGCGCGCGTACTCGCCCTCGAGGAGACGGAGCGCGGGCTTCGGGTGAAGTTGTCCCTGAAGCAGGCCATGGCGGACAAGAGTCCACCACCCCAACCCGACCAAGTGCTCGCCGGTACCGTCGTGGGCGCCACGGCCGGCGGTCTGATCGTCGCGACCCCTCGCGGCGAAGGCTTCGTACCGATCCGCGAGCTCGAGCTGGCACCAGGCGCCGACCATCGCCGTGCCTACCCGCCGGGCAAACCCCTCTCTGTGGTGGCCATCGAAGCAGGCACGAGCAGACGCCTGCGTTTGAGTGCTCGGCAGGTCGCCGAGGTGGTCGAACGGCGCAACTTCGCAGAATACTCGTCGAGCGGCGCGGGACCCGCCAGCGCGTCGGCCCCACTCGGCAGCCTCGGGGACGTCCTGCGCTCGCGGCTCGGCCTGTCCGAAGAAGGACCGGCGCCCGGGGCGCAGCCCGCGCCGTCTGGCGTATCCCGGCGCGGAACGGGCCGCGGGTTGACACACGGCGGCCGAGGGCGTTGATGATCGCTAGCTGCTCACGTGCCCTGACGCATCGCTGAGCAGGCGAGGCTCTGCGAAGGGAGGCGCGGGTTCACTGAAGACGAACCCCTGCAATAGATCCACGCCAACACCGACCAGCGTGTCCCTCTCCGCAACGGTCTCCACGCCTTCTGCGACCACCTGTATTCCCAGCTCCGTGCAGAGTTGCGCCATCGAGTGGACCAGTCGCCGCTTGGTCTGCGACTGGTCCACGTCGTGCACCAGCGCTCGGTCGAGCTTGATGACGTCGGGATCGAGCATGACGAAGCTCGAGAGCCCGGCGTATCCCACCCCGACATCGTCCAAAGCGACCCGGTAGCCCAGATTGCGCAGACGGGTGATCCGGTGCTGCAGCTCCGGCACTTGTTCGAGGCGCGCCCGCTCGGTCACCTCCAAGATGACACGTCCAGCGTGCTGTGCCAGAACGCCATTGTCGTCGAACAGCTCCTCGTCGAGCAAGTCCTGAATGTTGACGTTCACGCACAGCAGCGCCGAGGCGGGAGCTCGCGGCAGAGGGAGCGAACACATCCCACGGATCGCAGCACTCAGCTCCGTGACTCTTCCCAGCCGATCCGCAGCATCGAACAGAGCCGCTGGTGTGGACAGCGTCGCCTCTTGGCTACGCACCAGCGCCTCGTAGCCATACACCGAGCGCGTCGACCAGCTCACGATCGGCTGGTAGAGCATGAAGAGCTCCACGAGGGCTCTGTCGAAGTGAGCCTCGAGACTCGCCCGGTCGGACAAGTGCCCACCGAGAAGTCCCGTCGCCTCGAGCATGAGACGGCGCACGCGGCCGAGCTTCCCCAACGTGACCGCGTGCGTCATGGTGTCGATCAACAGCTCGGAGGCGACCGGCTTGGGCAGGTAGCGCAGTGCACCGTTCTCCACGGCCGAAATGGCCGAGCTCATACTCGGCGCTCCGGTGATCAGCACGACGGGAACGTCCAGGTCCTGCATTCGGATCTCACGCAGAAGGGCGATGCCGTCGAGACCCGGCATCGCGATGTCCGACACCACGGCGTCGAATTGCGCGTCCGCGAGGCGGTGCACCGCGGAGAACCCGTCGTGATAAACCTCGACACGAAAACCCGCACGGGTCAGGATCCGCGCGAACGTTCGCGCCACGTCCGGTTGGTCATCGACGACCATCACCAGCCCCGCCTCGTGGGGAGCATCTGTCGGGTTGGATGTTGCCCGATCGGCCATGAGCCCCTCTTGGTTTGGACCCAGCTCTCAACCTACCCTACGCCGGATCGGCTCGCCAGAGGACACATATGGCTTCCAGAATCCGGCGAGCTGTTCGTG
>JAFGIS010000643.1 GCA_016929495.1 Polyangiaceae bacterium | reverse complement strand
GAGAGGTGACCGAGAGGCCGAAGGTGCATGACTGGAAATCATGTGTACTCGCAAGGGTACCGTGGGTTCGAATCCCACCCTCTCCGCCCAGTGTTCTGGACCCGACAGCGCACAACGAATTGGATGCCGTCCTCCGAGGACACGACGGCCCGTGACCACGACCTCAAGCACGAGGGCCGTCCACGACGGCGATCGATCGATCGATCCTGCGCTGGTCGGTGATAGCTGCGACACGAACGGCCCAAGGCCTCGATTCTCGAATCGAGGCCCAACAACGAGGGGGTCCGAGGCCCCGGGCTACTTGATGTCCGGCGCGGACTGCTGGCATGCTGTCGGCCATGAACGAGTCTGGGCTGGGAAGCGATGTGTATTTCGCGCTCGCCGCGCTGGCGTGGGCCGACGGCTTTCTCGACGACGAGGACGCCGAGGCGATAGCGCGCGTGGCCGAATTCGACGGGCTCGACCCTGCATCGCTGGCCCGGATCAAGTCGCGGATCAGGCAGCGCGTTACGCTGGACTCGATCGACCTCGCCCGACTCGCGATCGAGGACCGGCTGTTCGTGTACGCGGTGGCGAGTTGGATGGCGCGGCTCGACGGCGCCGTCAGCCGACACGAAACCCAAGTGCTGGCAGAAGTCGCTTCCCTGCTCTCGCTCACGCCCCAGCAGTGCGACCGTGCTCGCGTCGAGGCGTTGGAGGTGGCTACGAGCTCCGGCCGTCGCCCGAAGGACTACGACTTCGTCACCCTGCGTCGGCGTCTGGGCCAGCCGCTGACCGTCCGTCCGCGGCCGTGAAGGAGTTTGCACACGCCGCCGAGCTCGGGTAGACTCTCGCTCCACATGATGCTCCGTGTCTCCAGCGCCCTGCGACGAGCCGCTGCTACCAGCGGCGGATGCGGGCGTGCGCGCGCGGAGTAACCACCCGAGCCCATCGTACACCGCAACCGCCGAGCTAGATGCTGGGTGGCGCGGTCGATGACGGGGTCACCCAGCAAGGAGGACCCCATGCAACCCATCTCGTCGTCTTACCTGATGACCACGACAGAGCGCCCAGATCCCGTGCTGGTACGCGGGAACGGATCGCTGGTGTGGGACTCGAATGGCCACCGCTACCTGGATTTCGTGCAGGGCTGGGCCACCAACGCCCTGGGCCACTCGGCGCCCGAGGTCACGCAGGCGCTGACGGCTCAGGCCGCCCGCCTCGTGGCTCCGAGTCCTGCGTTCTTCAACGAGCCGCTGCTGGCTCTTGCGCAGCGCCTGACCGAGCTCACGGGCCTTCACCAGGCCTACGTCTCGTGCACCGGTGCAGAGGCGGTCGAATGCGCCATCAAGCTTGCGCGCAAGTGGGGACGCAAACAGCACCACGGCGCCTACGAGATCATCTCCACGCGTGGAGCCTTCCACGGACGCACCCTGGCCGCCATGGCCGCGAGCGGCAAACCCGGATGGGACCAACTCTTCCCCCCGTACCCGGCGGGCTTCACCAAGGTCGCCTTTGGTGACCTCGACGCCATGCGCAAGGCGATCGGCGCTCGCACGGTCGCGCTGCTGGTCGAGCCGATCCAGGGCGAGGCCGGCGTGGTCGTACCGCCTGCCGGCTACCTGGCGGCCTTGCGCGAGCTGGCGGACGAGCACGGGCTGCTGCTCGTCTTCGACGAGGTACAGACCGGTCTCGGACGGACGGGGCGGCTTTTCGCGCACGAGTGGGAAGGCGTGAAGCCCGACATCCTCACGCTGGGCAAAGGGCTGGGCGGCGGCATACCCATCGCCGCGACGCTGGGCAACGCTCGCGCATGCTGCTTCGAAACCGGAGACCAGGGCGGCACGTTTCATGGTGCGCCGCTGGCCTGCAGCGTGGCGCTGGCGGTTTTGCAGGCCATCACCAGCCCCGAGCTGTTGGGGCACGTTCGGGCAGCAGGCGAGCGGCTTGCGCGCGGACTCGAGGCCTGTGTCGCGCGCCGCGGCCTGCTCGGCAGCCGTGGCCGCGGTCTGCTTCAGGCTCTCGAACTCGGGCGGCCCACGGCCCACGCCGTTCGCGACGCGTGCCTGGCTCACGGTCTGCTCGTCAATGCTCCCCGCGACAGCCTGCTTCGGTTCATGCCGTCGCTGCGCGTCACGGGATCCGAGATCGATGCGATGTTGGAGATACTCGACCGGGCACTGGGCGAGGCGGGCTAGCCGGGACCGCCGTGCCTCGCAGGGCACCGGTCGGCGGGACGAACGATTGGGCAGGCCCCCCGCGGGCGCCGCGAGACGCGCGCCGGGGGCCGGTCGCGCCCGCAGCCGAAGGCGAGGCGCCCAGGCTGTGCTTCGCCTTCGCCCTCGCAGCCGGGGTCGGGCCTCGCCCTTCGGTTGAACGCGCCGGGGGTGGCGTCGGCAGCAAAGCGTTGGCAGGGGTGCCGTTGCGTCGAGGGGCGGTGTACCCTGTTTCCCTCTCGAGATGCCACCGATGACCACGTACATCGTCCAAACGCTCGTGACCCTGATCGCAGTAGTCGCGCTCGCGGTCTTGGTGCTCTACGGCGCGCGGCGCATCGGGATCGGCAGGCCTTCGGGGCCGCTCGAGCTCGTCGGGCGGCTGCCGCTCGACGGGAGGCGCTCGGTGTACCTGGTGCGGGTGGCCGAAGCGGTCTACATCATCGGTGCGAGCGAGGCAGGGCTCACCAAGCTCGGGGAGCTTCCGAGCGACATACTGGCGCTGTCCGAAGGACAAAGGCCGCGTTCTGAGTTCTCTCAGATCCTGTCGCGGGCGCTGAGCCGCACGACCGGTGAGAGGCCGGATGATCCGCGCTAGTTCCGGCATCGTACTCGGCGGCGGCCTTTGGGGGGCACTGCTTCTCGTGGCGGCGCCGGCCCAGGCTCAGCCTGCGAACGCCGACACGTTGTTCGGCAAGCCGATCGTGCTCGTGGTGGGGCTGGCTCTGGCGGCGCTGCTCCCGTTCGCGTTCATGAGCGTCACCGCCTTCGTGAAGATCTCGACGGTGCTGCAGATCGTTCGCGGAGCCATCGGAGCCCAGAACGTGCCGTCCAACATGGTCGTGATGACGCTGGCCGGCGTGCTGACGCTCCTGGCGATGGCGCCGGTCGGGTCGCGGATCGCCGACAAGGCAGCACCGCTCTGGACCCCGGAGACGCTCGGCAGCAGTTCGGCGCTGGTTTCCGGGCTGGTCAACGCGGTGCGCGAACCGATGCGGGACTTTCTGCGCGCGAACGCATCCAAGAGCGAGCGGAAGCGATTCCTCGAGATCGCCCGCTCCGCGCGCCCCGTAGCCGAGCGGGCCGAAGTTCAGCCGGACCACCTGGTCGTGCTCATCCCGGCGTTCGTGGTCACGGAGCTGATCGAGGCGTTCGCGCTCGGCTTTGCGCTCTACCTGCCGTTCTTGGTCATCGATCTGGTGGTGAGCAATGTGCTGCTGGCGCTCGGCATGCAGATGATGAACCCGACCCAGGTGAGCCTGCCGTTCAAGCTGCTCTTGTTCGTGGCCATCGACGGCTGGGGGTTGTTGGCGCAGTCGCTGGTGGTCGGGTATCGGCTCAGTTGAGCGAGCCGGGGCCGAGACGTGGGCCTACGGCAACGCGCGGGCGAGCGGACCCCAGAGCGAGTACAGGTAGACGACCGGGGACACGAGCAGCAGAGCGTCGATGCGGTCGAGTAGACCGCCGTGGCCGGGGATGATGAAACCGCTGTCCTTGACGCCGGCGGAACGCTTGAGCACCGATTCGACCAAATCTCCGAGCTGCCCGAGCCCACCGGCCACGAGCGCCAGGATCAGAGCGTGGCTGAGCGGCATGGCAGGCAGCAGATAGGTGCGAATCACCACGGCACCCAGCGCAGCGCCGAGCAGTGAACCAAACAGTCCCTCCCACGTCTTCTTGGGGCTCACCGCGGGGTAAAGCTTGTGTTTGCCAAAGTGCCTTCCAACGAAGTAGCCGCCCGTGTCTCCGAGCCAGGCGAAGCTCAGTGCCAGGAGCACGAACGAGGCTCCCAGCGCCCGCTGCTCGTGGCGCAGCAGCGCGATGCACGTGAGCAGCGCGCCGATGTACAAAGGTCCGGCTACGCCGGCCGCCAGGCGCAGCGCCGCCGAACCGATGTCACCCAGCCGCCAGAGCGGGGTCAAGACCCCGATGAGCGTAGCGCCTATCACCACGCTGAGAACGACGCGCGGATCCTGACTGAACCAGTACAGGCCCCCGGAGACCCCAGTGGTCGTTGCGACGCCGATGACCTGAGCCACGCGGTCGCCCGGGTGCGTCATCGCGAACAGCTCGGAGCTGGCCACGATGCAGGCCGCGAGCACGAGCAGGTACCAGCCCCACGCCGGCCCCAGAAACAACAGCGCCAACAGCAGCGGCAGCAGCAGCGCTGAAGTGAGGACTCGGACGGCCAGGTTGCTCTTTGCCAACAGGTCGCTCGTATCAGCCGGAGCCGCAAGTCACAAGGGCCAGGACGGCCGTGAGGCGCGGGTGCAGGGTTTTGTGGCGCTTTGGCCCGCTTTCCGAGCTAAGCTCGCGCCGCTCGACTCATGGCCCTTCGCTCTGCCGCATGCTCTGCATTTCTGGTCCTGACTGCGAGCGCGTCCACGGTGGTGGCTGCCCCGCGGACCCAGCCGGCCCCCGCAACGCAGACCCGGACACCGAGCGCCTCGACCGACTACGCATTCCAGCCCGGGGTACGCTGCCCGTACTGCGCCGGGACCGCGGAGCACCCGGACGGTCGCTATGGTCTTCACTGGCATGACCCTTGGCGACACGTTGGGCTGCCGGAATACATCGTCACGCCCGTCCTGTTCGCGACCGCCGGAGCCTTCGGACTCGGCGTGGTTCCGGAAGCCAAACGGGCCGCCTGGGTGGGTCCGATCCTGTTCGACACACCGGTGCGAGAAGCGCTGGAGGCCAGGAGCCGTTCCGGGCGCAAGCTCGCCAACGCGTTAAGCAACGTGCTTCTGTTCGGCTCGTTGGCGCAGCCGATAGTCCTCGACAACCTGCTGGTCACGTTGGCGCTGCGCCAGGCACCGGACGTCGCCTGGCAGATGTTCGTCATCAACAGTGAAGCCTACGCGCTCGCGCTGTCTCTGAATGCCGTGACCCAGCGCCTCGCCGCGCGCGAACGACCCTATGGTCAGAGATGCGTCAACGACGGAGGCGAGTTCCCGTGTGACTCACCGGACCGCTTTCGTTCGTTCTACAGCGGTCATTCGGCGACGACCGCGACGGCAGCCGGCCTCGTGTGCGCCCACCACACGCAGCTCGACTTGTACGCGGATCCGTACGCGGACTCCGCTGCCTGCGCCGGGAGCGTCGCTCTGGCCTTGACGACCGGGATGCTGCGCATCGCTGCGGAGAAACACTGGGCTTCCGATGTGATCACCGGAGGATTGGTGGGATTCGCGTCAGGCTATGCGCTGCCGGTCTTGGTCTACTATCGGCAGTTCGGGACGCGCGCCGAACGGCACACGCCGGGCAGCGAGCCGCGGGTGGCGGTCGTGCCGACGGCCACGGTGGATTCGGTGAAGCTCGTGGCGGTCGGGGTGTTCTAGCCTCCATGGGGCACGAACGTCGTGCGAGTCGACTATCGGGTCGGATGCCTCCGGTCGAGAGTCGACAGCCGTGAGTCGACGGCCCAGCGAGCTACTGCGAGGACAGCGTGACCTCGCCCGCGTCGAACGATATCTCGTAGTACCCGTGGTCATCCCACGGGACCGCGGCGCCCTTCTGCTTGACCACTCCCCCGTCCGTCGTCACGCGCAGGCAGGTGTTCGGCGGCATGTTCGCCGGCACGGTCCATTGCCAGGTGGTATCCGTACCGGAGCTGCTCTTGGTGGCTTTGGCAAACGCTCGACCTGCGCGCCAGTAGGCGCCGACCGCTTGCATCGTGTCGATCCACAGGTCTTTCTTCTGCTTCTCCGTCGTCACGGCATCGGTGAACGACTGAAGAGGGATGGGCTGGTAGGCACTGCCATCGCCGGTGAATCCGTGAATGCAGAACGTCTGCCATTCTCCCTTCCCGTAGGCGCCGTCAATCACGTCGGTGAGAGACTTCGCGCTGGCGCCCGACGGCGGAAGGCTCGTGGGGAGGTTCTTCGAGACGCTGGTTTCGTCGGCGGTGAACGACACGCTGCCGCCATTGACGCCACGGTTGAGCAGCAGGTTCAAGGGATCCACGGAGGACCCGCACGACGTATCACCGTTCGGCGCTGCCAGCGTGTAGGCCGTCACGCCGAGCTTGCTCTTGATGTCGCTCTGCCCTTGGCTGGCCGTGCCGCACGAGTGGTTCTGGGTGTGGTTGCCGATTTCGTGCCCATCCTGGATGGCCTGTTTCCAGATCGCGTTGTTGAAGGAGGACCATCCCGTCACCAGGTAGAACGTCAGCTTCACGCCCAAATCATTGAGCGTCTTGTAGTTGTCGATCTGGGATTGGTTGCCGTCGTCGAAGGAGAACGATGTCGCGGCCTTGAAGCCTGCCCACGGGAGCACGTCGATCTTCGTACCGGCCCCGGCAGGCGCTGCCGCACCCGAATTGGGTCCCGGGGGCAGGCCACAGGCGGACACAATCGTTGTGCCGCCGCCGCTGCCCGTCGTGCCGCCCGTGGACGCGCCGCCGCTGCCCGTCGTGCCGCCCGTGCCTGCCGTACCACCGGTGGCGGACAAGCCGCCGGTACTCGTCTCGCCTCCGCTGGTCGAGCGCCCCCCGACGCTGGTCGCGCCGCCGCTACCGCCCGTGCCCGTTCGTCCGCCGCGAGCCGAGCTGCCGCCGGCGGTTGACAGGCCGCCCGTGCTCGTCGCACCGCCGGTGACCGAGCCGCCACCAACGCCGGTCGTGCCGCCGAGACTGGTCATGCCGCCCACGCTGGTCGTGCCACCCACGCTGGTCGTGCCGCCGACGCTGGTCATGCCACCCACGCTGGTCGTGCCACCCACGCTGGTCGCACCGCCGAAACTGGTCTCGCCGCCGCTACCGCTGCTCCCGACCGTACCACCACCGACGTTCGTGCCGCCGCCCGGACCGGTACCACCGCTGCCCGGCTGCAGATCCCCGCTTTCCGAGGAGCAGCCCGCGAGGACCATGACAACGCTAGTGGCAAGCAGCTTGAACTTCATGGAAACTCCTCCTGCGGCGCGACTTCCACGCCGGTTGGTACATGAGGCTGGTCATCAGCCTGCGCAAGTGAGCGGCTGGCTGGCCGCGAGGACAGCCAGTCTTCGGCAACTGACTACTTCCTATGCCCTGCGCCACGCAGTCGCAACCGGCATTTCATCGGCGCAACTCCGACCTGGAGTTGCGCCATCCCCATCCACACGCGGCAGTCCTGCGGATAGCTGCACGGTGCTGGTGCTCTTTTCCAGCACTACCCAACTCGGTGACGGGAGACAGGGCCGCTGCAACCCGGGTACCCTGCTACCGTGACGGCTTCGGACCTCGCAACCGCTTCCGCGTACCGGCGTTTCTGGTTCGGGTTCCGCCATGCCCTGGGCGGCATCCCCTCTGTCTTCCGGAGTCGTCGCTTGCTCGGGCTGTGCGCCGTGCCGATGGCCGTGCACGCCGCGGTCTTCGTGGCCATGTCGGCTGTCGCGTTTCACTATCTCGGCCGGCTTCTCCCGACGAGCTCGGCGCACGGCTGGCAGAACGTTCTGTGGCATCTGCTGCTCTTCGCTCTGTTCGGCGCCTCGATCCTCGTGTCCTTGCTCTTGGCCGGGCGCATCAGCAGCATCCTGTGCGACCCGGTGTACGACCGCATCTCGGAATGCGCCGAAACACTCGCGGCGGGACGGCCTGTCGTTGCTGCCGAGCCTTGGAAGAACGTACCCGGCAACATGCTTCGCGAGCTCGTCTCCGCGATCCTCGCTCTGCTTCTCTTTGGCGCCGGGAGTCTGTTCATTGCGCTGCTGGGTCTCATTCCGATCCTCGGTGTCGTTCTCAACGCGGTGCTCGGCCTCTCGTGGACCTGGCTGTACGTCGCCCACGAGTACCTTTCGCGAAGCCTGGGGCGGCACGGGCTCGGCGCTTCGGCGCGAGTGTCGGCGATCCTCGCGAACAGAGCCATCGTCGCCGGGTTCGGCGCCGCGGCGTGGCTGTTGCTGTTCGTTCCGCTGTCGAGCCCCTTCATCGAGGTGGGGGCGGCGCGGCTGCACCTGAAACTCGCCGCTCACGGCCTCGTCCCGTCGCGGCTGGCGCCGGATCTTCGGCTGCAGCTGCGCGGGTGAGTGCGGTCCGGCTCTCGTGCGGCGTTTCCGTCCACACGCCGCACGAAAGCGCGTCCCGAGCGACGACTCGAGTCACTGGTTGCAGCAGAGGATGCCGTGCGGTGCACCCACTACGCCAATCCGAGAGGACTTGATCGAGCTCACCCCGGCGACGTACTTGCCGGCTGGGCACTGCCCCTTGAAGTAGTTCGGGTCCCAGTCGACGCCGCTGTACCCGCTCGAGTCCCTGGCGTAGAAGGTCTGAACCTCGCAGGAGGTGTGCGCGACCGTGCCAGGGCAACAGAGAATGCCGTTGACCTGTCCGGACGTACTCTGCGAAATCCCCTGGACGAACTCGTTCGATGCACATTCGCCCCTGTAGTAGTAGTAACGTTCCCAGTTGCCCGTGCCCGTGTTCGGAGCACGGTTGTCCCCGTCGGCGAAGGAACGCAGATAGCAGCCGCTGCCGGTGACGTTGCTGACGGTCTTGCTGCCGCACAGGATGGCGTGACCCTGATGCGAGCCGTAGGTGTACTGGGAGAGTCCCGTGACGGGCTGGCCCAGGCCGCACTCCGCCTTGTAGTTGCCGTAGTTCCAGTCGCCGACCGGCGACCACTGAGTGCCATAGTCGTGACCCCAGAAGACCGCCGGGTTGTTCCCGTAGAAGAAGTACGGGCCCCACCCGGAGCCGCCGCCCGTCGTCGAGAAGTCGTAGCCGAACTCGTTCGCCTGCGGGCCGTCGAAATTCGTCGGAGTCGGGAAGGTCCCTCCCGAGGTGCACCAAGTGTAGCCGCCCGCATAGCCGCCGGTGCACGCTCGGTAGTTGCGATGATAGCCCGCTTGCCCGAGCCCCGCCAGCGCGGACGCCCCGGTTCCCATGGGGACCACCCACGTGTTCGTCGAGTCCGAGACCTCCCCCCCAATCGTGTATCGCCCACCCCGGGTGGCCATCTCGCCGCCCGCGAACTCCGACGCGAGATAGTAGCCGATATAGGAGCCGCCCGCAGAACCCTGGACGTAGATCCACCACGCCGCCGGACCCGTGTATCCGGGAGAATCCGAGGGCGACCGGTATCGGGTGCTGATCGTGAGCTCTTCTTGTGCTCCGGCGCTCAGCTGCATCCCCGGCGCATACACCGATTGCGCGCTGGGAACCCAGGCCAGGCATCTCTTCGTGCCCATGGGCGTGTTGTTGTAGCAGCCCGTGGTCGTATACGCGTCGTTGGTGGCATAGATGAAGAGGTGCGGATCGGTCTGGCCAACGCCGTTCACGGACTCCGCAACCGTCCATCCCGCCTCCACGGTTTGCGTTTTCGCCGTGTTGGACATCCAGGTTTGGGACAGGCTGAAGTTGTGCCCCGACGCGCCCGAAGAGAAGACGGGCTTGAGGACGTTGAGCGTGCTCGTGCCCGACGTGATGTTGGCGCTGGGATCGGTGTACCTGTCGTAGACGTGGGCATGGTACTCGCCGTTGCTGCCAATCGGATCTGGCGGCGCGAGTTTCCTGACCTGGTTGGCCAGGTATCGGTCCAGCCCTCCTTCGGCAATGATACTGGAAGCTTCCACGCGCACGACCGGAGCCGTCCCGCGAGGACACGACCGCGGCCGCCCTTGCGAGTCGGGTAGTCCATTGAATGAATCATCGGAAGGATCCCCGACCGGTTTGGTGGTTGGCGGGAGGTCCGGCGGCGGCGGCGGGGCAGGGATCTCCGACACGCGCGTGCCGCGCGCGGCGAGCGCTCTGACCCCTGGATGACGGAAGAAGTCGACGCAGTCGATGGTCTCGCCGAACTTCGTCTGGAACGAATGGCGCGTGTCCTTCGCCGTGTACTGACCGTCGAGATAGTCCTTGATGCGCGCCAGCTCCGCGTCGGTCGCTGGCCGCGCCGCGTCCACGGCGTCGGCAGCGGACGGCTTGGCGACCGAGCTGCTCGCGACGGGGTCCGGTTCGTCGGTGAGTTCCTGCTGGCTTGTCGACTCGTCTTCCGGCAATCCGGCTGGGCCCTGGCCACAAGCGGGCAGGACTGCGAAAACAAACAAACCAATACTCGTAATCGTATTGCATCTCATGGCGTGGTCCCTCCGTCCGAGCGCGCGATCGCCTGCACTCGACTGCCGCGCGACCCACGACGTCGGCCGTGGGAACGGGGCAGGGTGTACGAGCGGTGGCGTGCCCTCATATGCAATGGACGGAGCTCGCTGCAGTTGTCGCAAAAACCGGTCCTCTGGCCGATAGCGGGCGAGCAGGCTGCGCGCAGGGCAGCCCGAGCCCGGCACGATGCTTCCCGTCGCGCCGCCTCAGTCCAACGGACCCGGCGCGAAGCGCGTTTTGCAGGCACGGTCGGCCCCGCTGGATCCCATCCCCGCCAGCCCGAAGCGTCAGCATGCGCTCCGGCGGACGGACACGTTCACAAGTCCACGATTTGGCTGTAGCGTTGCGCCCAGGTCGGGTTCGGGCCCGTCGAGAGTGACCCGCAACAGCGTTGTCATTCCGACCCACCGGGCCGCTCAGCTGAATTCCATGGGAGCAAAGTCATGATGCGATATCGAACTCTCCACTGCGCAGCGGCGGTGGTCTTGTGGGCCGGCGTGGCGCAGGCCCAGACGGAAGCAGACGCGTCCGGAGACGCCTCTTTCTCGCTCGGCGACGAAATGAGCACGGAGGACAGCGCCGACGCGAGCGAGTCTGAGGAAGTGTCCGCTGACGCGGCTGCGACGAAGACGGCGCCGCCCGGCGATGAACCTTCGAATGCAGGTGGGTACAAGCCCGAAGGCAACGTCTGGGAGGTCGGGCTCTTCGGCGGCCTGTTCGTCCCCTCGGGGGCACACAAGCTCGGTTCGGTCCCCAGCGAACGTGAGCCGTACAAAAGGCTCGCCTACGAAATCGGCGGTCGCCTCGCGTACTTCCCGCTGAGCTGGATGGGGATCGAAGGCGAATTCATGATGGCCGACGGGCGTACCCGCCGCGACCTCGGCTACGTCCGCAACGACCTGCAGAGCAATCGCGTGAACTTCTTCGCCTATCGTGGCCACCTGGTCTTTCAGGTGCCGCTCCCGTACGTCGTCCCCTTCGTTCTCGGGGGGGCCGAGGCTCTTGGCACCAACAGCCAACCCACGGGCAGGGACGCGGATACCGCCTTCCAGGCAGGCGGCGGTCTCAAGGTCCCCTTCGGCGAGGTGTTCTCTCTTCGCGCGGACTTCCGCGAGAACATGCATCGTCGCCGCAACGACGAGTACCAGAAAGTCGCGTTCAGCGAGGAGGTTCTGCTGGGCCTCACCTTCACGCTCGGTCGGTCCGGGTCCGAGCCGCCGGCGCCCCCGGCAGACAGCGACAAGGACGGGGTCCCCGACAACCTCGACACGTGCCCGGACACGCCCGCGGTCACCTCGGACGGGTGCCCACCCGACACGGACGGCGATGGCGTCCGCGATCCCGACGACTACTGTCCGCGTGAGAAGGGCCAGGCGCCGAAGGGCTGCCCGGACCTCGATGCGGACAAGGACAGCATCCTTCTGCCGTGCGACCAGTGCCCGGAGGAGGCTGGGGTTGCCCCCGACGGATGTCCGGTCCGCGACACGGACGGTGACGGGATCATGGACGACGTGGACAAGTGTCCCAAGGAGCCCGAGACCAAGAACGGCTATGAAGACACCGACGGCTGCCCCGACGAGATCCCCAGAGAGGTGCAGAAGTTCACCGGTGCGATTCAGGGCATCACGTTCGATCGCGGCAAGGCCACGATCCGCAGGACCAGCGAGGCGACCCTGAGGGCGGCTGTGGACGTGCTCAAGAAGTACCCCTCGATCCGTCTCGAGATCACCGGACACACCTCCAGCGAAGGTGCCGAGGACTTCAACCTGCAGCTCTCGGAAGAGCGGGCTGCTGCCGTGCGTATGTGGTTGCTCGACCACGACATCCAGGCTTCGCGCGTCGTCTCGCGCGGCGCCGGTGAGAGCGAGCCCGTCGACACCAACGCGACCGAGGCCGGCCGACGAAAGAACCGTCGGATCGAGTTCAAGATCCTCACGCAGTAGTCAGCCGCGGAAACGCGAATCAGGGGCGCTGCGCATCGAGTGCAGCGCCCCTGCCGCGTCTTGTCAGGGAGGTGCGGGTCGCGGCTCCACGGGCGGATCAAAAAGATCCTACGGCAAGGACCCACGAATACTCCGGGGGAACGAGGCTGGCGTGCATCGCCGGGGCGTTCACCCCCAACGCGGACATGCGCAGGGCGGGCGACGGACTTGCCGCTGCCTCGCCCTTCAGTAGAATCCGAATTGGCCACCGCTCTCGCAACATGTGAAGCTGCCGCCTCGGCATCGGACGGGATCAACCATGAGTACCTGTTTCGCCTCATCACGCACGTTCCATGTCCATCGACATATCGGCCTGACACTCGGCGTTGCCTTCTGGGCCTTCGCATGTTCGAGCGAAACCAGCTCGAATTCGAATCAGGGCTCCGGCGGATCGACGGCGACCGCCGGAGGCGGAGCCTATGGAGGCTCGAGCACAACCACCGGCGGCGTGAGCTTCGGCGGCACGGCTGTGACGGGCGGGTTCCCAGCAACCACCGGTGGTACGGCCACGGGCGGGACGACCGGTACCGGTGGGTTCCCAACGGGTGGCGTGGCGACGGGCGGCCAGTCGACAGGTGGCCAGTCGACGGGTGGCGTATCCACTGGCGGCGGCACCGAGAATACGGGCGGCGTGACAACCGGCGGCGCGGCGACGGGCGGGAGATCCACGGGCGGACGAT